>CAIVKO010000240.1 GCA_903906515.1 Akkermansiaceae bacterium
ATGTGACGATTCCGGAAATATCGACGTCGCCGATCTCGAAGCCCGTGCGGTCGAGCACTCGGCAAACCTCTCCTGCCTGATGGTCACCTACCCGTCCACCCACGGGGTATTCGAAGGCACTATCCGCGATATCTGCCGGATCATCCACAGCCACGGCGGCCAGGTTTACATGGACGGTGCCAACATGAATGCTCAGGTCGGCCTCACAAGTCCCGGCCTGATCGGCGCGGATGTCTGCCACCTCAATCTCCATAAAACCTTCTGCATCCCGCACGGCGGCGGCGGCCCCGGCGTGGGCCCCATCGGTGTGGCCAAACAACTCGTACCTTTCCTCCCCGGCCACCGCGAACTCGATGCCAAGGATGGCGCCGTTTGTTCCGCTCCCTGGGGCAGCGCCTCGATCAACACGATCTCATGGATGTACATCGCCATGATGGGGCCGCAGGGACTCAAGGAAGCCACGCAAATGGCGATCCTCAACGCCAACTATGTGGCCAAACGCCTCGCTCCATTCTATCCGATTCTCTACACCGGCAACGCGGGCCTCGTCGCCCACGAATGCATCATCGATGTCCGCCCGATTTCCGATCAGAGCGGCATCACTGTGGAGGATGTGGCCAAGCGCCTCATGGATTACGGATTCCACGCGCCAACGATGAGCTGGCCGGTCGGCGGCACACTCATGATCGAACCCACCGAGTCCGAATCCAAGGCCGAGCTCGACCGGTTCTGCGATGCGATGATCTCGATTCACGGAGAAATCATGGCGGTCGTCCGCAATGAAATGGATGAGTCTAACAATCCGCTCAAACATGCCCCGCATCCGGCGGAAACGGTCTGTGGCAACGAGTGGCCACATCCCTACACCCGCGAGCAGGCCGCTTATCCGCTGCCCTATCTCCGCCAGCACAAGTTCTGGCCGTCCGTCAGCCGCATCGACAATGTCCACGGCGACCGCAACCTCGTCTGCACCTGCGACAGCGTCGAGGCGTATGCTGAAAAAATTTGAAAATTGAAATCCGAAATTTCAAATCCATCCCCGATTGATTGGTCCGAGTGGCAGGGTGTCATCCATGCCACGCTGATGTTCGTGGTGAAGGATGGAAACATGCTTCTGATCGAAAAAAAGCGCGGTCTCGGAGCCGGGAAGATCAACGGCCCCGGCGGGAAAATCGATCCCGGCGAAACACCGATGGAAGCCATCATCCGCGAGTGCCAGGAGGAACTCCACATCACACCGGTCGGCTCACGCAAACTCGGCGAATTGTGGTTTTCCATGTCGGATTCTCCTGACATCCTGTGCCACGTCTATCGCGCGGATGATTTTAAAGGCACGCCCACCGAAACGGACGAAGCCGAGCCACTGTGGACGTCGCTGGATGCCATCCCATACGGGCGCATGTGGGAGGACGATCGCCATTGGTTGCCACTGGTGATCAGTGAAACCACCTTCCACGGGCGTTTTGTTTTTGAAAGGGAAACCATGGTCTGGATGTATATGCAGACCGACGTGTCCTTATGAAATCCATCATCCTTTTATTTACCGCGCTTCCATGCCTTGTCACGGCCGCCACTGATCAGGTGCCTGCAAACACGGTTTTTCTGGAGGCTGAAATGTTCGCCGACCCCGGTGGATGGGAGCTCGACCAGCAATCGATGGATGTGATGGGCTCACCCTACCTGCTCGCGCACGGACTCGGCGTGCCGGTGCGTGACGCGGTCACCACTCCGAAATTTCCCGCAGCCGGAAAATACCGTGTCTGGGTGCGCACCCGTGATTGGGTCGCACCATGGAAAGCCCCCGGCACGCCGGGAAAATTCCAGGTCTTGATCAACGG
>CAIVKO010000241.1 GCA_903906515.1 Akkermansiaceae bacterium
CAATACCAACCCTGCGTAACCATGAAAGTCATCAACATGAACACAGTCAGGACAATGAACTCCAGCGAGCCGATGGATGCGGCTAGCCCGGTGGGCACTGTCACCCCATGCCTCATCAAGAAAAAGGAATTGGCCAAGCGGATTTCGATTTCCACCCGAACCCTCGACAACTGGATGGCCAAGCGGCTGATCCCCTACATCCAGGTGAGCCCCCGCTTCTACCTCTACGACTACGACGAGGTGCTTGCCGCAATTCGCAAACACTATCAGGTGGAGCCGGTCAGCCGGACCTGATCCAGCAAAAAACAACGCCCCCGGACTTCCTTGCCCGCGCTGGGGCGATCATCACCATCATCCGCCAGATCGCGGAAGGGGCCAAGGGCAACGTCAGGGCGGCGCTGGCGGATTTGGGGGATGGGGTGGGGTGAAGGGCTGTTGGAAGATCCGGTGGCCGGACCGGAGGGCGGGGGAAATGGGGGGGGACCAAGAGATTGTACAGCCCCATCCTCGTTTACTGATTTACATTTTTGATGCAGCGCAAAAATTGATTGCCCGCTTCGTAGTTAGAGCGGTAATACGGCGACGACCAGACCCCCAGTTCTTTTAAGTAGAGGCCTTGGTCAGCGTCCATTACCAGATTTCCCGCCACGGAAAATGGTGTGGTCAGATGCCAGATTTCGATTCCAATCGAAGTTCCAGTTGGTGAACCATCGCCGTTGGATTTCATTTGAAACACGTTGTCTTCCATTTTTAAATCGTTCGCCGCGTAATAAATGCTTCCGTCTCCGAGATGCCATCCGACACCGCCTGCGGAAATTCCATAAGCGGTAAGACCGGCGCTGGGTGCGGGTACGCGAATTGTATTGCCTGTAATTCTTGCGGAATGCGAATTGCTAACGCCGATTGCCGCTCCCGCGTTTACACGCATCGTAATGTCGTTATTGAGGACCTGCACGTTCCAAATCTCAGGTGGATTAGTGGTTTCTCTCCCGACGGCAATGCCATTGGCGTCAATATTGATCATCACGTTGTCTTCAATTAAAGTATTATTGTAAGCCGTTCGGATTCCCCAGCCCCCGCCTTTTCCGCCATCTAAAACATTACCGGTAACGGTGGCGGTTTGTTCAGCCAAGGGTATGAGCCCGCGGTAATCGGCGTAATTGATGTAAATACCTTCGTAGGAGAAGTTGATGATTCGATTGCCGGTGACCACATAGTTGATGGACGCCCCGAAGACAAGTCCGTCGCCACAGGCCTTGATAGGTCCTGCTACTTCCGACATACTGTTGAGGGCGCTGAGGCCGTCATAGAAGTTGTTGGTCACGTAAGTATCCCTTGTGAAAATCCCGTACGCCCCGCTTCCAGTTTCAGGATACATCCAGACGCCGACGTTGACCCCTCCGGCTCCGCTATCGTAGCCTTTTTCCATCAGGAAATTATTTTGCGTGATGGTCACATCCTGACTCCCGCCAATATCCACATGCCGGGAAAAATTCTTAAAGGTGTTTCCAAAGATCCTGATGTGCTTGATGGCATCGGCTTGATCTCTACTGTTCAAGCCAAGTGCGTCAGTGGTTCTATCAGTGATTCCATGAGTGCTTTCGAAAGTAAGTCCGTGGATTATCACAGGATCGGCAGTGCTTATGCCCTGCCATTTTCCGCTGCCGGCGATGATGCCCGTTCCGTTGATGCCTGGCACAGGCACATCTGATCTCAATGTCGCCCCATTGCCAATGAGACTCAAAGCGGAAATCGGGGCAGTAGGGCCGCCACAATCCACAGTTAAATGTCTTACAGTGTCGGGCGTGGCAACCAAGCGATAGACTTTATTTTTATCAAAGACCACTCTGGCGCGCGTTAATTGTCTGGCGGCAGTCAGGGCCGCCTGGAGCGCGGGTTGGTCATCTGTTACACCGTCGCCGACGGCACCATAATTTTGCACTAAAATAATGTGGTCATCTGCCGCTAAAACCGCGGTTGCACTGAATGAAATGCTCTGACTGCCACCTTCAACCGCGGCTAGAACCGCTTGCGGACCGGGAAGATCTCCCATTATCAGTCCCATGGATGCCTGTCCCGCAGCGTCCGTGACGGAGGATGCAGAACTCGGAGTCAGCTCGCCCTGTCTCCCTGTGGCAGAAGAAATCAGAGTTCCCTCGCCCTGGGTGACCTGCCAGTTGATTTGGACGCGCGGGAGCGGATTTCCTGAGGCGTCTTTAAGCAGAACGACCAGGGGATTCATCGCGGGACCGCCGATTGAGGCCAGTGAAATCGAAACAATTCCGCTTTGCGCATTGCCCGATGCAATAGTTAGGGTGGCGTTTGCCGGGACCAATCCGGTCGCATTGAAGGTTGCCGAAAGGGAACTTGCGTTCAACTGTGCGGTCACGACGTATGCACCGGGAGAAGAACCCAGAGTCAATACGGTTGACGCCAATCCTTGAGCAGAAGTCACGCCCGAAGTTGCCGACAGTGTGGCAACTGCATCATTGACGCTCCAGTTGATCTGGGCGTTTGGAATAGGGTTGCCAAGCGAGTCCTGTAGAAGGACAGTCAGAGGCTGAGGCAAAGCCTGACCGATGGGTGCGGATTGATCGAGGCCTGCTTGAGCAATCACTTCTGCGGGAGTGCCGGATCGCGGGGGCTGTGGGGCCGCAACAGAAAGTCCCAAGCCCTGTCCAATCGTCGAGCGGATCAGGTTGTGCACGGAGGCGATTTGAGTGTCTGAAAGTTGGGCGTTGAAAATGAGACTCATGGCGACCGTTCCATCCATTCCGTCATTATTTCCCGCAGCGCTATATCCGCCGATGCGATACCCATAACTCGAAGGTGCGAATTTTCCGTCAGGCCTCGCGGTGCTGGTCGGGATGAGCCCTCCTCCGTTGGAACTTCCATCCATATAAAGTTTTACCGCGGTGGGGGTGTTCTGGTCAGCGGTCACAGCGACGTCATAATAAGTATTTGTGACCGGTGGACGATTGTAAGTTTCAAATGGGGTGTCCCAGCCACATCGGAAGATAACCCACTTCGGATCTGTTGGGATATATGACCACGTGGCCAGGCCTAAGCATTGTGATTTGTAACTTGTCCCTGTCGGCGAGTCTCTTGCGGCCCAGCTAAAGCTGGATGCGTTGGTTGGAAAGACCCGGTAACTTATAAGTTGAATGACTGAAAAATCGGTGACCAGCGTATTGACTGGAGGAATATTCACATACTTTCCGGCGCCGACTACCACGCCTATGGAAGACCACTGCGGACTGTTGAAGCAGACCGCATTCGCGGTGTCGTTTTTCAGGGCGGCAGCGGTGACGCCAGTCCCGACGTTTTGCAAACTGCGGAAGCTCCAACCATCCGCTAGCGCGGTCCAAAGATTGAGATTTTTGAGACCAACGATAAAGTTGCTTAGATTGGTTTTTTCAGCGGTGGTGATGGGATCGGTCCCACCATTGAGTGCCGTCAGGCGGGAAAAATAGGCTGCGGAGTCAGCGTCCCAGTAGCCGTTGAGGGTAAAGCTAGTGGTCAGGGTCTGGCCATCAACGATGGCAGTAACGGTGTTGGTGCCGGGCTCGGGGCCAAGAGTCAGTCCGTTTGTTGCGACGCCCTGCAAGTCTGTTATACTCGATGCTGTGGTGAGTAATCCATTGCCTGAAATTGCCAGCCATTGGACAATCACGTTGCAGAGCGGATTACCCCAATCATCTTTCACGGTCACGCTCAAGGGGGTGGAAAGAGCTTGTGAGACTGTTCCATTTTGCTGGTCGCCTCCGGTGATTGCGATTGATGACGGTAGCACTCCGCGCTGTATCAGCCGGAAAAACGCCGTGGGCTCGGGTGCCATATTGGCGGAATAAGTGTGTCCTCCAACCGTCTGGGGCACATCGACCCAATGCTCTAGATCGGTGCTGGATTGGAGCGCACGGTCAGTGTTAGCGGCCCAGTTGAGAAGGAACATTCCATTCGAGACCGAGGTTGACAGTCCGAAATTGACACTATCATTGGGGAAACTTTGCGCTGCGGCCATCCCGTGACCCAGATTCAACAATACGAGCGAGGCAAGCCAGCGGCATGTTGCAATTTTGCTCATAGGTGTGCCAGTGCTAGGTCGGAAACCAAGCATTGTCAACCCAGCCTTTTCCAGAAGATTGCTGAAAAATCAATTCCCTCTGTTCCTCGCTGTTTGATATGCCTCGTTCGGAAAGTCTTGGGCTGTCTAACGGATATGAATTGCTAGATTGGTGACGAAACGAGTGTTTGAATGCGTCATAACCCGTTGATAGTGAGGAGGAAATCTATTAAGCGTGGCGACAAAGTCCTCGGGTCTCCCCACCCCCATCCAAATCATGTGAAAGGTGTTTTTTCAGCTTTACACTTTTTTTGCATCGAAAATCGGGCGTTTTTAGGTGAAATCCGACATGGTCAAATCGCTGAAAATACTAGTGCCATAAGGGATAGAGGCGATTAGTTCCGTTAGGAAAACTGTTAGTTTCGACCTCCGGTTTGGTGTAAAGCAGTGTAAAGTAAACAGCGGTTTTGTGGCGATTTTTGTGTTTTGTGGCGGTTTTGTGGCGGGTCATCCGTGGGTGGC
>CAIVKO010000242.1 GCA_903906515.1 Akkermansiaceae bacterium
CATCCCGGTCTTCCAGATCGGCGTCAACCGGAGATTGTTGCCGGAAAACCGGCGGGACCCTTGAGGTGATTCTCGCACCGCCGCTGATAGGACGGCAGAATGGAACTCCAGGTTGGAGGACACGCAGCCAACCCGCTCAAGGTCCGGCAGGTGGCGTCGGTGGCAAATGAATGCATCGCGGCCATACCGCCGCCACTATCAACCGCCACGCACCGGCCCCGCGAGCTGGATCAAAACGACGTTTCGGCCCCGGCGTTGGAGGATGGCCATCCTGGCCGTCTTGGAAGGCGGGCTTCTAGCCTGCCGCACAGCCGCCAGCTCCGCCAGCCTCCCCGCAACCACCCTTCAGGTCCCCTCCCCGACCCAACCAGCTCGGGACGGCCAGGGAGGTAGTGGGCGCATATCCAAGCTGCCGCCAGCCGCACAGGATATGATGACGTCAAGCAGCGTTATGACAATTGCTCTGACACCTGATCTGCGACCCAAACCAAGCCAACAAGCACCGGTACCCTGGCCCGTGAAAACACGCCCAAAAAAAAACTCAAAATAATCCTTGATTCACTCTGATACTGCTGACCCCGTGCACTACTTCACCATCGCCCAACCTCCACCCCTAACCCAGCCCCGTCAACCCGAAAAATCAAACATTGAAGGACTGGTACAGTGGATGATTTGATCTGATACTACTGACCGGTACACTAATTTAGCGCCATACTGACCCCGTACACGTGTCTGGGGAATTGTCAGTTCTTTTCATGATCATCCTCCTTTTCACGCAGCCATTCCCCGAGTTCGTAAATTATCTTGCCCCGCATCACGGCGAGTTGGTCCGGGGTCGGAACACTCGCGGCACCACTGTTATAAATAAGCTCCAGATTGATTATCGAACCACCGTCAGAGAAGCACAGTCCGTCATCGAGAGTAATGAAAATGTGATTATCTATCACATCACCCTTCAGGCGAATTTGGTTCAAGTTGGAGGCAAGCCAACTCCGGCTGAATCTGCTCGGATCCAAAATAATGCGAGATTCATACCCAGGCAGGCCATCGCTGTTCTTGTTGCCAATAAAATCAATATATACTTTACCATGCAAGAAAAAAGGAACACGGAATACTTCCCCATCAGGCGGGATATTGTGTCCCTGCCCATCCGTCACAGGCGCATGAGATGCCAATGACTTCATAAAGGAAGCGCAGAAGTCAGCGCCTTCCAGTCTTTCCCGGCTGAAGCCGACATTTTGGAACGCTTGGCGTACCTTGGCGTAACGCTCTCTCCTCGCATCTGAGAACTGGCCTGTCGACCGGTCGGTTCTGATGTCCAATTTGAATGGCGTTGACCAGAAGCGCCCATTCTCAACGCCAACTCTTATGGTGAGAGGCGCTTTCCCTTCTTTAAAGCAATCCAGATCGATGATTAATTTGTACTCCTT
This sequence comes from Akkermansiaceae bacterium, assembly GCA_903906515.1. GTDB lineage: Bacteria > Verrucomicrobiota > Verrucomicrobiia > Verrucomicrobiales > Akkermansiaceae > Luteolibacter. The sequence continues at coordinate 1,431 of CAIVKO010000242.1, forward strand.
TTCCGGCTCTATTTGGTAGGTGTTGAACAACCCGGAAGACGATGTCTTAATATCTAGCCACTTATTACCTGATAGTATTTGATAGCGCACCGAAGCGGGAAAGAACTCATCACCTTTAATCTCATCATGGCCCGGCATGGACAGAGCCGCCTTGCCTTTGTGGATAAACCTAAAGTGCCCGATGTATTCGCCTTCAATTGGGGATGGGATGATATTGATCGTCTCGAACACCGCATCACCGTTTCTGGCTTCCGTTCGGCCGGAACTTGCCGTTTCCCCTTGCGAAACTCCCAATCCAACTTGCCGACACAACCCTCCTGACATAACGAAAAGAATGGCAACAATATGTCTGGCAAAACTTCTGTGATTAGGAAAGACAAAGCACAAGTTTTCCGATACAATATTAGTTTTGCGCTTTTTCATTTAAAAGTGGACTTTTGTTTATCCCAATCGTGTTTATGGTTTGCATCTCTATTCCTTGTGACCGCCATTGCAGCGTTGGCAGACGTCCTGAAAGACGTATCAGACATGAAGAGCAAACTGCTTTTGGATTCGCACTCCGTCTTTGTCAAATATTTTTTAGCGGAATTCGTTCGCTGCACACTATCCACCGAGGCCTCCAATTCTTTGCTTTCAGCCCAGTTCTTTATATCGAGCGCGTGTTGATCTTCGCAAAAGCGGACAAATCGTTTGTGGCGTTCGCTTTCGTATGGCGACTTTTTGGTTGGGTCTTCCGGAAGCAGATGAATTGTGGCAAAAACCTCCATAATATAGTACTTTAGAACGAAAAGTTCTGGCTTTTGGGGACCGTCACATTCGCAGTATGATGTCACGCGATAATCTATAACGGTAACACCCATTGAATCAGATATCACACCTAGTCTGTGCCCACCGGGATAATCTCTAAGCGTTTGTTCGCCGGGATTTAAGTCGTATATGACATCCTCTCCCCCCCATTGGGCATTATTCATTTCCCAAAGCTCGGGCCCTTTTCTGAAATCGTTTGGCCCCCCTTTCAAATCGTCATAGGTGGGAATGAAGGTATCGCCATAAATGTCGGCCCCGAGCACATCAACATATGTAACCCCGTCATTCACCACAAAGCAATACAGGTTTTCACCACCCTCCTCTTCAATCGGATCGCGTGACGGCCATCTGCCGGTGAGGGGATCGTACCACCTATACCCGTAGATGTTGATTGGCCACCGGTGGACGGCATTTCGCCGGCTGTCAACCGGTGGTAGCCCCACGGGGCGGCATAACGCCCGCGCGGCGCTCCGGCGGCCGGTGTTCGGCTCGCGGTCGCGGCGGCTGATGTCTGTCCGACCCGGCTGACGCGGGAGCGTCCGGGAGGCAACGCACCAAGCGCGCCCGTCCGGCGAAACACGACCAAACCTTCCCGTGGCAACATTCACGGTGCGGAGCGTGGGCG
>CAIVKO010000243.1 GCA_903906515.1 Akkermansiaceae bacterium
CTCCACGGAGACCGCTCCGCTTTACATCGCCGATGCCGAGGTTCTGCTCTCCAATCTCAAGGGCTACACCAAGCGCATGAAAACGGTGAATGCCAACGGTTTGGACCTCGCCACGTGGTTGAACGATCACCCGGCCATCGCACAAGTTTGGCATCCCTCCTTGGTCAATCGGGACCATTACGACTCCATCCGGCGCAAGAACGGCGGCTACGGCGGCCTGCTTTCTTTTGTGCTGAAAAACCCGAAAAAGACACCCAAGGTCTATGATTCCCTGAAGCTCAGCAAAGGACCCAGCTTCGGGACCCCGTTCACCTTGGTCTGCCCTTATACCATGCTGGCGCATTATCTGGAGTTGGAATGGGCGGAGGATTGCGGCGTGCCGGCGAACCTGTTGCGCGTTTCCTGCGGCTTGGAACCCATGGAAACGCTCATCGCCGCCTTCGATGAGGCGCTTTCCCAAGCCTGACACGCGCCGGGAAATCCGCATATTCCAGCAATGCGCTTGCCAAACGGGCGTTCTCCAGACTAGTCCCTCAATCCGCATCCGCTCCACGGAACACTTTCATTATGGGAAAAACACTCATCATCGCCGAAAAACCCAGTGTCATGACCGATCTCAGCAAGGCTCTGGCGAAGCCGCTCGGCAAGTTTGAGAAGCAGGGGGCCGGTCGCGATATATTCTATGAAAACGACAAGGCGGTCATCACTTCGGCGGTCGGCCACCTTGTCGAGCTCCGCATGCCGATGGGCCCGAATGGCAAGAAGCTCCCATGGAATTTCGCCGTCCTGCCCGCCATCCCGGAAAAATTTGAACTCGATCCGATTCCGGATTCCGAGGCCCGCCTGAAGCTGGTCCTCAAGTTGGCCAAACGCAAGGACATCGACCGTATCGTCAACGCCTGCGACGCCGGCCGCGAGGGTGAGCTCATTTTCCACTACATCATGGAAATCGGCAACATCCGCAAGCCCGTCCAGCGGCTGTGGATGCAGTCGATGACCAACAATGCGATCCTCGATGCCTGGAACGAACTCCGCAGCGAGGAGCAGATGAAAGCTCTCACCGATGCCGCGCAGTGCCGATCCGAGTCCGATTGGCTGGTCGGCCTGAACGCCACCCGTGCGCTGACATGCTTCAACTCCCGTCACGGCGGTTTCAACATCACCGCCGCCGGGCGCGTCCAGACGCCGACGTTGGCCATCCTCGCCGCCCGCGAGGCGGAAATCCAAGCATTCAAGTCAGCTCCCTATTTCGAAGTCCACGCCAGCTTTGCCGTGAAAGCCGGTGAATACCCCGGCAAGTGGATCGATGAATCCTGGAAAAAGGACGAAACCAACCCACATTCCAAACCTGAGCGGATCTGGGATCAGTCTGTGGCAGAAGCCATCCAGGCCCGCTGCGACGGAAAATCCGGCACTGTGACCGAGGAGAAAAAGGCGCAGTCCCAGATCGCACCGCAACTTTATGACCTGACCACCCTCCAGCGCGAGGCTCCGTTTTCGGCGAAAGGCACCCTGCAGATCGCTCAAGCGCTCTATGAAAAGCACAAGGTGATCACCTATCCTCGGACGGATTCCCGCTACCTGCCGGAGGATTATCTCGGTCACGTTCGGGAAACCCTCGTTGAAATTTCTCAAAGCGATCTGCCGGTGGCCAAATACGCTTCAGCCGTCCTCAAGGGCGACAAGGACAACGGTCCCCGTCTCACCAAATCCCGCCGCGTTTTCGATAATAAGAAGGTTTCCGACCACTTTGCCATCATTCCCACCGGCAAGGTCGCTAAACTCAGCGACACCGAACAGAAAGTCTTCGACATGATCGTCAAGCGCTTCATCGCGGTGTTCTACCCCTCCGCCGAGTTCGAGCAGACCACCCGGCTCACCCGCATCGCCCAGCCTTCTCTCACCGATACCTTCCGCACCGATGGTAAAGTGCTTGTAAAACCCGGTTGGCTGGAAGTCTATGGCCGTCGCCCGGGCGTTGCTTCCGGCAAGGACGAGCTCATCCCCGCCACCGCCGGAGAACCCGCCAAGGTCGCATCCATCGAGGTGCTCCACGAGGAAACCAAGCCGCCCGCCCGTTTCACCGAGTCCACCTTGCTTTCCGCGATGGAAGGAGCCGGTAAACTCATTGATGACGAGGCTCTAGCAGAAGCTATGGCCGAGCGAGGTCTCGGCACGCCAGCCACCCGCGCCGCCACCATTGAGGGCCTCATCGCCCAGAAATACATGGCTCGCGATGGTCGCGATCTCCACGTTTCCGGCAGCGGGATGAGGCTCATCCAACTCGTCCGGGAGATGGATATCGAAGGTCTCTATTCGCCCATGCTCACCGGCGATTGGGAATACAAGCTCCGCCAGATGGAACATGGCCATCTCAAGCGCGACGTGTTCATGAAGGCGATCACCGACTACACCACGGAGATCGTCGTCAAGGCCCGCAAGCTCGCTGAGGATGCCAAAAACCAGTCGTTTCCCGACCTCAAGGTGTCGTGCCCGGTTTGCGGTGCGTCAGGACTCCGCCAGACCGACGCCACCTACGAGTGCCGTCAGGTGGATTGCAAATTCAAGGCGAAAAAACACATCGCCGGCCGACTCCTTTCTGAAGAGGAGGCCACCGAGCTATTCACGAAAAAATTCGTCGGCCCGCTCACCGGATTCAAATCGAAATTCAACAAGCTGTTCGATGCCGGCCTCGAACTCGACGCCAAGTTCAAGGTCAATTTCGTCTTCGAAAATGACGACAGGGAAGCCGCCGCGGAACTCACCGAGGAACAACTCATCGGTGAGGTGGACCTGACCGATGGCCGACGTTTCAAGATCTATCAGAGCGAAAAGGCCTACCACATTCCTGAACTCGTCACCAAAAAAGAGCCCAACGGAATCCGTATCGGCAAGTCGATCCTTTCCCACGAGATTTCCACCGCACAAGCGCTCAAACTCATCTCCACCGGCAAGACCGACGTGATCAAGGGCTTCGTCTCCAACCGCACCAAGCGCAAGTTCGACGCCTATCTCACCTTCGACCCC
>CAIVKO010000244.1 GCA_903906515.1 Akkermansiaceae bacterium
AATTTAGCACATCGAATTTAGCACATAGGCCGGGAAAGTGGTGCGCGCTATAGGGTTCGAACCTATGACCCCATCCGTGTGAAGGATAATACAGAAGAATAAATACTCTTCAATTGAAGCATTTTACTAATTTCGTGCTAAAGAATCCGTGCTAAACTCACCGACACCCCCTCTAATTGAAGGGGAGGGCATCGCAAATCAAGGTTGGTGCGGATGGGCGATGCATGCCTTCGCTATGGGTTTTGGCATGGAAGGTTCAGTCTACTTTTGATTCTCAGAGCCCGAAGCTGACTCCAACGAGTCCTTCTCCTCATACCATTTTATCATGTCATCCCCTAGTCCACCATCGAGAAAATGCTGCTCCAATGAAACGCTTTCTCTGACACTGTCTTTGTATTTCTCATTGAACTCTCGAATAGTAATTTCGCCTGATCTGTCCCCATTCTTTTCTCCAACTCGGGCCCAAAAATACGCTTGCCGTTTATCCTCCATGGAAAATACGTAAAATCTCAAGACGTTCATTAGAGCATCATGATCTCCTTTCAGAGCTTTCCTTTTGGAACGCCATAGCTGACGAGCATCAAGAAAAGCCCACTCTGGAGTGGTTTTCCCCACAATTTCTTTAGTAGAAAAATACACTTTACCCACAATCATTCCACCAAGAAATGAAACAAGAATAGTCGCTAGTAATAATAGTTTGGTTTTCATTTTGTTTTGGAGTCAGTTTACTTAGAGGATTCAAATAAGAGCCACTTTCCATCTCTAACAATCCAAGTAATTGTCATTGATTGTTTGCCTTCAGGACCACTAAACTTGATACGTGATTGAATTGCACCATCTGGTGCCTCCACATCCTGACATAGTAATGTACGCAGTTTGCTTGCAAAGCTATCGACGCCATTTCCAGGTCCACCTCCAGTATTACAACTGTAAAGCACGACTTTTCTGGGGCGGCTTATATAATTTGGGTCCGCCTTAATTAGCCCAGCCAAATATTCCGGTGTCATTTGTTGACCTTGAGCGTTGGAAACACCCGAAGGATTCCCATGAGCGACCACATCATATGTGTCTTCGCTGGGATCCCATTTATTATAATATGCCGCATCTGAATCGATCCCATGATCTTTACTAGCTGTTGTAATAGACAAATTCATATCCACTAAACCTAGTTTGTCGATTTTGTTTAAGGGTTGATTAGCGATAAACCCATACAGGTTCAACCCGCCCGCTTCCTCTATTGGGTCCCGGACGAACCATCGTCCAGTTGCAGGGTCATAATAGCGGTTTGTGTAGTAATACAATCCCGTCTCGCGATCAAAATACTTCGTGGAGAAGCGGAAGGGATTTGAAACTCCGGTTTCCTCAACCACCAACGTCTCGCCGAACGGACCGTATTCGTAGCGGGCGGAGACGCTTTGGTCGCTCGCTTTGACGAGGGCTATTACGTTTCCGTTGCCGTCGTAGGCTGGTAGGTGGCTTTCCGTGCCTTCGCGGATGGCGAGTAAGCCACCGACTCCTCCGGCTCCTTCTGGGGTGCGGCTGAGATCGAGTCCCCAGACGCAGGTTTGGAGCATGGTGTTAGTGGCATCCAACTCGGCGACTTGGTTCCAGTCGTCATAGAGAAAGCGGTGGTCGAGTTGGAGTGTCCATATGGTGCCGTTCCAGGTAAAGACTTGTTTGCGTATGCGGCGGTTCTGCGAGTCGTAGGCGAACTCGAGTTTCCGTTTTGCGGCGGCGGGGACGGTGGCGATGGTTTCCTGGCGGATCAGACGGTTCTCGCCGTCCCAAGTGTTGATCCAGCGACCGTCGGATGTTAGATTGCCCTCCGCGTCGTGGGTGAAGGTTTCGGGAGTTTTAGCGAGGAAGAGGTTTCCAGTGGTTTCACTTTTGAGGTCTTCACCGTTGGGGCCGGCGTTGTTGCGCACGGCGAGCACGGACACGCCGGGATATTGGGGCCCGGCGCTGTTGTCGATGGTGAGGGCTTTGTGGAAATACTCATCCAGCCGCTGGGTGGACTCGGTATTGACGGTGACTCTGGCTGCGGTGCTGGCCCTGCCGCGAATGTCGAGTGCTCCGGGAATCTGGCGTTCGACATATTGGTTGGCCTCATCCGCCGTGTAGTTTCCGCTGCGGTCGTTGACGGTGGCTGAACTGCGGTTGCCGATGCCATCGAACGCATAGCCTAATTTCATTCCGGGTATCGGTGAATTTGACGCGCTTTTCTTTTCTCCGAGAATCACTTGTCCCATGGTGTCATACTGGTAATTCCATTCGCTACCATTCTCAAGGACAGATTCGGTGCGGCGGTTGAGGGCATCATAGGCGTAGGCGTGTGAGGATACGACCGTGCTTCCGTTTGAATGGCTGATGGAAGTGAGGCGTTCCAACGAGTCGTAGGACGATGTGGTAGTTAAGCGGGGTGTGCCGCTACGTGAGGTTGTTAGGCTAGTGACGAGTCCGGAGTTCGCGGCATACGTGTAGTGGGTTGTTTCCGCGCCGGAGGCGACGGTAGCAAGGCGGGATGCTCCGTCATAACCCCAGGTGACATTGTAGGACGGGCCGCCAGTGCTCATGGAAAAAGTCTCGCGTCTCAAGAGAGCGTCATAGTCCGTGGTGATTGAAGTTCCCGACATCTGACCGCTGGAATAGGTTTCAGATAGTTTGCGTCCATCAGTGGCAACGCTGAGAATGCGGGTGCCGATGCCATCGCTGATGCCCGTCACTTGGCCTAAGCGGTTGAGGGTGTAGGTGACATCGGGGGTAGTGTCGGAGTAGTCGATTCCGGTCAGGCGGCCGGCCAAGTCATAGGTGTAGGAGCGCGTGACACCCCGGCCCGTGTTGCGCGTTAGTGGCTGTCCGGCGGCTGTTTGAGTGTAGGAAATTGTGTCGCCGTTAGGGTAGGTTTTTCCAATGAGCCAACCGGTGGTGTCCTGATAGGTCCAGGTGGTGGTGGCGGGGCCGACTTGGCCGCTGGTGAGCATCGTTTTCTTCCGCCCTTGCGAGTCGTAGGTGTATTGGACGGTTGGAATCTGGGAACCGCTCTGTTTCTTGAGTTGACCGGTTAAAAAGTATTCGTTGGTCGTCTGACTGCCGTCTGGCAGGGTGGTGACGGTTTCTCGCCCCATGGTGTCATGGGCGTGGTGGGTGGTTTGTGCGGGGAGGCCGGGGCCAGGTGCGGGCGTGGTGATACTTAGAACCCGATCCATGTTATCATAGTTGTAAGTAGTCGTGCCATTGCGTGCATCGGTGGCGGTTTCAAGCCGACCATGGGGATCGTAAGCATAGGAAACGGATCTGAGAACCGGAGTCCCGCCGGAAGCCGCTACGATTTCCGATATGAGGCGTCCTTGGGTATAGCTTCGGGTTTCGGTGCTGTTGTCCGGGCGGGTTAAAGTTTCCGTCCGCGTAGGTCCGGGACCATAGGTAATGACGGCAGTGCTGGATTGTCCCCATTGGGTGTTCCACTGGCTGCGACCATCTGAGCTAATGTCGGTCTGGGATGCGAGTTCTTCGGTATCGACCGCATTGACGATTTTTTGTTCTGTGCGCCGGACTATGGTTCCATGTGCCCCTATCACCTGATGGGAGGTGGTTTCAATCCTGTCGGTGGCGCTGGCAAGCCCATCCCGATTCGCATCCAGAATGGTGAAGGTCTGGTTTGCTAACAGATCGTAGTTATAGAGAATCGTCACTCCATCGGGATCGACGGTCTTCTGCAGGTTACCCTCGATATTGTATTGGCGGGTTGCTGCGTTGCGGCCGTTTTGTTGAATCGCTACCACGCGTCCGGCGATGTCCTGCCAAGTCTTGGTCCATTCGTCCATGCCTCCGGTGCTGGAAACATTCACACTGCGCTCGAAATAGCCCAAACCGAACTCCACGCCGTAGAACATTCGGCGTGGGGCGGTGGCGGTGCCGGAAATATCGTAGATACGCCCGTCCTTGTGGCGGACGATGATTTGAGTTCCACCATCGGGATAAGTCACTGTTTTGACATCGCGGCTGCTACCGTCGATGGAGTATGTGTGGCCGGTCGGGTGGTTCAGCGCGTCAGTGGTGGAGACAAGGCGTCCTGCCACGTCATAAATGTGAGTTTCCTGGACGATTTCGCTGTTGTCACTTCCGATCCTTTTGCGGATGAGAATCCTGCCCTCCGCGTCATAAGTATAGGATTTGGTGATACCTGCGCGGGTCTCGGTGAGAACCCGTTTGAAAGCATCGTAAGTATAACTGGTGGTTATGCCTTCACGGTCGGTGCGTGAGTCGACACCGCAGCAACCGTAATTGATCGTTTCGGTGGTGCCATCGTTGTAGTCGATGACTGTTGGACGTCCGAATGCGTCCATGTTGGGAACAGTTTTCAGGGAAAGGGTGAAGTCCGATTCAATATCCTCTATCAATTCGGAGATGAAGTTTCCTGCAATGTCTGTATTGGTGGTGGTGCGGGTGCCGGAAATCACCCAGCCGTGGGCGACCATTTCCCCCTGACATACGATCACGGTCTTTAGTGTTTCGGTTTTTGAATATTCGTAAGTCGTCCCGGTGCCATCGGGATTGGAGATCCACTGGGTTTCCCCAACGAACTCCCCGCTTGGAATCAGTTGGGTGGTGGTAACCAGATTTGATTCGGCATCGTAGGCGGTCCCCGGCATCGTGCAAACAACTTCCTGTGTGATGTGGTTGAAGTCGTCCGTGGTGACTTTGTAACTTCGTCCGACTTCCTGCCCGAGAATGGCGATAATTCGGGTTTCCTGAGGAGCGTTGTCAAGATAGGCAATGGTTGTCACCTTGCAGAGGTTATCCGCAGAGCCATACGCCGCGTCCAGAAAAGGCCCGACAGTTTTGATGAGTCTGCCGACAGCGTCGTATTGATAGGTGGCCCAGCCGCCACCTGGGGTGGTTTCCGACTTCAATTTGGCGTATGCCCCTCCGTCGGTGGCTGGATTGTCGTAGAAGGCGCGAGTCGTCGTAATGGCCGAGCCATCGGGATCGACCACCGATTGAATGAGTTCCCGGCCCCATGAGAAGTCCTTGTAGGTTTTCACATTTTTCGAGACAACCGTATTGACTGTATTCTTCACCACAGTGGTCACCGTCCGGGTGTTCGCCACGGAATCGACAACGACGGATTTCTTCTCCTTCCGCTGGCCGTTGCCTTCCCATAATTCCCAACCTTGAGCGGTCGCATCCCAGAGGAATTCGTTGACCACACTGACAGACCCCTTCGTCTGGGTAATCTTCAAGTGCTCGTTGCTGACAGTATCGACATTCTCAATAACCCACGAAACGTAAGTGGTTTTCCCAGTTTGATTGTGAAGGCCGTCTGAAAGCGGTCCGATGTTGTTGGCATCGTAGAAATTCACGCGGAATTTGTCGGCTGTTTCCGTTATCACGTCCGCAAGACACTGTGGTGCTTTGACCTGGCGGATGGCGTCGTTTCCATCGCGAATGACTTCCACTCCGGACCAAGCTGAAGAGTAGCGGAGCGATGACGGTGTTCCAAGCACAGCGGAGGGAGCGGTTTCGACAATTTGCAGCGCTCCTACGGACTCTCCAAAGTTTGCCCTACCGAGGTTAAGGGCGACGTGGATGCTGCCATTCTCCATACTGCCGCCTCCCGCCGTGCAGCTGCAGGAGCATCCTCCTTCTACCAGTTCTATATTCGTGATCGTGGCATAGGCACCTGTATGATAGAGTCCGTCAGAGGTGTCGTAACTCAGGGTGATGCCCTCGCTCGGATTGACAGTAACCGTCTTGGTGACTGTCTTGGTGGTCATCGCACATCCTCCATCTTCATCGACGCCGCTGAAGAACAGGACGTCGTTCACATAGACATAGTCGAAAGGAGCATCTTGTGTTTCCACAGATCCTACTACGGTAATGGCCAGTTTAATGGAGCCGCCGCCGTCTCCCCCTGAAAGGCGGGCAAAATTCGTAACTGTCTGGGTATTGGAATTTGAGCCATTGCAATTCTCCGAATCCTCCACTTCCACTGTCAGGCCGATAACATCGTTGAAGTTGATCGGATTGTCACTGGCCCTCGCTGGCATTAACGCGAAGGTCACAATACCGGAAAAGATGTGAAGAATATTTCTGGAAGCTCGATAGCAGGAATTCATAGGGAAAATTGGGGGGATGCTTAGGGGCATCCGGTTAAAAGTTTGTACCAATAAGGTGTTAAATATTTCAATCTTTGGGAGTTATTTAACCTGGCCTTCAACCGGTTTGTCGGCAGTTTTTGATTGCTTCTTTTCCTGTTGAATTTTCGCCGCCGAAACTGCCCGTTCCCGTGCCATTGCCCGTTGCAATTCATCCATCTGCGGCATTTTGCGGACACCCGCCTTTGGATGCTTCAGTTCAAATTGATCTACCCGGCCATCTTTGTTGCGGTCGTTCTCCAGCATTCGGTCACGACCGATTGTTTCAATCTCGTCGTTGTCGAGCTTGCCGTTCTTATCCTTGTCGTAGCGCTCAATCAACTTGGCCTTGGAGGCAGCGCGGGGATCAGGCTTTTGTACACGTGGCATTTCCGCGTCCTTTGCTGAAGCCGTGGCTGCGAAGTAAAGCACGGGCAAGGACGTTACAATGGCTTTCAGAAGTTTCGTTTTCATCGTCTTTCGTAGTGTTTCAGGGATTTCAAAGCTTATTCCAAAGGAGTGTGAACCTTTAGTGCCAAAGTTCCGGCAGTGTCTGTTAATGCCACAACCAGCGGGTTTCTCCCTGTTTTGTATTTCACCAGATTGGTTACTCCATCGCCAACCAGATCGCCGCTTGCGTCCGAAGCATTGTTAGGATCGAGTCCGTAGAGGTTTTCCCAACCATCGGGCATCCCGTCGCCGTCGGTGTCTGGGTTCAGTGGATCGGTCTGGGGTGTTACGTTGATCTCGGCAAGATTGGCTATTCCGTCGTGGTCAAAGTCCGCCGTGTCGAGGGTTTCGCCCTGACCTGGAACTTGGTCGGTGTATTTGAGGCGGAAGAAGCCCTTGTCTGCTGTGCCGTCAACTTCATAGCTGATGTCCTGATCATTACCACCTTCAATGATGGTGGCGAAGTGCCAAGAGTTGAGATGGTTGGCGGGATCGGAAACCTGAACGAAGTAACTGCGTCCGGGTTTGCCATGCCAACGGATGAACATCGCGCCGGTCGGCGGAGATATGAACTCCAGGGATTGATCGATACCCGGTGGCTCCGCCGAGGCGAACGCGACGCAGAGCAAGAACAGAGGGATGCGGTGCAAGTGCGATTTCATGGTTGGGCAGGTTGTTTAGGCGTTTCGCTAGACAGGTAGCGACTGCCGCGATGCGGGCGGAGAATGAAGGTTTCGTCGCGGAGGATTGGCGGGTGTGCGGCGTTCCAAGCGGCGGAGGCGGTTTGATAGGTGGTTCTGGCCGCCTGATAGGGAAGCAGGCGAGGTATTTCCGCTGCGATGATTTCATTAACCACCGTCATGGGCGCGGTGGCTGCGGTGTCCTTCACGTCGCCGCGGGTGATGAGGATTTCACCTGGGGCTACATCCGGTATTTTAGGTTGCCATTGGTCGGCAAATTGGCGCTCCTTAGTAGTATCGCAGTTCGAATGCATCAGAAAGAGGCTATATACCTCACCCTTGTGGACGAAGTTGCCGACACCGGCTAACAGGCCAATATCGAAGCCGCAAACGGCCTCATAGTGAACGAGAGAGATTTGATCGGTCCAGTTGACGACGCTTATTTTGTGGTCATAGATGGTGGCTCCGAGGTTGAGGTTGTGGCGTTGTTGCCAGATACGTTGTGAGATCTCCTCCGGGGTGGGTTCCTGCGGTTCAACGTAGGGCGGGGGTGGAGGAAGTGGCGGCAGGTCCGGTTCGGTGGAGGCTTCGCCGCGCTGGAGAGTGATAGTACGGGCATTTTTGGAACGGTGGGTGACGACGGCGTCAACCCGGATTGCGGGGAGGCGTTTCACCACTGGAGCTGGCGGCGGGGTGAAGGGCTGCACTTTCAATGCGTGAGGGATGAAGGTGCGCTTGCCAAGAGCGGCATCGGCAATGTTATCTACCAGACTTGAATTCATTTCCGATTCGGTGATTGTGTCAACCGGTTGGTCGGTTGCCGAAGCCGCTTCGGTTGTCTCTTGAGCAATGGCATGAGAGACTGCTAGAAGCGCGATTGAAAAGAGAGTAGGAATTGGTATTTTCACGACGGGGTGAGGTTATGAATGTTTGGATGCCGGTCAAGAAATGCGGAGTGATTTTATTGTAATGGAGGGCTTTGTCTCAGTTTTTTGTGTAAAAGTGGTGGGTGTGATACTTCGGAAACCTGAAACATCTTGCTCTTTTGTGAAGGATCATGAATTTCCTTGTGTTTTCATGCTTGCACGGAGCGTTGTGATGATTTCGTCACCAGCAGGGTTCTGATATTCTATTCGATAATTTACCAGCTTTTTCGATATTCGGCCAAATTTTGCAATATCGCTTGGTGGCAAAGTCAATCTATTCAGCCGATCAGGAGTCCTTATTGAAAGTGCTGGGACGTATCCGTACCGATGCGGGCCTGTCCCAGCAGCAACTCGCCCGCAGAATGACCGTGAGTCAATCCACCGTGAGCGACATTCTGCGCGGTCAACGGCGTCTTGACGTGATCGAGTGGATCTCATTCTGCAAGGCGTGCAAGGTGACACCGCAGGAGTTTCTGGAGGAACTGACGTTTCTTCTGACGCGAAAATAGGCATCGGGTATGGCGGGTTCGGGGGCTATTCAAGGAAGGATCTCTGGTTTTCGAGAGCTTTTCCCTCGCGCTCGATCCGTTGGTTACTCTGCATGTCCTCCTGCCGGGCATTAGATTTCTGAAGTTCTTCGCGGATGGATTTCAGTTCGGCGGATTCGTCTTTTCTGCACGAGGGCAGCAGGGAGAGAAGCGTGGCGATGGCGGTTATAATGGCGGTGTTTGTTTTCATGATGGGTGGTTTTCGTTGGAAATGCTGGGTTACGATGAAATCACCAACACCATCGCTTTTCAAGGCGCCATCCATACCGACGGCTACGTCGTCTATGATACCGTTGCCACGAAATTCGGACTCCGTCACGGAGGTTGCCTCGCCCATGCCCGACG
>CAIVKO010000245.1 GCA_903906515.1 Akkermansiaceae bacterium
GATAGGATCCGCCTCCGGGATAGTGATACCGCCGCGCAGGGAGTCCGGGCGCATTTCCTGAAGCTGGCGGTTGATATCATGCATCGGCCGTAGCGAGCGACGGGCCAACAACAACCCGGCACCGAGCGAAAGGACGATCATGGGCACAGCCGCCAAAGCCCAGCCCTCTAACATCTCGCCAAGAATCTCTTTGATCTCCTCCTCGGAATAACTGTTATGAAGGTTCCATCCGGCTATTTTGGGATGGGTCTTATCCTTTTTCCCTTCGCGCAATTCCTCGTCAAGCCGACGGTGCCCGGCAAAAATCATCACCACGATAATCAGCGTACAGGAAAGGACCATCCACGCGGCAATACGGAAGCGATAGCTCATGGCGCGACGTATCCTTCCTCGCTCAGAAAGAAACCCACCCCACGACGCGTGTGGATCAACGGTTTGAGTCCGGGCAAATCGATTTTCCTGCGCAGATAGTTCACATAAACATTCACCACATTAGAACCGGGATCGAAGTATTGATCCCACACCCGCTCGACCAACGCCGCTTTTGAAACCGGACGCGGTGAGGCGGCGGCCAGCGTTTCCAGCAGTGCGAACTCACGGTTGGTGAGTATAATTAACTCGCCGCCACGGCGGGCGGTCCGGGAAACAATGTCGAGCTCCAGATCAGCCACGCGCAGAATATTCGAGGATTCAGGTTTCACCCGTCGCTCGGACGCCCGCAACCGGGCCAACAACTCCTCGATCGAATACGGTTTGACCAAATAATCATCCGCCCCAGCATCGAGACCCGCCACTTTGTCGCCAATCTCGCCGCGGGCCGTGGAAAGCAGCAACGTGGCCCGGCATCCCCTGGCCCGCGCCTCGCGGGTCACGCTCACTCCGTCCATCCCCGGCATGGTGATGTCCAAAACTCCGGCGTCATGACTGTTTTTACCTAACAGCATCAATGCCTCCAACCCGTCGCCGGTTTCATCCACCTCATGACCGGCATTCCGCAAGGCGGCTACCAGGTGCAACCGTAACCGGGAGTCATCTTCGGCGACGAGGATTCTCATGAACAGGTGGGTAACATGCCAGAACCAACATGGGAAGCGCCGAGTTCAATGATGGGTTTCCGCATTAGGAATTTCTTATCAAGCGAAAGGTTGATTGAGGTCGGAAAACAACGCAAGTTACCGGTTCGAAAACTCTTCCCATGAACACAATCCTAATTTGGGATATCCCCACACGACTGCTACACTGGGCTTTCGCCCTATCGCTCACCGCATCCATGGGCATCGGATTCCTGGTTGATGACGACAACCCGCTATTCCAGAGCCACATGGTGTTTGGAATCGCCGCGCTGTTTCTATTGGCAATCCGCGTGATACTTGGTTTTGCGGGTTCCCGTCATGCGCGCTTTGCCAATTTCCCACTGCGTCCAAGAGAGATCGCCGGGTACATCCGCAGCGCGTTGATCGACAAAACCAAACGTTATCCAGGACACAATCCGGGCTCGGCGGTCGCAACCGTTCTTATGTTTCTTCTCGTTCCCGCGCTGTTCATCACCGGCATCGTTCGAGATGGAGAGGCGTTTGAAGAAGGGCACGAGATTTTCGCATGGGCATTACTCGCCGTGATCCTCTTACACCTCATGGGGATCGCCTTGCATACCATCCGGCACCGCGAAAACATCGGTGCCTCCATGGTAACGGGAAAAAAGGCGGGTGAGCCAACCGAGTCCATCCGCTCCGCGCAGCCCTTACTGGGCGCGCTTCTACTGATCGCGGTAGGCACATGGATTACGGCGTTGTTTGCCAATCACGATTCCAACAGCGCAACCGTCAAGCTTCCGCTCATTGGCACGTCCATCCAACTGGGCGAAATGGAAGATGGCGAAAAAGAACACAAAGAAACACAACACGATCACGAAAGCCGCCGGGAAAAACATGATCACAACGATGATGATTGACCTGCTTCTGAATACGATAAAACGGCTTCCATTCTCCATCCTCATGCTGAACAAAACTCCATCACAATCAATGCCCGCGAAGACCGCATGTTCTTCCGACTTGCAGGGCCGTATCCACCCTTGGAGCGCGATTGATAAGAAATTTCTTATCAATAAATATATTGATTTCCGGATTTAGCGAGTAAGGTTTTCATCAGTATTTTCATCAAAAACCATCCCAACATTATGAAACGTCCAATCCTAGCTTCCATTGCCGCCATATTTGCCATCGGAGCATTGACCAGCCACGCGGACGGCCAGACCGCAGGCAGCATGAGTTTGACAGCGACGCTTAAAGATCAAGGAAATGGAGGCGAGCACTGGATGGTGGCATGGGTGACAGATGCGACGACCGGGGCCTACGTGCGGACATTGCGCAAGCAATGCAATGAACCAAGAGGCAATCATTTACAGAGTCATTTGGGAAGCTGGTATACCGCAGCTGGCCTCACGGCCAGCGCGGCCAACTTCGCCCCAGCGGACGGCTACACTACCGCCACGGCAATAACATATGCCGCACCAAATAGTCCGTTTACCACGACTTGGAACTGCAAGGATGCTTTGGGAAACACGGTGCCGGATGGAACTTACAAGATGTGGATTCAGTATGCTGAAGATGGGTTGGGGAGTCCGGTTACCACCGCCACCGGCACTACCATGACCTGGACCAAAGGTCCCAGCGCCAGTACCACAAATTTTCCCGACCAAGGCACCAACTTCACAGGAATGAAGGTAGTCTGGACACCGACGGTCGTCACACCCGCCCCTGAAATCGCTGTTGAACAACCAGTGGGCACGGACATCTCCGACGCGGGATCCAAGGATTTCGGCTCGGTGACGGTCGGCTCCAGCGCACCCCTTACTTTCACGATCAAGAACATCGGCAATGCCGATCTCACGGGCTTAACGATCACCAAGGATGGAACCAACGCCGCTGATTTCACCATTACCAGCAGCCCGACCGCACCCGTGGCAGGCCCTAGCGGAACCACCACCTTCATTGTTAGCTTTGCGCCAGGCGCAGCAGGCGCCCGCACGGCAGCCATTCACATTGCCAACAATGATAGCAATGAAAACCCATTCGACATCAATCTGACGGGAACCGGCACTGTTCCACTCGCCCCTGAAATCGCCGTCGAGCAACCGATTGGCACCGACATCCCCGACGCAGGATCCAAGGATTTCGGCTCGGTGAATATCGGCTCCAGCGCACCGCTTACCTTCACCATCAAGAACACCGGCAATGCCAACCTCACGGGCTTGACGATCATCAAAGATGGAACCAACGCAGCTGATTTCACCGTTACCAGCAGCCCGACCGCACCCGTGGCAGGCCCGATCGGAACCACCACCTTCATCGTTAGCTTTGCGCCAGGCGCAGCAGGCGCCCGCACCGCAGCCATTCACATTGCCAATAATGATAGCAATGAAAACCCATTCGACATCAATCTGACGGGTACCGGCACTGTTCCACCCGCCCCTGAAATCGCCGTCGAGCAACCGGTTGGCACCGACATCCCCGACGCAGGATCCAAGGATTTCGGCTCGGTGAATATCGGCTCCAGCGCACCGCTCACCTTCACCATCAAGAACACCGGCAATGCCAACCTCACAGGCTTGACGATCACCAAAGATGGAACCAACGCCGCTGATTTCACCATTACCAGCAGCCCGACCGCACCCGTGGCAGGCCCGATCGGAACCACCACCTTCATTGTCAGTTTTGCGCCAGGCGCAGCAGGCACCCGCACGGCAGCCATTCACATTGCCAATAATGATAGCAATGAAAACCCATTCGACATCAATCTGACGGGTACCGGCACGGTTCCACCCGCCCCTGAAATCGCCGTCGAGCAACCGGTGGGCACGGACATCCCCGACGCAGGATCCAAGGATTTCGGCACGGTGACGATCAGCTCCAGCGCACCGCTCACTTTCACCATCAAGAACACCGGCAATGCCAACCTCACGGGCTTAACCATCACCAAAGATGGAACCAACGCAGCTGATTTCACCATTACCAGCAGCCCAGCGGCACCAGTGGCCGGACCAAGCGGAACCACGACCTTTATTGTTAGCTTTGCGCCAGGCGCAGCGGGCACTCGCACCGCAGCCATTCACATTGCCAATAACGATAGCAATGAAAACCCGTTTGACATCAATCTAACTGGAACCGGCTCCGCTATCCCCGCCCCTGAAATCGCTGTTGAACAACCGGTGGGCACCGACATTGCCGATGCGGGCTCCAAGGATTTTGGTTCAGTGAATGTCGGCAGCAACACACCGCTTACTTTCACGATCAAAAACACAGGCAGCGCCGATCTCACTGGGTTAACCATCACCAAGGATGGAACCCATGCCGCCGATTTCACCGTTACCAGCAGCCCAGCGGCGCCAGTGGCCGGACCCAGCGGAACCACCACTTTCATCGTCAGCTTTGCGCCAGGCGCAGCGGGCGCTCGCACCGCAGCCATTCACATTGCCAATAACGACAGCAATGAAAACCCGTTTGACATCAATCTCACCGGGACCGGCACAGTTCCCGCCCCTGAAATCGCTGTTGAACAACCGGTGGGCACTGACATCCCCGACGCGGGTTCCAAGAATTTCGGCTCGGTGACGGTCGGCAGCAGCACACCGCTCACTTTCACCATCAAAAACACCGGCAACGCCGACCTTACCGGTCTGACCATCACCAAGGATGGGACTAACGCAGCTGATTTCACCGTTACCAGCAGTCCGGTCGCACCCGTGGCTGGCCCAAGCGGCACCACCACCCTCATTGTTAGTTTTGCTCCATCCGCTGTGGGCTCTCGCAGCGCGGCTATTCACATCGCCAATAACGATAGCAATGAAAACCCATTTGACATCAATCTGACTGGAACTGGAGCGGCTCCACCCGCCCCCGAAATCGCCGTCGAGCAACCGGTGGGCACTGACATCCCCGATGCGGGATCAAAGGATTTTGGTTCGGTGAGTGTCGGCTCCAACGCGTCGCTCACTTTCACGATCAAAAACACCGGCAATGCCGACCTTACAGGATTGACCATCACCCAGGATGGAACAAATCCCAATGATTTCACCGTTACCAGCAGTCCGGTGGCACCCGTGGCAGGCCCAAGCGGCACCACCACCCTCATGGTTCGCTTTGCGCCATCCGCTGAAGGCTCTCGCAGCGCCGCTATTCACATCGCCAACAACGATAGCGATGAAAACCCGTTTGACATCAATGTCACCGGAACCGGCACGCCTCCCGCAGCCCCCGAAATCGCCGTCGAGCAACCGGTGGGCACTGACATCGCCGATGCGGGTTCCAAGGATTTTGGTTCGGTGAGTGTCGGCTCCAACGCATCGCTCACTTTCACGATCAAAAACACCGGCAATGCCAACCTCACCGATTTGACGATCACCAAAGACGGGGCAAATGCCGGTGATTTCACAGTCACTAGCAGCCCGACCGCACCCGTGACTGGACCAAGCGGGACCTCCTCCTTCGTCGTCCGTTTTGCACCATCCGCTGAAGGCGCTCGCAGCGCAGCCATTCATATCGCCAATAACGATAGCAATGAAAATCCATTCGACATCAATCTCACAGGAACCGGCACGGCCTCAATCACCGACCCCTTCGCGATTTGCATTGTCGGCGCGCTATTTGAACCTCGGGTTGGAAACCAAATCACGCTTGATTTGAATAGACTCACCAGTCCCGGTCAGACGATCAGGATCCGGGGAAGGCTCCCGTCCGGACTCACCTTCAATAACGTAACCGGACTTATATCCGGCACCATCTCCGGCAGACCTGGATCCTATCAGGTCAGAGTTCAGATTCTCCAAGGCCGGACGGTTGTGCGCACGATCACCTTACCCATCACAGTGCTTCCGTTCCCTTCATCCCTCATTGGAGACTATGACAGCCTTCTTGAAAATACGGAGGGAGTCCCAACAGGTGCATTGAGGATTTCCATCACAAGTGCCAATCGCTGGTCCGCCACATTGGAAACCGAAGGAGCTTCGAAACGCACGACAACGGGTAATTTCACCCTCGCTCAGGGTCTTCCAGTCGCGCCGATTACGACAGTCTTCCCAGCAGCTGCGGGGGCGCAATCTGTGACGATCAGCCTCTCGATTGACGGAGCATCTCCGAACATAACCGCCACCTACAATGGAGGTACCCTGCGCGGATTCCGCCTTGCCAACGCAGCCGAAAGCTCTTCCATGACCGTGCCCTACAACCTGGTATTTGATGCAGGAGTGCAGGATGGCATCAATGTCCCAGCGGGACTTGGCTGGATGAAAGGAAAAGTAAGCAGACCGGAAACAGGCACATTCAGCGGTCTCTTAGGCGACGGCACACCCGCCAGTCTCACCCTTCGCCTATCTCCTGCGGGACAGGCAGTCCTTTGGACGCAGCCATATACTAACAAAAAATCCTTCGTCGGTGGAATCGTCACACTGGGCAATCTGGGCCAACCGGTCAGCACAAATCCAAAACTCACCGATACCCTGTGGTGGTCGAAGGCTGCAGATGACAGAACCTTAAGCTACCCAGACGGTTTCCCCGCCATGCCAATCACCCTCGGAACCAGCAGGTGGACCACCGCCTACAACGCCAGCGCTTTGGGTGCCTCACTCGGATGGCGCGAAAATCGCAAGACATCCGTCACCATCGACGGAGCAGGTCTCAGCAATCAGTCACCGCAGTCGACAACTCCAGAGCTACCGACGGAGTTCACACTCGACGACTCATTCAACCTCATCGGCCCGAAAACCCATAATAACAACGATAACCACCACAGCTCATCCAATGACAACAATTCCAGCAACTCAATATGGAAAGGCAAGGTTATGAAATACGATGGCACTTTTACAGGTGTCCTGACGATACCAGAAGAATTCTCCAACAACATTCCAAGCGGATCGGCGGACGTCAGCGGTGTCCTTGTTCAGGATGACGCATGGGGCATCGTCACCGGCTGCGGCTTGATCAAAGTTCCAACCAGTGATGCACGTGGCAGCTTCAGAACCGCCGCCATCATTCTGGAGCAATGAAAGCCGTGTCATAGATGATGAAGCCTCATTCATGGTTGCAACCAGGGTTAAAAACTGTAATCCTCGATCCTCATGATTTTAGATAGATTTTCCCGCATAGCACGCGGCATTGCAGCGGCGCTGGTTGTCACTCACACCAGTCGCCCCTGCGGTGCGGCCGATCTTCCGGTGGTCGCATGGCAAGGACGCACGATGGGCAGCGATTACACGGTCAAGATTGTCGACGGAAAACTAACAGAGCAACAGGTGACCGCGCTCAAGACGGAGATTGAAAAGACCTTGGTGGAAGTGAACCGGCAAATGTCGAACTATCAACCTGACAGCGAGCTCTCACGCTTCAACCGTGCCCCGGAAAAAACTCCGTTCAAGATTTCGGCGGATTTCTCCAGAGTCACCCGATTCGCGCTCGAACTCAGCCGCCAGTCGGACGGGGCGTTTGATCCGACGCTCGGATCTTTGATCAATCTTTGGGGCTTTGGCGAGAAAACCGGCGAGCATACCGTGCCAGATGCAGCCACGTTGCGAGGCACCATGGACAAGATCGGCTGGAAACACCTGACCATCGGTGAAAATGGTGAACTGACCAAGGATATCCCCGGGCTGGCCATGGATCTGGGAGCGGTGGCCAAGGGCTTCGGAGTGGACCGGATGATCGAGGTCCTGCGCAGCCATGGTTTGGAAAACCTCTACGCTTCCATCGCTGGCGAAGTCAGGGTACTGGGACACAATCCGCGCGCAACAAAATGGATGCTTGGAGTTACCGTCCCCGTCGATCACTGGCGGGAAAACAATCCGATGGCCACGATGCTTTCCATTTCCAATCAGGCTCTTTCGACATCCGGGGATTATCAGAAATTTTTCGTGGATGCTTCCGGCAGACGATTGTGTCATATCATCGATGCCCGCACCGGAATTCCGGTCCAACACAATCTAGCCAGTGTAACCATCGTCGGCCCGGACAGCATGACCGCGGATGGGCTTTCAACCTCGGTTTTTGTCCTTGGCCCGGATGCTGGCATGAAATGGATCGAATCCCGCGAGGATGCCGCGGCTTTGTTCATTCTGCGCGAAAAAGACGCAAGTTTCCGCCAGGTAGCGAGTTCCAAGTTCGAGAAACTCACGGGTTACCGCCCCCCGCCGTAAATCGATCAATCCATCATAAGAATTTTCTTAAGATGATGTGGATTGATCGCGGCGCTCTTGTGGTGAATACTTACACCCATCGAAGCACCAATTCCATGAGACACCAAACCATCACCACACTTTGCGGCTTGCTAATCACTGCAAGCCTTGCCCATGCCGCCACTTTGGAGGTGGACAAACAACGGAGCCGGATCCAGGTGAACGCCAAGGCCACCGGCCACGCATTCACCGGCACACTCAAGGATTACAAAGCCACCGTTTCTGGCGACGAGACCGCGCTCACACCGACTGGATTCGACCTGAGCTGGGATTTTACAAATCTGGGTACCGAAGACGCCAGTCGCGACGCGGAAATGATCAAGTGGCTCGGCGGCGGGACACCGAAGGGTAGCTTCAAATTCACCAAATCCTGGACCGACAAGGCAGGCAAGGACCAAGGCATGGGAAATCTCTCCATCCACGGCATTTCCAAGGCTATCTCATTCCCCTACACGGTGAAAAAAGACGGCGATTGGGTGACCATCGATGGCAAGGCCAACATGGACTATCAGAATTTCAGCCTGCCCATCATCCGTGCAATGGCGGTGATGACAGTGGAGCCGCAACTTGAAGTAACCTTCCACATCGTCGGCAAGGTGAAGTGAGAATAACGGCGCGCCAGACGCCTGATGATCATCTACTCTACTGAATTATGACTCCAGAATCATGGTGGAACCGGCGGGCAAGTTGCGCGCGGGCCTTGATGGAAAGCTCGTTCACCCACGGAATCGGACCGATGGAGCGTGTGGAACCACGCCTCGCGGCGGCTTTGGGCGACATCCTATCACGCCCGGGATCGATGGTACGCGCGGTGACGGCCTATCTGGTGGGCATCGAGATGGGAGTAACGGAAGAGGCGGCACGGTCGGTGGCCTGCGGCATCGAGTATCTTCACACGGCCTCTCTGGTATTTGACGATCTTCCGGCGATGGACGACGCGCGCACCCGCCGTGGTGCGCCTTGTCCGCACGTGGTCCATGGAGAATCCGTGGCCATGCTGGCAGCACTTGCCATGATCAACCGCGCCTACGCCATGATCTGGCAGGGAATCCGGAGGACATCCTCCGCACGGCGCGAACGTGCGGGTGAATGGGTGGATGCGCGACTTGGTCCGCTCGGTGTGATCGGCGGACAGGCATTCGATCTTCGCGGTTGGCGCGGAGAACAATCGGTCGCAGAAGTCAGCGAAGTGGCCGCGCGGAAAACCGGCGATTTGTTGCGGCTCACGCTGGTCCTGCCCGCATTGATCGGGCGGGGAACGGATCGCGAGATCCAATTATTGGACCGCATCGGCATGTTGCGCGGATTGGCTTATCAGGCGGCGGATGACCTCAAGGATGTGCTTTGCCCGGATGA
>CAIVKO010000246.1 GCA_903906515.1 Akkermansiaceae bacterium
GTGACGCCATTTTTAAATTCATGTTTGCCGCTCATCAGCGAGGCACGCGTGGGCGAACAGGCCGGGCTCACATGAAAATCCTCGAAATGAATGCCCTCGTCATACATTTTGTCGAGGTTAGGGGTCTTGAGCACCGGGTTGCCATTGCGTCCAAGATCACCATACCCCTGGTCATCAGAGAGAATCATAATGATGTTAGGCCTGCTACCGGCCATAGGTTTCCCCGCCACGGCGACGGCCTGGTTTGGCATGGTTAAGCCTGCAACCGCCAGTCCAACAATTTTAAACCAATCACATGTTTTCATTAGTATACTTATCTGTCACTTCATTGGGATTGGGCCAGTTCACGCAGACTGGCCTCTAGATCATCGGGCCACTCAAGAGCTCCGATGTCGGGAGCTTGGGCCCACAGCGGTGCGAGTTCAACTAGATTTGCAAAATAGGTGGCGGTCTCCTCGGGAAAGCCTGCTTGGACCGCCACCACAGCCAGCAGTAGAGTGCCATTTTCACGTTTCTCGGCGGGGTCGCAGACCATCGAGCGAGTGTCGTCCGCATAGAAACGCAGGCTCACGCCTTGGTGGATGATGAGAACGATTTCAACTCAGCCAGATGTTAGACGGACGCGGTAAGTTCGCTGCCTTCGTCGAGGGTGATGGCGCTGATCCCGTCCTTGCGGAAATTGCGGAACGGCTCATCCCGACCACGGAATCGCCTGGTAACCCTGGAAGAAACTATTAACTGTTGAAAAATCCGTTAGTAACGCGCTGGTTTCGCCGGGTCCCCGCCTCAAAACCGGCATTGACATCGACCTGAATCCATCCAAGGCTTGTCTGATGAGCTACTTTCCGCGCTGTCTGGTCCTCTGCCTAGTCCTTTGGCATCCCGTAGTTGCAGCTGAGCAGTCAACCAAGCCGGACGCTCCAGCCAAGCCGGAAACCCCACCACCTACCCCGGGCCCACCCACCCCGGGCCCGCCGAGCACCGAGCCACCCGCGCCGCTGAAAGCCGCCCCCACTATTGTCCAGCTCGACGCGGACCGCTTCAAGATCGGCGACTTCGAATTGAACAAGCAGACCCGCGCGATTCGTTTTCCAGCCGTCATCAACATGCGCGAAGGCTTGCTGGAGTTCGTGATCGTCCACGACAAGGGCAAGGTCCACGAATCGCTGCTGCGCACCTCCGTCAACATCACCCACCTCAATATCACGCTCAAGCTCCTGCGCTATCAGAGTTCACCCGAGCTGTTCATGTTGCGCGACGAGGACGGCTTCCCGAACGGCCTGATGCCCGCCGTTGACGCCAAAACCAAGGCCGCCGCCCGCGTCGATATCCGGATGCTATGGAAGGACGGCGAAACCGAGCATTCCGTCTCCGTCAACGAGTGCATCAACAACACCAGAAATAACAAGGTCATGCCCGCCGGCCCATGGGTTTATGGCGGCTCGGCGGTCTATAACGGCCGTTATGTCGCCGAAATGACTGGTGACATCGTCGCCATCCTCACCAACGAAGCCGCGATTTTCAACTATCCCGGCGAAAACAACCGGATCAACGCAGACTACGGCGTTTGGTATGCCCTGACCAAGGTGATCCCTGACGTTGGAACTCCGGTGATCGTCGAAATCCGCCCGTGGTCCCAGTCCGCCAAGTCCGAGTCCAAGCCGACACCAAAACCCGCGCCCAAAGCGGAATGAAGCCCGATGAACCAGCGGCTGACCACCCTGAGTCTCGACACCACTCTGCTTTCAATTGCTACTATGAAGATACTAAGTCTGCCTACCGAAAGCGGGTAGACGGTATGGGATCTTGCTAAGCCGGTGCGATCCATTCTAGCTGATCTCATAGACAGCTCATACGTGGACCGACTTGCCTGTCGTAGCCTTGGCGAAGACTGGATGGCGGGGAAAATGGGGGTTGACGTCACCCGTTTGTCACCCGTTTGTCACCCGATCTTTTTGTTTCAATTACGCGGCGGTGCCACTAGTTTGCTAGCCCCTTGCTGGCAAGGAAGAGACGTGAGGCCCATCACCCAATTCATTTACCGCTTTCATGCAAGCTGGAAACATCTGCCTTGTTCAACGTCACATACTCATCGCCCGTCACGCCGAAGATAGGTCGGTTCTTGATTAACCATTCCTTCATCGGCCCTGGCAGCGTGCAATGATTGTTGGCTATCTCAAACATATTGAACGGACTGGATTGCTTATTGTCGGGAGCCGCATTCCACGGAAACGCCTCGCCCTGGCGTGACCACTTGAAGAGCTGTTCGATGGCTCCCTGGAAATTCGCGCCCTGGGGTGTCATGGCACTCCAAAAGTCATATCCGACATACCGGGCTATCTCCAGACATTCAACCCCGCTTGTCAGCGAGTAAAAAGTATAAGTCAGCCCGCTCCTGCCGCCATTTCTGGTGACTTCCGCTGTCAGATAGGTGCCGCGTTGATCCTTGCTCATTTTCCATGCCGTTCCAAATCTAGCCACTCTGCGGTCTGGATTGGACTTGTAATAACCGAGCAGCTGATTCAGCGACTCCTCCAACAAGGCGGTATCTTCAAAAACCACGGCGGCAACCATCACCCCCAAAACACCATGATCCTTCCAGTTGTTGCTGCGGGTCCGCATCACATCTGCGGTATGCACCAGGCAATTTTCAATCCACCATTGTTTAAACCTGATGCGATCAGGCTGTTCCCATCCTTGATATGACCGGAGTAAATCCGCCGCATATAACATGGGTGTGAAATGGGATCCGAGCTGCAATCCCCTGTCCTGCCCGGTGAAAACCGTCCCTTTCCTTGCCCAGGAATTCAAAACCTCAACCCCTTTCTTTGCATATTTGGGGTTCCCGGTATAGGTATATGCCAAGGCCAGGGTATAGGCGGCATGACAATTACGCCACAACCACGCCCTGTTCTCCGCTAGATTGCTGTTCTTTTCATACCCGCCCATGATATCCATGGATTCCGGGGGATCCGCCACAAAGTCCAGCTGCCTGTCCGCCTCTGTGAGCAGTTGCTTGAAGGCCGTCGCCTGAGGCTCAACTCGTTTTTTTATCCGATCCTTGACGATGGCAACCTCCTCGCTCGAAATAACGCTCATCGGATGCCTGAACCTGAAGTCTTTCAAGGTGATGCGCTCTTCTTTGCCCGTCACCGCAACCTGGCAATATCCAACTTGACAGAGCAGGCATGAAAAAAGGATGACCCACCCCCAGGAAAAGTTTGTTAGTAATTCGCTTTTGGATTGATGGCCGATGAAAATGTTCATGTGAAAAGAAGATTGCGGAAAAAAAGGTGGGAGAAGGAAGCGAAAAGTGCCGAGAATGGGAGCGCTGCGGACATGGCCGGAGGCAAATCAGTGAAGAAAAATAACCAGAACCAGCCTTGTGACCGAGGCCGCTGGTGGTTTTTTCAAATAGATTGATCCGCTGCGAGCGTAGTCTTCTAGGCCGCATTGCCAAGATTTCATTTGGCAGATTTCATTTGGCAACGGTTTTTTTTGACGGCTGGGTGTAGTGTGCCAAAGCCTCGGGCATGAATGACATGGTGCTTATTGCCCACCCACGCCGCCATATCACCCGTCACTTGACCCACTTTCGCCTCTTCATCCGCTACTCAACTGCGGATTCCAGGGTGAATCACATTGTGAAGAGGAATGCAGCCGCGTTTATCACCCGTTTGTACCCCGTTATTTTTGTTGGCGGTCCGCCGCCGCATGACTAACTACTAACAGATCAAAATTTGACCGCCCTCACCATCACACACTAACATCCTGGTTATCACCGACCCTTTCACCCACCACCATGCACAGGAACTCCTCCTCATTCGTCTCTCCTCTCCGATTTGCCCGAATCGCGCTCGCCTTGTCCGCGATGCTGCTTATCCCGCTAGGTTCGACGCTGGCGCTTCCCGTGGCCGATTCGATCATCGTGCGGGAAGGGACTCGAGTCATCTGGGATTTCGAAAGTAGCAATGACGGCTGGGGTTCTGCAAATATGATTACCGGTCTCGCGGCCAGCAAGGGTTGCTTGCGCGGAACGGTGAATGGTGGAGACCCTTACATGGCAGGTCCTTTACTCAGCGAAACGGCCTTTAAGGATACGGTAGGAGTCGCGGTGAGAATCTACATGTCCGCAGCCGGTCCGCTGGAATTGTTCTGGGAGAATGAAAATGGTTCGTTTGCAGGCACTCGCCGCGTGGTCCAGACAGTGCCCGGCCAACAATGGACTACCGTACGTTTCGACCTGAGTTCAAACCCAGAATGGGTGGGCAAGACCATTCGTCGTCTCCGACTGGACCCGGGCGCGGTGGGCACCATTTTTGCCATCGACTATGTCGCGGCGGTAGATCACTTTCAACAACCGGACGTCAACTGGCTCACGCAGGCCAATAATTTCGACACCAGCTTGGATGGATGGACCGCACCGTCACAAGTCAGCAATTTCTTGTGGGAGGAAGGCAAACTCAAAGGCAAAACCTCTGGCGTCGACCCACACATCGTGGGGCCTACCATTTCGCTTACTGGTCAAACGGGTGTGATGGCCCAGTTCAAAGCTCGGGCCGGATGCCCAGTCAAACTCTACTGGACAACCACCGAGGGTGGTTTCAGCGAAACGAGGTCATCGTCTGCCAATTACACTAACACCGGTGGCTGGCAGTTGCTTAAATTCGACCTGCGCAACCACCCGGAATGGGCGGGCAAGACCATCACTCAACTCCGCCTCGGTCCCGGCACGGCATCTGCCAACAACTTTGAATTCGATTCGATCATCATGACAGGAGCGGAGGGCTTCGACGATGCTGATGGTGATCTCATCGACGGCATCAGCGAACTGGCATTCGGCACGGACCCCGCGCAGCGCAGCCAGCTCAAAGGCAGGCTCACCCATGAACGCTGGAATGACATCGGCTTTTACTCAACGAGTGAACTGGTGGCCGATAGAAAATTCTACAGCAAACCCGACATCGTCCGCTACGATCATCCGCTTGCTTCCAGTCCGTTCTATCAGGTAAACTATTTCGCGACCCATGCCCGTGGTTGGATCACAGCCCCCGTGACTGGCACTTACCGTTTCTGGATTTCGGGAGCGAACGGCGTCCAGCTCCTTCTATCGGAAGACGGAACGAAATACTCCAAGCGCAAAATCGCGGAACTTAACCCCGAAATCGGCACAGGCCACGGCGTTGCCAGCATCAGCACCAACCTCTGGGACAACTTCGGATCTCAAATGTCGAAGGAAATCCACCTCACTCAAGGATCAAAATACTACCTCGAA
>CAIVKO010000247.1 GCA_903906515.1 Akkermansiaceae bacterium
GGCGTGTGCGTGGTGGAAGGGGATCGTGCAGCGGCAGGACTTGGTCGGGCTGTTCGGGATTTCGATGGCGCAGGCGTCGTCGGACTTGCAGCGGTATCTGGAACTGAACCCCAGTGCCTTCGTTTACAATCTGCGGCAGAAACGCTACGAGGCGACGGCGGAGATGAAGTGTGTAATGACGCAACCGCGCCTGGATGAGGCGGTGGCCAGGTTTTTGAGCGATGATGCGTGCGGCGTTTGGAATGG
Organism: Akkermansiaceae bacterium; assembly: GCA_903906515.1. Taxonomy (GTDB): domain Bacteria; phylum Verrucomicrobiota; class Verrucomicrobiia; order Verrucomicrobiales; family Akkermansiaceae; genus Luteolibacter. Next base: position 247 of record CAIVKO010000247.1, read on the forward strand.
CGGGGCCGATGAGAACGATGGACGCAGCCGGGTATCGGTGGTTCGAATGCCGGTGCGGCAGGCCAGCGCGGCGGTGGAGCGCAGGGTTTTTCTGGCGGTGCTCAATGGCCTGCGGATCAAGGTGCGCTACGCCAGCGTCAACAGCGGCAAGGAGGAATGGCGGTGGCTACGACCGCATGCGCTGGGCCACAACGGCGCACGCTGGCATGCGCGGGCGTGGTGCGAGACGCACGCGGATTTTCGGGATTTCACGTTGAGCCGGATCGCGGAAATCGAATGGAGCCGCGAACAGGCGGCGTTGCCGGCCGCAGACAAGGATTGGGAGCAATGGGTGACGCTCCAGGTGCGGCCACATAAGGGTCTGAGCGACGAACAACGCAAGGCCGTCGAGCGCGACTACGCGATGCGTAACGGCGTGCTGAAACTCAAGGTGAGAAAAGCGATGGAAGGGTATTTACGCGACCGCCTGGGCCTGGCGATGGCCGATGGCAAGCCGGCATTGAGGTTGCTGGAATAGAATAGGGGCGCAGATTTCCATTTGCGCGGGCACCGCAAGATCAGGTGGCGGGAGCGATCTCGTATGTGGTGGTGATGCCGCTGCCACCCACATGCTTGATGCGTTTTTGATCCGTCAGGCGGCCAAGTGCGGTCTTCACTCGCGGGTCGGGAATGCGCACGCCGTCACCGATTTGCCTCCGGGTTAGTTTCGGGCTCTTGGCAAACTGCCTCATGATGAGATCCGAGTCCTCCTCGACCTGCGGGCGGTCAGGTTCATCCAGGCCCTCGCGCACCTTGATCCAATCCTTGATGTGGTATCCTACAGGCGTGGTTTCGATGATGTCGTTTTTCCCGCACTCCACCCCCGCTGCCCGTAATTTGTCGATGCACAGAATCCGGAATTCCCTGATCGCGGCGGTGATTTTTGCTGCGGTGTCCACCCCAACCGCATCTGATAGAGCCTGCGCGGATATTTTCTTGGCGACTGCTCCGGGTTTCGGCGCAAGTGCCGTAATGACCCGTCGGATAATGGATTGCGGATTGTTGCCACCAACTTCGACGCCCATCAGGTCGATGCGAGCTTTATGCACAATCAACACCCCTCCCATGAACGGGCGCAGGTGACCGTTGGGTTGGGGAGGGAAGGTTGTGGGATTTGCCAGGACCTTTTTGATTTGCACTTCGGGCGGATCCTCGTCCAAAGGCTTTCCGATGAACCCCTGCGCACCCCGCTGCAGCACATCCCTGCACAGGTGGTGACCCTTGCCATGCGAGGTGATCACGATGATTGGCGGTGTCCCTGGTTCCGACACGATCCGGTCCAACAGATTCAATCCGGTTTCAGGGCGGGTTGGTCCCTCGGGTTTCACGGGAATCCCCAGGTCCAGAAGGATCAGATCGATTGCGATACTGCAATTTTCAAGGGTTGTCAGGGCGTCTTCGAGGCAATGCACTGAAATGCTTTTGTACCCCATGGCGGCGATGCGATCCGCGAGTTCCGCACACAATCCCTGATTGTCGTCGATAATGAGGATGGTTTTCATGGAATGGTATCGGAAGTCCCGCGAATCGGCAGGAATACCGTCGCGGTCGTGCCCTCGTTTGCTTCGCTTTCCAGTGCCAGTCTGCCGCCGTGAGCGGTGATATAGCGGTTGGCAAGCGGGAGGCCGTAGCCGGATCCACCATGTTTTGATGTATTGCCCGGAATAAACTGGAGCATGCCCACGAGACAGGATTGAGACAGGCCGTTGCCATGATCCCGGATTTGGATTTGGATGAATCCCTCGTGAATTGTGCCGCTGATTTCCACAACGCCGGGCAGGATTTTTCCTTTCTGGCGGCCATGCGCCTCAATCGCGTTCTTGATGAGATTGGTGAAGGCCAGGAGGATTTCAAGGCGTGCAACCGAGAACGATGCCAACTCCGGAATGTCGATGCGGACTTTCACTTTGGAATGGTTGTAACCATCGTCAGCGATCTGGGCGAGAGCGTCCGCCAGTGATTCCTCGATAATTTCCAGAACATCCTCCTCGGATTTCAGAACGGTCAACGGGCGGGAATATTTGTCCATCATGTCGAGGATTCGCTTCAGGTAGCTGTGGCCCCATATGATCTGCTTGACGTTCTCCTGGTGAACCGGATCGGCAACGAGTGCATCCGAGGGTTTGAAGTGGTCGATAATGTTCCTGATGTCGTGGACCGCAGAGCAAAGATGAAGGTCCGTGAATTTTTCGGCCATCTCGCGGGCGGCTTCGGCGGCATCCGTGCCATAGCGGGCCTTGATGTTTTCAAAGGTCTCCAAAAACAGCCCTTCAAGCTTTGGTGCGGAGGGTTCTCCAAGTTCCCGACGGGAGATCGAACGCCGGATGGCGGCCTCCACCATGGCATGGGATTCTCCGGCCATCACGGTCGAGATTTCCTTGAAATATTCCTCTGGAAACGAGGCTAGCGACTCCGCCACCACCTTGCGAACCTCCCATTTCCGATCCGTGGCAAAATCCAACACCGCAGCCATGGCGTCCTCGTCATCATGACGGGAGGCGAGGCGCCAGCACACTTTTTGAGCGGTTTCGCGTCGTCCTTTCCAACCGGACGGACATGGTGACAACTCGGGATTCATGGGTTACGGGCGGGTTTGGCGCTGTGCCTGTCGTAGGCTTTCCCGCTTGTCGAAGGCTTTCTGTCCACCTTCCAGCAAAGCGACGATTTCCGCGCCGCAGCCATTGACGCTGGCTGCTTTTTTCACGCGTCCACAATGGCCGTCGGACTGCATCACGATCACTCGCGACGCGTCGCCCAGGACTGGAATATTCGGGTTGTGTGTGATGAAGATCAATTGGCGCATGGATTTAATCGACTTCAAGGCGGGCGCGACCGTATCGCAAATGAACCGGTTGTCGAGATTGTCTTCCGGTTGGTCGATGACAAGCGGGCAATTTCCTTCCCATAGCAGGATCGGCAGGATCGCAAGAAACTTCTGGCCGGTGGAGAGGTTGCCGGAATCCTTGTA
>CAIVKO010000248.1 GCA_903906515.1 Akkermansiaceae bacterium
GTGACGCCACGCCGTGACAGGCCTGACATGAATTGTTTCCAAAATCACAGATTCAGCAAATCTCTGAGCGCGGCTTTGATGTCTTCCATTTGAGTGGGACTGATCTCGCCCAGTCTGCGTGTCAGTTTGCGATGATCGAAGCTGGCGAGACCTTGGACATTCACGGCGGAGTGCTTGGGAAGCCAACGGGGTTTACCGAGATCCACCTCGCCTCTCATGCCACGAATTTGTGAGGTGAGCGGTGCCACCACGGCAAGAGCCCGTGCATCCTCGCTTTCGGGAAACGCTAGAACTAGAACTGGCCGACTTTTCTCCACCATCCCAAGTTCGGCGAACCACACTTCGCCCGGCTTCGGTTCAGTAGGCACCGAAGGCCTCCTGCCACTCGGCGGCTTGGGTTTCCGACGAGAGTAGTCCCGGTGGGCGGGTAGTCACCTCGAAGGGCAGGCCTTCTCGGAGTTCGATCTGAGCCAGCAACATGTTGAAGGCATCTCCGGGTTTCATTCCAAGCCTGTCGAGAATTTGCTCCGCCTTATGCAAACGTTCTGCGGGAACGCGCACCCGGAAAAGTGAGGTGGTTTCAGTAGCCATGCTCAAAAGTGCTCGAAAAGGCTCAAATTGTCAAGAAATTGATCCCATAAAAAAGCCACCGGGAATCCCGGTGGCTTTTTGATAAACTGAGATAACCGGGGGAGAATTATTCTCCACCGCCGCCTTGGGGCATCGGGAAGGGCATGCCACCGGCACCGGCCGGAGCGGGAGGAGCGTCCTGGATCTTCAGAAGTTCCAATTCGAAAATGAGCACGGTGTTTGGTCCGATGTCCGCGCTGCGGCGCTCTTCACCGTATGCGAGTGCGGATGGCAGGAAGAGCTTCCACTTGGCACCGACGGGCATCGTGGTAAGAGCTTCCTTGAAGCCGGGAACCACTTGCAGGGTCATTGGCACGGGCTGACCCTCGGGAGAAGCGTCGAATTCCTTGCCACTGATCAGAGTGCCCTTGTAGTTGACCATGAACTGTTTGTTGTCCTCCACGCCTTCCTTGGGAGCGACGTATTTTTCGGCACCGCCCTTGGCGAGCACTTCGTATTGGAGACCGCTCTTGGTGGTGGTGACTTCCTTACGTTTGCCGTTTTCATCGAGGAATTTCTTACCAACTTCGAGGTTAGCGGCTGCCATTTCCTTCTCGCGCGCCTGGAGCATTTCGCCGAGCGCCTGCATGGCGGCTTGGAGCTTGTCCTCGCTGAGTCCGGGCTTTCCATCCTTGAGGGCCGAAACGAAGCCTTTCATGAAATTTTCCGAATCGATATCGGCTGCAGTCACGCCAAAACGGCCGAACTGCTGGCTGAACGTGCTGCCGGTCCTGAATCCGAGAGCGTAGGACGAGTCCGACTTCATCACCGCTGGGTCCAACTTTGGCTTGGCTGGGACTTCGAGGGCTGGAGTGGCAGCTTCCGTTTTTGCGGCACCGGCGGGTTTCGGGGCGTCTGCGGCGGGAGTCTGGGCGGATGTGGATGCGATCAGACCGAGGGCCAGCGCACTTGGGATTAATTTACGTATCATGATGATTTGTGGGAAAGCGCGGAAAGTAATCAGGGAATTTCCGCGTGTCGAGAACGGGTTTCGTAGAAAATCGAGGATGCGATTCCGCGAAAATGCCGGGTTCGGGTGGGAATGCGGTTGCAGGTTTGGCCGCTGACCTGTTTAATCCTTCTTCGTGCCGCACATGGACCTGCATCCCATCACCGACGGAGTGACGAAATCACGCGAATTCCTGCGTTCGGCATTCCATTCCATGCTTTACGCCCGGATCATGGAAAACAAGCTCTCCAGCCTCTATAAGGCGGGGAAAATCGTCGGCGGCGTCTATTTGGGACGCGGTCAGGAGGCGGTCAGCGCCACCCTCGGCACCGCCTTGGTCCAAGGTAAGGATATTTTCGCGCCATTGATCCGCGATCAGGCCGGGCGCACGGCGTTTGGCGAACCGCCGATTGATTGCATCCGCACCTACCTGGGATCCATCGAAGGGCCGATGCGCGGGAGGGACGGCAACATCCACCGCGGCAGACCGGCCGATGGCATGCCGGCAATGATTTCACACTTGGGAGCACAGGTCTCGTTGGTGGCTGGCATGCTTTTCGCAAGGCGTCTATTGGGCACACTGGGCGATAGCGTCGGCGCGACATGCATCGGCGACGGAGCCGCATCCACCGGCGCGTTTCATGAGGGGCTCAATCTGGCAGCCGTCGAGAAGCTGCCGATGGTGCTGATAATCGCCAACAACCAATTCGCCTACTCCACGCCGAACAACCGGCAGTTTGCCTGCGCGGATCTGGTCGAGCGCGCCCGCGGCTATGGCATCAACGGATTTTCGTTGGACGGCACGGATTTGATGGCCTGCACTTCGGTAATCAACGAAGCCATTCGTCTCGCCCGCGAGGGACAAGGGCCGCAGTTGGTGGTCGCCCGCCTGCTCAGGCTCTCCGGCCATGGCGAGCACGATGATGGTTTCTACGTCCCCACGGATGTTCGCAACGGCCACTACGGCCGCGACTGCATCGAACTGGCCATGCGCCAACTCGTGGAAAACGGCATCGCCTCCCTCGATGAAATCCGCGCTTGGCAGGATCAGATCTCGGATGACGTGCAACGCGCCGTGGCGCAGGCCCAGCAAGAGGCCGCCCCCGATCCCTACCATGATGACTGGACGGCATTGTCCACGCGTTTCCCCCTTCCTAACAATCAACCCGCAGCCCTACCCGTTTTGTCGTGAGCGTGACCTACATTGATGCCATCCGAGAAGCGCAGGAAACCCTGCTGCGCGACGACCCGAGAGTCTTTCTCTACGGCCAGGACATCGCCACATTCGGAGGAGCGTTCAAAGCCACCAAGGGGCTCTCGGAAATGTTTCCCAACCGCGTGTTCGACTGCCCGATTTCCGAGGACGCCATGATCGGCATGGCCGTGGGTGCCGCCATCGAGGGCATGAGGCCGATCATCGAAATGCAGTTCGCGGATTTTTCATCGATCGCCTTCAATCAGATCGTCAACCAAGCCGCGACGCATTATTACCGCACCGGGATGCCGATTCCGATCACAGTGAGGCTTCCCTCCGGCGGCACTCCGGGTTCCGGCCCGTTCCATAGCCAGAGCATGGAGGGTATCTACAGCCAATACCCCGGATTGATCGTTCTCACGCCCGCCTCGGTTTCGGATGCCTATCACATGCTCATCGATGCCGTGAAACTCGATGATCCGGTGATTTTCTGCGAACACAAATTCCTCTACCGCTGGCTCAAGGCGAAATCGATCAACGGCGACCACCTGCCAATCGGCCAGGCCCGCATCATCCGGTCGGGAAAACACGCCACGGTCGTTGCCTACAGCGCGATGGTGCACGAGGCGGTGCGCGCCGCCGAACGACTCCAGCAGGATGGCTGGGAAATCGAAGTGGTCGATCTGCGATCCGTCAAACCACTGGATATCGATACCGTGCTGGCATCCGTGGCTAGGACCGGCCGCCTTCTGGCGGTGGGCGAGGCCTTCCCATGGGGCGGAGTCACGGCGGAAGTGATCTCGCGCGTCACCGAGGAAGGATTCCATTTGTTAGACGCGCCCCCACAGCGGCTCAACGCCCGTGACACACCCGTCCCTTATCATCCGAAACTCTGGGCCGCCCACCGTCCGACCCCGGAATCCATCTGCCAGGCCCTCCGCAAACTGCTCGCATTCTGAAGATTTCAGATTTCAAATTTCCCCACGCCATGCCCACCGTTCCCATTCTCATGCCGCAGCTCGGTGAATCCATCGCCGAGGCCATCATCATCCGCCTAGCTGTCGCGGTGGGCGACCCTGTCCGCGCGGACCAGGAAATCATCGAGGTGGAAACCAACAAAGCGGTGATGGGAGTGACCACACTGTGCAACGGGGTGGTCTCCGAGCTCAGGGTGCAGGAAGGCGTTTCCTACTCGGTGGGTTCCTTGTTAGGATTGCTGGAAGTCACTGCCGAGGAAGTTGCCCGCACCGGCGTGGACACCTTTGAATCCCTTGAGGCAAAACGCTCGGCCAGCCAGACCGAATGCCCGGCCCGCACCGAGGCCAACCTTCATTTCGCGCTGGACGGGGACGACGACTACGAGGAAGCGCCGGCCGTGGTGCCCAGCGTCAAAGGCTTACCGGTCCCCACCGGCACAATGGGCGCACATTACATCTCACCGAGGATGCGCGCACGGATGGACGACATGGGATTGCGCGAGGCTGACATTTCCGCAGTGGCGGGAACCGGTGCCGGCGGCCGCGTCACGGTGGAGGATTTGGAGCGATTCCTTGCATACCTCGAAGCCTGGCCGAGCACCCATGCCTCATCCATGCGCCTTGCCGTGGCGGATGCCATGCGCCGGAGTTGGACACGTCCACTGGCCACCGTGGGCTTTCCGGTGGTGATGGACCGCTTGCTGGAGCACCGCCGCACCCACTCGCCCAAGCCCGGACTCACACTCTACATGCTGCGTGCCTTCGCCCTCGCGCTGGCGGAAAACCCGACCACAGCCGGCTATTTGATCGGCGACAAGGTGGTCCACCCGCGTTCGTTCGACATCGGCGTGGCCGTCCAGATCGACGATGGCGTGCTGGTGCCGGTGATGCGCAAGATCGACCAGAAAAAACTCGTCGATCTGATCAGCGAGTATGATGACCTGGTGGTTCGCGCCCGCCGCCGCCGCGTGACCGAGGAGGAATGCAGCGGAGGCATCGCCACCGTGACGAACTTCGGCACCTTCGGCCTGACCTTGGGCACCCCGATCCCGCTGCCGAACGAAACTCTCATCCTTGGCATCGGTGCCGGCGTGAAAAAACCGGTCTGGAGCTCACAGGTTGAGGCATTCCTGCCTGCCACCGTGGCGGAAATTTTCCTGACATTCGACCACCGGGTCGTCGATGGCGGTGGTGCCGGGGTGCTTCTCAGCCGGGTGTCCGAGTTACTGCAAACTCCGGAAGCGCTTTAAGAAAAAGCCCACGCGGACTCATGCCGGGCCATGTCCTGAAGTTTTCCCAAAGATTTCCCAACCTCCGCGCGTTTACCCGTTGAACATCTCGACTGCTGAAACTCATTCCTCCATGACTCTGACTCGGGAAAAATTCATCGAGCAAGCCATGGCGGATTTTGAATCGCCACTCATCGGATATGCCATCACCATCCTCAACGACTCTGATCTCGCCCGCGACGTGGTCCAGGACACGTTCCTGCGGCTGTGCCAGCAGGATCCGGGCAAGGTCAAGGACAGCCTCAAATCGTGGCTGTTCACGGTGTGCCGCAACCGAGCCCTCGACATCCTACGGAAGGACAAGCGCATCCAACCGCTTGAAGAGGCCCGCTGGAAAAATATCGCAGGCACCGACCTCCAACCCGACGAACAAGCGGACTGCCAGGAACGGCTTTCCGTGGTCATGCGCCTGCTCGATCGCCTCACCGACAATCAACGCGAAGTCATCCTCCTCAAATTTCAACAAGGCCTCAGCTACGAGGAAATCCAGAAAGTCACCGGCCTCACATCCGGCAATATCGGGTTTCTCATCCACACCGGCCTCAAACGGGTCCGCGACCTGCTGCCCGATGACATGAAATCCGGAATCTGAAATCTCAAATCTCAAATGAAACTCCACCCCGAATCTCCCCGTCTGACCGCCCTTGTTCTGGGCGAGTTGTCAGAGAAGGAAGCCCGCGCCGTCCGTCTAGCGGTCGAGGCGGACCCCGCCTTGAAACGGGTGGTGGCAGAATTGGAGGACACCACGCGCGTCCTCACGAAGTCGCTCCAACAACGACCCATCGCACTGCGGCCGGACCAACGTGAAGCCATCCTCCGCGCCGCTAAAGATGCGGAAAACACCGCGAAAATCACCCCATTTCCTACCGCCCGGAAACCACTCAAGGTTCTGCTCGCCACATTCGCCGCCGCAGCCGTGATCACGCTCGCAGTCCTCGTCCTCAACCAGAATCCGGCGGGAAAAGATAACAGCGCCAAGACGCCCACCGCGTCTCCCGATGAAATCACCATCGATGTGGCCATGCTACCTGCGCCCGGCCCGCCGGAGACTGCCGTAAAGGAACCCTCGCGCGTCAACGTCTCCACCACCTCGGCCTTGGCCAAGGCCGCCGTCGCCCGCTCATCCGCAATGGAGAAAAAAGGCGGACTTTTCCTGCAAAAGGTGGCCGAATGCGTTTCAAACTCGCCCGTGCCGAAAGATAGCGACTTCCCACAACTCCGCCCACGTGGCGAAGTGGCGGCGCTCTCCCAACCCGCCCTGCCACTCCCCGTGCAGGCCGGCGTTTCCAGCCATATCTGGATCACCCGCATGGTCCGCGAGGAACAGAAGCTCCCGCCGGTAAATGCCGTGCGCGTCGAGGAAATCCTCAATCACTTCTCATTGCAACCCACCGGAACCACCTCGGTTTCAGAAGGGGTCACGCTCTCCACTGAGACCATCGCCTGTCCATGGAAACCCTCCGCCATGCTACTGCTGGTTTCATTCCGCGGAGCAAACGATTCCGCCTGTGACGTCACCGCCAATTTCCAAGCGAATCCAACAAACGTCCGCTCCTACCGCCTGCTCGGATTCTCCAATGTGAGCGATCTCGATCCCAGCCCGCTACCGACCGTCCTGCCCGCCAAAACCATCACATCCCTCGCCATCGAAATCGAACCCGCCACTTCCGCCGGGGACATCGGCTCCATCGCATGGTCCGTCAACGGCACCTCAACCCCGAAAATCCCCCTCGTCCGCAACATCGATGCCAAACCCTCGGATGACGCCCGCTTCGCCGCCCTCGTCTGCACCTACGCCCAGTGGCTCATCAACCAGCCCGCAGGCCGGGTCGATAAGGAAATGCTCACCACCCTCGCCCGCGAATCCTTCTCCGAATCCCTGCCGGCCGAGCGCCTCGACTTCCTCAGTCTCATCGAACAATCACTCGCACTTTGAGGCGATTCGAGCTGGGATGAAGTCTCCGCAGGACGCGGTTTTTTCACCCGGACTTTGACAATCACCATACGATTCACTAAGAGTGTGCTTTCCCAAGCGCCCGTAGCTCAGTTGGATAGAGCATCCGCCTTCTAAGCGGAATGTCACTGGTTCGAATCCAGTCGGGCGTGCTTCACGCCCAATTATTCAAATCGCCCGGAGGGCGCAAATTGGGATGGACGGCGGAGTCAATCCAGTCGGGCGTGCTTCACGCCTTCCTTCTCGCTTCCAAGGATCGGCTTATCCGCATATTCCCGTCGATGGGTGAAAAAAGTGAATTCCTGCCATGCGTATGGGTGACGCCAGTCAATGGCGGCTTTGGAAATGAAACCAACACGCACGCCTACCGAAACCTTCGATGGACCTCGTTACATATCCATCTATCAAACATTTCGCGACGCCCAGGCCGCACCCGCCGACATGCCGGAATTCAAGGGCAACGTCATCGCCATACGCACCGAAGTATTTTGGGATAGCGCACTCGCCAAAGCCAGCGACAAAAAAGACCGCACTCCGGAGGAAATGGAAATTGCCAAAGGCGCATCTAACAAAGGATTCCACTACTACGGTGCCGCCAAATTCTTCGCTCCCGCCGGCAAAGCCTTCGCCGAAGCATTGCACAACGTGAAATAATGGCTCCATGGGCACGGAGAACCCCGCATCGAGTGACCGCTTCTTGATTTTTTACCGCCGCCCGGCTTGCGTGCTCGACTCGCTTGACCCAGAGGGTAAATTTTCCCGACCATGCGGAATCAATCCACCGCACGCACGACCCCCTAATCTCATCCCGACATGATTCAGAATCCGATCCGACGTTTCACTCTTTCTGCCACGGTGTTGGCCGGAGTTTTCATGACCTCCCTGGGCACCAAGCAAGCCCGGGCACAAACCGCCAGCGAAAATCCTGCTGCCATCGAAAAGGCACGGCAGGAGCGCATCCAATGGTGGCGGGACTGTCGCTTCGGGTTGTTCATCCATTGGGGGCTGTATTCCATTCCCGCAGGGACATGGAAGGACAAGGTCTATAAAACCGGCTATTCCGAATGGATCATGTTCGAAGAAAAAATCCCGGTTAAAGAATACTCCGCACTGGCGCAGAAGTTCAATCCGACGAGTTTCAATGCCGATGCCTGGGTGGCCGTGGCCAAGGCGGCGGGGATGAAATATATCGTGCTTACAGCGAAGCATCATGATGGCTTCAGCCTGTTTGATTCCAAGCTGACCGACTACGACACCGTCGAGGCAACACCCTTCAAACGCGATGTCGTGGGCGAGTTGGCGGCTGCGTGCCGCAAAGCAGGAATCCGCTTCGGTTGTTATTATTCCGTCGATCGCGACTGGTACCGGCAGACAGGCCCCGGCAACCGCTTGAAGCAGACTAATACGTGGGATTACCCGCAGTCCTCGAAGGAAGATTACGACCGCTATTTCAAGGAGTTTGCCAAGCTGCAGGTGGAGGAACTGCTCACCCGCTACCAACCGGACCTGCTTTGGTTCGACGATATCGACATGAAGACCCACGAGCAGGCGGAGTCGCTCTATCAGTCGATCCGCAAGCTCCGTCCGTCGTGTATCATCAACAGCCGCATCCGCACCTTCACGATGCCCAAGAAATTTCCGCCGCCGCAGTGCGACTATCTTTCTTCGGGGGACAACCAGATTTTCAAGAAAGCTCCGGATTTCGAGTGGGAAAACCCCGGCTCGATGAACACCAGCTTCGGCTACAACGAGCACGACAAGAACTGGGTGGAGCCCGGACAAATCATCCGCCGCCTGGTGGATACAGCGAGCATGAACGGCAACTATCTGCTCAACGTCGGCCCCACCGCTGACGGAGTCATCCCCGCGCCCTGCGTGGAGCGTCTTGCCGAGGTGGGCAAGTGGATGGACACCAACGGCGAGGCAATCCAAGGCACCATGCCGATGAATGTGCCGGGACTGAACCTAACAAACGACGCCCGCGTCCTGCGCAAGGGAAAATCGGTGTATGTTATTTGCCTGAAGCGACCCACCCAAGAATGGGAGGTCGGGAAGTTTTCCGGCATCGACATCCAATCGGTGCGCCTGACCGGTTCTGACACAGCGGTGACATGGAGCATGAAAGACGATGTCCTTCGCCTTGCCGCACCACCGGAAAAAACCGGGGCGCATGCGTGGGTTTATCGCATCGATCTGCGATAAGCGGAAAACCAACTCACTCCAGCGTGCTAAGAGCCTGTCTTAAAAACACGCAAAGGCAGGGACCGTTCTCCGCAACGGTCCGCATATGGAATGAGAATACGTGAGTCCATGATCCGCTTAAAAAGCCCTCCAATGGTCAATCTCTGTTTCCTCCTGTTAAAAAATCTTTTTCTTCCCGTCGACCGATGACAAATGACCGATGACCACTTTTTTCTCGCGCCAAGCCGCAAAGGGAAGAAAA
>CAIVKO010000249.1 GCA_903906515.1 Akkermansiaceae bacterium
AACAAGGAAACTCACGATAAGCGTATTCAATGGTTTCGCGAGGCCAGATTCGGCATGTTCATCCATTGGGGATTGTATTCCGTCCCCGGTGGCACCTGGAAGGACAAGGTGCGCGATACCGGCTATGCCGAGTGGATCATGTACGGCGAAAAAATCCCCGCTAAGGAGTATGCAAAACTGGCCGATAAGTTCAACCCGGTTAAGTTCGACGCCAAAGCCTGGGCCGGGATTGCCAAGAAAGCCGGTATGAAATACATGGTTCTAACCACAAAACACCACGACGGTTTCAGCATGTACCAATCAAGCCTGACGCCCTACAACGTCGCCGACGCCACGCCGTTCAAACGCGATGTCACCCGGGAGTTGGTCGATGCCTGCCGTGATTCCGGCATGCGCTTCGGATGCTATTATTCGGTCGACCGCGACTGGTATCGCCCGCAAGGCCCCGGCAATCGTTATAAGCAGGCCAACGTCTGGGACTATCCTGATTCGAAACGCGAGGATTTCGACCGCTACTACACGACGTTCGCCAAGCCGCAGGTCGAGGAACTGCTGACGAAATACAACCCTGATTTGCTGTGGTTCGACGAGATCGACATGAAGTCCGACGCTCAGGTCGAGGATCTCTATCAGTCGATCCGCAAGCTGCGGCCCGAATGCTTAATCAACAGCCGGATCCAAGGCTGCCGCTTCCCTGCGAAAATTCCACCCCCGCACTGCGATTTCATCTCCACAGGCGACAACGAGATCGCCGACAAGAACCTCGGTTTCGAGTGGGAAAACCCCGGCTCGATGAACACCAGCTACGGCTTCAGTGTCAATGACCACCACTGGGTGTCGGCATCCGATATCGTCTCCCGCCTCGTGGAAATCGTCAGCAAGGGCGGCAACTACCTGCTCAACGTCGGCCCCACGCCGGAAGGACTTATTCCCCAACCGTGCATCGACCGTCTGGCGGAAGTCGGCGGATGGATGGACGTCAATGGCGAGGCGATTTACGGCACCATGCCGTGGCGGGTGTTTCACGAGAAAGAAGCATCCTCCGGTTGCGACATCCGCTTCACCGCCAAGGGAAATTCGGTCTATGTCTTCTGTCCGTCCGGGCAGACCGGGGATCTGACCATCAAAGCGCTTGGCAAGGAATCATTGACCGGTCAGCAGATCGTGTCGGTGAAAATGTTAGGGTGCGTGGAAAAAATCAAATGGTCGCAGACGGACGGCGGACTCAAGCTCACGATCCCGGCGGCTTCGCCCGGCCGGTTCGTCTCCACCTACCGGATCGACTTCTAACCTGTCAGCATCGATTCGTCTCACTCCTGAAAACTTATGAAAACACAGCACAAACACTTGATTGGTCTAGCCGTAATGGGCGTGATGATGATCCGCGGAAACGCCGCGGAGAATCAACGGAACCCGCCGCCGGTACGCGGCTTTCAGGAAGTGGGGCAGGTCGAATTGAGCGGCGGCTTCTGGGGGCCACGAATCAAGACCACGCATGAAGTCACCATTCCGCACGCGCTCGATGAACTTGAAAAAGACGG
>CAIVKO010000250.1 GCA_903906515.1 Akkermansiaceae bacterium
CTTCGGCAAATACCGGACTGGCGGCGGAATCCCGCATTTGGTGGTTTTGAAAACCGATGGCTCCGTGGTCACCGAAGGTCATCCCGCCAGTTTAATGGGGACCCTCAAGGAGACGCTCAAGTAAGCCCGGTCAAGCATTCGTGCCGGGTCTGGCACCCTTTCGGTAAGGGCACCTCAGGCCGGGCAGGTGACGATGACGTCGCGGGACGAGTCTTCAAACGCGTGGAGGCAGAGCCGGCAAATCACCCGCCGGGCGAGGGCGGGGTGTTCCGTCCACCGCACCTGCCGGGCTGAGGCGGTTTCGTCCAACGAGGTGCCTCCTATCGGCCGCAAACCATCGCCGTCCCGCGGGTGACAGGATACCCTTGGGTAGCTAGCGGCTAACGGAAAATGGAGGAAAGTGGTGGGTGTGGGTGCATGACAAATAAGTCAAGGCAAGGCGATGCCGCAAGGAGGGGCGATATCTGATCGCCCATGCCCATGAGTTGACAATGAAAAGCGGTTTCCCTTCGCTCATTGGCTCGCCATGGACATCGGCGGACGGATTCCGCCGCTCCTTGCAGCGCCCGCACTCACCTGTTGCACTCCATTCTGCCTTGGTTTGACTTCTTTGTCGTGTACCCGGTGGCGATGTGAATTTGTGCTGGACACTGCCAATCGAGCGGCTGCAACCTCGCGCTATAGCAAGTCCCATGAGCCAGCCGCATTCATCAAACGACCCCCTGAAACCATTGCTTGATCTGCTTGCGGACTTCGTTTCCAAGAGCAGGCGGAACTTTCCGGGCTGGAAAATCGAACTATCGAGAACCGATCTTTATCTCGCCTGCAGGAGACCCTGCTGCAAGGGACTCAGTGAGATTAACGACAATCCAAGGCACAGAATCCACATACAATTTCTGGATTTATTGGAGGATTGTGAGGTGGGATTCAGCACCACGATAGACGGTCTCAGTTACTATTTTCCCGATGCATGCCAACCGCCTTACGTGAGCCTGCCCCGTGGTCACACAATTGACGATGTGCTCGCCTGCGCCCGTGAGGTGCTCGATCTGGTTCCTGTTTGCATCCAGATGCTGGAGGCCGACAACATCCATTGGCTCAAGCGGATGGAAATGATGGATTTCGGCTAATGCGGTCCATAACGCTTCACCTTCAATAAGTTGAATACCATGAATACACCGGCAAGCAGGAGTTCTTCAGTCATTAGAATGTTGGCGCTTGATCGCAAGTTAGGGCGTGAGAGTTTGGGTGACTTCTCGTATGAGTATTTGGTTGAAAGGCACCGATGCTCGGGATGCGGATATCTGCGTTTCCTAAAGGAGCGGCAATGGGCGGGTGGCAATGTCGCCCCGTGTGATGACGATGTTGGGATGATTGCAGACCAGATTGCATCGGGGGAGGATGGTGTCCAAGACCGCGCATGGAGCCAGCAGGTGGTGAATGCCGTAATCCAGTCGAATTTCACCGGTGTCCGTTTCCATCGTATCGCCGTCGTTTCAAGCACGACAGGAGGGCCGATCGAGGGTTTGCAGCCGTATTACTCAGTTGAGATCACCGGTCGTGTGACGGTGGACCGGAATCTGTATGACGGAGGCGATGGGTTTCTATGTCCCGAGTGCGGCGTTTGGAAGCCAAGACTTGAGGGAACTGTCCGGTGGGGGGATAAGATGACAGCGATTGTGGACGATGGGATTGACATGCCGGATTTCGCTCTTGCGGCGAACATAGCTGGACTCTCGCCGTTTATCAGTATTCGCGCGGCCCAATTATTTGGAGCCAGCGGATTTTCCGGATTTCGGTATATGCCACTTTTCCCGGAGTATCCTATCGGTGGCGCCGGGCTGGGAGATCCCGGTGCCCCGGGATGGTGGGAGGACTATATCGAAAAGGTTCGAAACAATCTGCCACCCGGCTGTCTGCTATAGGTCGAGCCAAATAGGTCAAGCACACCGCCTCAGGCATTCAGGCCGGTTTTGGCACCTTTTTCCGTGAGCGCACCGCAGGCCGGGCAGGTGACGATGACGTCGCGGGACGAGTCTTCAAACGCGTGGAGGCAGAGTCGGCAAATCACCCGTCGGGCGAGGGCGCGGTGTTCCGTTCGGGCATGCAGATAGCGGGAGAGCAAGGCGCAGACGAGCATCAGGCCGCTGCTGCCGCCCAGTGCCCACAGCACGAAATCA
>CAIVKO010000251.1 GCA_903906515.1 Akkermansiaceae bacterium
CTTCGCCATGACATCGCGGCGGAGCTGCCGCAACGCGACGGCTTCCTTGGCGACGGCTTCGATCTGCGGGCGCGTCGGGCTTTGTGGCCAGGGGAAGGTGTCGAAGACGGTGTCGGGGGTATAGCGGTTATCACCTTTTAGAGAGGAACAGCGAGCTTCAAACCACTGCGAATGCACACCGGATTGGATGACTCCGTAGGAGTAGTCGTCAGCAAAAAGGAAAGCCTTGAGTGCATTGCTTGGTCTAAATTGCTTTGAGAGAAACTCGAAAATCGGGCGTTTACTCACCGCGGAGCAGACGAAATACCGGGGGAGCATTTCGATGCCATTGATAAGTTCCCCTCTTCTTCGCTTCAACTGCCACCAAGTCTTCAGGCGGGTCTGATGTTCCCCATTCGTCTTTCCGGTTTTCTGGAATTCTTGCTCAGCATTCCTTGTCCACAATTCTAGCACTGTTGTTTTTACGTGTTCGAGTGCTCCAGGGTAGCGCATTGCCTCGAACAAGTCAGCCACGCCAAAGTCAATCACCCACGATGGATTGGTCAGGTAAGAAGATGTTAGAAGGTCCGTCCCGTTGAGAATGGGGTGAAGCACTTCTACAGATTTAGAATCCTTGCAAAGTATCGCGGCGCGCTCTGTGGAACTAATGCAGAAACCCGTATGACCTGGTTGCTGCCCTTCCAAACAAACTTTTGGCGACGTATTTGCTTTGAGCCGCTGGGCCTCAGACATGTCTATCCGCAAGCTGAGTGCGGAATTGATGATAGCGATCTGATGATTCTCCCATGGACTATCAACCGAATCACCGCATTGGAACGTTAGGTTTTTTGCTCCGTCAATATCCCCCTTAATCCAGTTGACGATGGAGACATGCACAGCGGCGTCGCCGGACCAGACTTGAGTCGAAACGGCATCGGTGATCGTTCCTTCGTTGCCTACAATGTAATCAAGACCGCCTTCACGCGAATAATTCTGTCTGACGGAATTTGTGCCGACCATTCCCGCGCGTCCTTCTGGTAACAAGTGATCGTGTGCCTTTCGGAACCAATAAACACAAAAGTCAGCGCGTCCCGGAATCTCGGGAAATGCTTTTCGGAGCCGGGTGGTGTGGGTAGGAGAAATGCTAGCGCCTCAGCGCGTGACGGGAGATCGGTGAGGGTGATCTTTTCGACAGGATCGAAGAGCTGCTGGTTGAAATCGTAGATCCAGAACTCATCGAAGTTGCAGAGGATGACGAAGGGCGGGCGGTGTGGGACGATGTGCGTCCAGTAATCGAAGACCTGATCGTAGGCGCGGTCGAGTTTCTTGCCGCGTGATTTCATTTCGATGAGCACGCGCTCAGGCCAGAGGAGATCGGCGAAGGTTTTGCCGCCGCCTTTTTTCGCCACGCGGGTTTCGCGGGAGGCACCAGCTTCCTTGATGCCGTCGTGGCCGAGGGCACGGAAGAGATGATCGAGGAAATCGGCGGATTCGCCCTTTTCGTCGCCCGTCAGGTGGGTCTGGACGTAGGTGACGAAGGCGGAAAGGGAGTCTGAGAGATCGGACACAAATGAATTGAACCGGAAAAGCGCCGTGAAAACAAGGGTGGATAATGGTTGCACCCTGGAACACTTAGCGTAGGGATTTGCTCGACTTTCATCATCAGGCTCTCTTTTCTCATGGATCTCTAGCCGATTATGCGCCGTCTCCGTAACGATCTTCCCTACACATTCCGCCCGCCGCACGCCAACAGTGTGTTGCGTTCGTTGGGCTTGCTTGTGAACCGCCGGGTTCATCTGGCGAGGAAATACCAGATCTGGAAAATCGAGGACGATGGATTCGGCCGGGTCAGGGACTTGTGTGGTGACGGGCATTCGGTCATGTTGGCGCCAAACCACTCGGACCATTCCGATCCGCATGTGATCATGGAGTTGCTATCCCGTAATGGGATGCGGCCGTATTTCATGGGGGCCCGCGAGATTTTCGAAGTCAGCCGTCTGGCCGCATGGGCCTTGCAAAGCATGGGCGTGTTTTCCGTGGATCGCGACGGCCCGGATCTATCGGCCATCAAGACCGCGATCTCGTTGTTGGAGCGTGGCGCTGATCCCTTGGTTATTTTTCCGGAAGGCGAGATTTATCATCATCACCGCCGTCTCGATCCACTGAACGAGGGTGTGGCCTCGATCCTGCTCAAGGTCGCGCAAAGGCTCGCCGATGGGAAAAAGGCGTTTCTCGTGCCCGTGGCGCTGAGGTTTTTTCATGACCCGTCGGTTGAATCGACCTTTCGCGATCGTCTATCAAAATTGGAAGACCGGATCGGTTGGCTCCCCAAGCCCTCCATGTCATTGAACGACCGCATCCTGCGTCTTGCCACCGGCGTTCTCGCGCTCAAGGAAACCGAGTATCTCGGCGTGGCGGGTTCCGGCAGCATCCAGGAACGCCTGTCCCAACTCTGTGAAAACATGCTTTCCATTGTCGAGGAACGCTATCCCCGCGACGCCAGGGCCGCCACTCCGCCCGAGCGCGTGCGCGCTCTGCGCTACCGCATCCGACGCAGGTTGCTGGATCCCGAAAATCCACCTTCATTGGAGAACCGCGAAATCCTGCTCGATGACCTCGACCGTGTTTTCACCGCGCTCCAGGCCCACAGCTACATCGGTGACTATCTGACAGGAGATCCGACCATCGACCGCTGTGGTGAAATGATCATGAAACTGGAGGAGGATTTGTTAGGTTTTCCGACTTATCCGGTTGGCCGGACCGCCCGGGTCACGGCGGGTGAGCCGATCCCGGTGAGCGATCTTCTGGCCTCCGGAAAAATCCCCGTGAAAGGCGGTGCAATTCCCCTGACTGAACTGCTCGAAAGACAGCTCACGGATTACTTGGTTGGAATCGAGTCGTAAATCTGCTCCAGCGAGAGCACGGTGAAGGCGGTGACAAGCACCGGATTGGACTCCATCCAGCGGCCGCTGTCGTTGATCCATGATCCGTTCTCGCGTTGTTTCGAGAGCAGTCTGCCGCCAAGTTCCTTGCGCCAATCGACTTCCTTGCCGTCCGCGAGTTTGAACATGTTCACATTGGCGGCACTGAGAGCCTTGGCCATCGTCTGATAGTAATAGTATAATCCTTCCGGGCCCATGCCGGGGTTTTCATCGAGGGTATAGTTTTTACCGAGCCATTCCTTGACGGCGACGACACGCGGATCGTCCGGGCCGACCTTGGCGTAGATCAGGGAAAGCAGACCGGCATAGGACATCGATCCGTAGGAACGAAGGGCGGTGCGGCCTTCGGGAGTGGCTTCCTTGCCAGCTTTGGATTCCATCGGGGAGTAGATGAATCCGCCTTTGTTTTTATCGTCGTCGGTGGCCCATTCCTGGTCGTTGGTGGCTTTGAGGTTCTGGCAGCGCGAGAGGAAGGTTAGGGCGGCGCTCCAATCGAGATCCGGTTGTTCGCCATGGTTGCTATCCTCGACCACCTTTTTGGAAAGGGCGAGAGCCTCGATGGCGAGGTAGGTGTTGGAAAGGTCCGTGTGCTCTTTGTTGGAGCCGTAGCCGATGCCGCCGTCGTTGGGGTTGTCGGTTTCTTTTTTCTTATCGATGTCCCATTGGTTGCCGATGAGGTGTTTGCGTGCCTTGACGACTGCGGGTTCGAAATCCTTGCGGTTGGCAGCCATCATGGCTGTGACGGAGGTGGCGGTATTGTAAACCGAAAGGCCGCGGTTGTAGATGCCGCCATCGGGTTTCTGTTGGGCGAGCAGCCACGAGAAGCTCTTTTCAATGGCATCCGGAAATTTCGCGGAACGGTCGAAACTAGGGTCGCGGACGATCGCATTCAGGGCGAGGGCGGTGAATGCCGGCAGTTCAGGATCGTCCCAGTTGCCATCGGCTTTCTGTTGGGTTTTGAGCCAATTGTTTCCGCGAGCGATGGACTGGCGGATTTCCTGACGGATCGATTCGTACGACGGGGCGGCCTCTGGTGCGGCGGCGGCGAATGACGAGGTGAGCAGCAGTAGATGGATTGGTTTCATGGATTCAGATTGGATTTAGTGGGGTGGAATTGTGAGAGGATGACGGTGACTTCGGTGCCTTGGGCGGGAATGGGATACGCCGGTATCGCGGTTGCCAGCGCCGGGGTGGTCATATACGAGGTAAACCGTAGCAATCTTAGGGATTTGCGCAAATGATTCGTTTAAAAGTGCGGATTCTACTTGGGCGGCGTGTTGAGCCGGGTGCCCAGATCCATCCAGAACTGGCGGGTGACATGGCAGTGGATCGCATCCGTCGGGGTTTGCCCCTTGCTCATGGCAGGAGGCGGGGCTTGGGATGGTCCGTGGCCGAGAAATCCGCGGATGACCTCAAAAATTGTTTTTTCCATGTCCACGGAGAGTTTGTTTTTGGGTTCCAGGGTGAAGGAAAGAATCTCGGTCGAGCCGGGCTTCTTGTTAGTTCCGGTGATCCAGAGAGCGACCGGAGGTTTGCTGGATTTGACGTCACGTCCGGCGGTGACGACTGACGTGATTTTGAGGATTCCTGCCGACGCGTGTTCCAAATCTTTGGCGATTTTTTCGAGCGCGGGTTTGAGGTCTTTCGCGGTTTTTTTACCGGCTCCCGCGCGGAGGGTGATGGCGATGGTTTTTTTGGGATCGGTGTTCCAGTTAGGCACGGTGGGGCGCAGACGTCTGATAGCGGAAACCGCGGATTTCACCTGATTTTCATCGGGTTTTCCCGAGTCCAGCACGCGCTCCCATGCCAGCAGGGCGCGTTGGGGGTCGCCCTTGGTTTCGAGCAGGTCGGCCAATTCGATCAGGTGAGCGGAGCCTTTGGACGCTTGGTTCAGATACTCCGTGATGGCGGGCGGGTTTTTGAGGTCACCGAGATCGATGACGGGTTTCGGCGGAGTGGGCGGAGGAGGCGCTGGAACGGGCACAGCGGGAGGAGCTACCGCATTGTCGTCGTGTCCGGGATTCGGTACGGCTGCTTCGGTCTTCTCGCGGATTTCCGCCAGTTTTGATTCGGGCGGGGGAGCCATGAAATCCTTGTGGCGCGTCCCAATCCACCAAGCGCCGGCAACGACGATGACGGAAAAAAGCAAAGCCAATGGAACCGGAATGCGCACGCCGTGAAAGTGCCCGAGCCGCGACGGATGGGAAAGAGCAAATTATCACGCACGCCCAACAAAAAAACGCCCGAACCGATGGACGGAACGGGCGTTTGGAAATAATTTGTGAATCAGTCGATCAATTGGCGGCCTTCACGAGTAGTGCGCGCTTGCCGACGCGGGTGCGGAGGTAGTGGAGCTTGGCGCGGCGGACCTTGCCACTGCGGACCACTTCGATTTTGGCGATCCGTGGTGTGTGTACGGGGAATACCCGCTCGACACCTTCGCCGTAGGAAATCTTGCGCACGGTGAAACCTGCATTCACGCCGGAGCCGGCGCGGGCAATGACGAGTCCTTCAAAAATCTGGATCCGCTCCTTGCCACCTTCCACCACGCGGCAATGGACTTTCACACTATCACCCACATTGAACGGGGTGACGTCTTGTTTCATTTGTTCTTGTTCGATCTTTCTGATGATGTCCATGGGGTCCTCTTTCTTGGAAAATGGGGTGGAATCCGCTCGTGTGACCGTGTGTCCTGTCGCGCGGGGCGGGAGAGCTATAGGATCAATCCGGCAATTGCAACCGTTAAATTGATCGAATTTCACGGTTTTCCGTAAACCACCGCCGGATCGAACGATTTTTCGGGGCCGGTCCATGCGAGTTTCACGGTTCCAAGGCCGTCGGTCGGGACGATTTTCCGGTAAAAACACGATTCGCGCCCGGAGTGGCAGGCTCCCGCGCCGACTTGCTCGACCAGCAGGATGAGAGCATCCTGATCGCAGTCCGTACGGATTTCCACAATCCGCTGGGTGTGGCCGGAGGTGGCACCCTTGTGCCAGATTTCCTTGCGTGAGCGGGACCAATACACGGCTTCGCCGATGTCCAAGGTCATTTTGAGCGACTCCTCGCTCATGTAGGCGAGCATCAATGGCTCACGGGTGGTGGCGTCCACGGCCATCGCCGGGATCAGTCCGTCTTTATCGAATTTCGGGGAAAAATCCAATCCTTCCTCGATTTCCTTCATCGCGCCGCGCGGGGCGAACTCGTATTTGCAATCCATGCGGAGAGGGTGAAACACCGGGTGCCGCCTGTCCAGTCCGCAATGCGTGCCAGTTCTTGATCGCTTTTCTCCGGGGGGATGCTTCTCTTGCCCTCGCAAATCATGATGACCTTCACCGCAAATTCCGACTACGAGGAAAAAGACAGCGACCCGATCCGCCTGAAACCCGGTGACTCGATCCAAACCGGCCCGGCCGACCGCGCATGGCCAGGTTGGGTGTGGGCAACCGATGCAAACGGAAACGATGGTTATGTGCCCGAGGAAATCCTCAAGCCACTGGGCGAGGGGAGTTTCACAGTGACCGAAGCGTTTGATCCCACGGTGCTGACGATCCGGCGCGGTGATCTTCTCACTTCGATGCGCCAGATTCACGGCTGGCACTGGTGTCACAACGAACGCGGAGCGGAAGGCTGGGTGGCCGGATATCTGCTCAGACCGGCATAGCCAATGTTTCCGTCAGGTGCACAAGGAGCGGCGACACATGGGCATCGGCGGATCGGAGTCCGCCGCTCCTTGATCCTGCGGTGACAGATTTGTGCCTAACAATCGGTCGTCTCATGCCCCTTGGCGTTTGCGATCCGCTAACAAACCATTGAGGAATTCCGAGGGTGCGCGGTCCGTGGTGGCGATGCGGAAATCGACCCGCAGGGCACCGCAGCGGACGCGGAAGCTTTCGATCGCGGCGTTGATGGCTTCACGATACGAGCGGCGGATGAGCGCGGCATCGGCTTCGAGTCGCTCGCCGGTTTCCATATCGATGAAGTCGGAAACACCGTCGAAGGGGAGATCGAGTTCGGCAGGGTCCAGGACGTGGATGAGCACCACGTCGTGGCCGCGGCGGCGGAAGTGGGCGAGCGCGCGGAAGACAGCTTCCGGATCATCCAGTAGATCCGAAAACATCATCACCAACCCGCGGCGGGCCATGCCTTCCGCCAGCGCTTCGAGCGCCTTGCCGGTATCCGTGCGCCCGCTGGCTTGGTGGGCTGCGAGAGATTCAAGAAAGTGCCGGATGTGGCGGGATCCGCCCTTGGTGGGAAGCCAACAACGGACCTGGTCATCATAGATCACGAGACCGACTGAATCCTGCTGTTGGTGCGCGAGATACGCGGCGGACGCGGCAAGTTCGCGGGCAAATTCGAATTTGCTGACACGTCCGGAATGTTTGAAGGCCATCGAGGCCGAGGCGTCGATCACCAGATGCACGCGCAGGCTGGTTTCCTCCTGGAACTGCTTGATGTAATAGCGCTCGCTGCGACCGAAGACCTTCCAGTCGAGATGTCGCAGGCTGTCGCCCTGGACATAGTCGCGGTGATCACGGAATTCGACGCTTGCGCCTTTCAGCACGCTTGAGTGGCGTCCCGCACGTCCGCCTTCCGCCGTCCAGCGGGATCCTAACAAGAGATGGTCGAGGCGACGCATCGCATCGACTGATAGAAAATCACTGAAGCCGGACATGGTGGGGATGGTGGATCGTGGATGGTGGTAAATCTACAATCTTCGATCCACTATCCACTATCTCACAAGGGCGTGGAAGAGGATATTCACGCCGAGGGCGGTGGAGTCCGCGGCTTCATAGCCGATGGCGTAGGGGGCGGGGGATTGTTCCCAACCGGCTGATAGATCGCGTGGGCAGTAGATCACGGCGGTGGTGCCGTTGACCTCGGTGGAGAAAAGTTCGGGTGCGGCCGAGTGGCAGTTGTCGAGTTGGGCGGCCAGCGCGGGCCGGAGTTTGACCGTGGAAACATCGTTGGGCTCACGGAAAAGCGATGATCCGGCGGGCACGCGTGTGAGCGGGTGATCCGGCAGCACTCTCGCCATCTCGGCGCGGAAGGCCGTGTCGAAGGTGGAGCGTCCGTCGCCGGCTTCGGCGAAGAGCACGCCGCCCTTGAGGAGGAACTGGCGGAGGTTGGCGCGTTCGTTTTCGCCGAGGGCGAAGTCGGTGGTGCCGGTGAGATAGAGCATCGGGGTTTCGAACATCGAGGCATCTGATAGAGCCACCTCGCGCCATTCGAATGAAACGGGTGCGCCGGTGGTTTCGTTGAGTTTTCTCAGCAACATCGGCATGGCCGCGGGGCGGGTTTTCCACGGGCCGGCATGGGCGACCCAACCGATGCGCAGGCTGCCCGCCTTGCTGCCGGCAGCATCCGCGAGTTCCACGCTCTTGCCCGCGCTGCGTCCGGCTTCCTGCATCGCGGTGACGTAGGAAATCATGTTCGCTCCGAGGCGACGGGCGTCGGCATCCTCGTATCCCCAACTGTCGTAACGGTTTTTCTCCCAGCCCATCGCGATGTCGAAGCGCGAGATGATGATGGCCGTGCGGTTGTCGATGTCCACGCCGTCGATCCATGGAAAGGAATCGGTAACCACACCGTCGGTGATGGCGCGCTGGCGGTATTTCACCTCCTTGATTTCATGATAGGAACGGAACACCGGATGATCGAGCCGGAGCCGATAGACCGGGTTTTCCGGCAGGATCTGCCGCGCGGCTTCGACGGCTGACTGATAGAAGTCCGGGTGTCCGACGAGTGCGTTGAAGATGATGGTGCCGCCGTTGCGGACATACTCGCGCATGCGTCCGGCCTCCGCGTCGGTGAGCTTGAAGGGCTTGTAGCCGGAGCGGTAGAGCACCGGGTTTTCACGGGGATTGGTGGAGACTTCCGACCAGGTTTTGATGTTGGAGCTGAAACTTGCACCCATCTCACCGCTCATCCATTCGAGCAGTTTTTTCAAATCGTGTGGCGTGCGCGCCCAGTCCTCGGCATCGGCGGTGCGGATCTTGGTGAGCAGGACGGGCGGGTTCGGCGGGTTTTTCCGCTCCTGGCGTTTTTGCGGAACGACGGGATATGGCAGCGGCGGCATCCCTTCCGACGATGAGACCTGCGCGGGCGGTGGTTTCGGTTTCTCCAACGGCGGTGGCTCCGGTGGTTTGGGCGCTGCCATGGCTGAAAACGGCAGGAAAACACACAAAATGGCCGACAGTTTTTTCATGGTTGAGGAAATCATGCACCCGATTTTTGAAAACGAAAGCCTGCAAATGCGGTTTTGGCGGATTTTCGAATGCCTGAAGAAAATTGGAACAGCCAAGGCACCGAGGTCGCCAAGGGATGCTCTGATGAGGTCGCGCCACTGCGGTTTGACACACAAAGGCAGGGACCGATCTCCGCAGCGGTCCGTGTGGATGGACAGAGAATAAATAGCAGAAACGGCTCACTCATTCGCATTTCATCCGCGTGGACCGCCCGGAGGTCGAGTCCCTGCCTTTGTGAATATTCATACAGCCTCTGAAAGAAATGATTTGTAAGCGCTGTATGGTGGGTATGAATCGAACCATCCACAGTTTCGGCACATGGCGGCGGTGTGGCATTCGCTACGCGTTTTTCGGGTTTTGGGTTTGCCTTGCCCAGACATCCAACTCCCAGACGATTTTTCCGACGGCGTCGGGAGACATGCTGATGTACCAATCGGCCGGGGCCAGTCAGGTGGTCGAAAAAGTCCGCGCCGGTGCGCCGGGCGTGATGGTTGAAATCTTCGTGAAACCTGGAGATTCGGTGGTGAAGGGTCAGATTCTGGGCCACACCGATCTGGAGTCCACCAAACTGCAATTGGATGTCTCCAAGGCGGTATTTGAATCCAAGTCGAACGTCGAAGCCGCACAGGGCCAGGCCGAGGCATGGGCGGTGACCCGCCAGGAAACCGAGGATGCCTTCCGCCGCAGGAAGTTGGAGAAAACACGCCTGGAATGGGCGAGCGCCATGGAGAAGATGTATCGTGGCACGTATGAAGTGCAAATGGATGTGGAGAAGACGCAGTTGATCCAATACGAGTATTGGAAGGATCAGTATGAAAAGCGGTTTTTCCGCGCGCCGGTGGAAGGCGTGGTAGCCGAGGTGCTCGCGGACGTCGGCAAGCAAGTGGGCATCGCCACCCATGTTTTCACCATTCGCAATGACCAAGCGCTTGCCATTCCCGTGACGATCCCGTCAGAAGTCGCGCGCACCGCGGAATCCGGCGGCACGGTTCCAGTTAGACCCGCCAATGGCAAAGCATCGACACGCGCGCTGGTGGACAGCGTGAGCAACAATCCGGCAAAGGCAGGTGACAAGATCATCCGTCTGCTGGTCCCAGTGGCGGATTTTCCGGCGGCCATGCGCGCGAAACTCGTCGGCATGAAATTCGAAGTCTTGTTTCCTCTGGTATCGACTAACTGAAACAGCAATGCTTCCTAGAGCGCTTTCAGAAATATCGTAGCCGTCATGATGGCACCGTGGCGGCGGTTTTTAACCGCCAAGCCTCTTTTTATAGGTATCGGGCATGGCGGTTGAAAACCGCCGCCACATTTTCGGCCACACTATTTCTGAAAATGCTCGCAAAATCAGAACGGCCACCACCCGCGTTTCTCGCGCTTGTAGGAGCCGTCACCCACGGATAGGACTTCGACACGGGTTGTGGCGAGTCCCTTGCCATAGAATCCGAGTTTTTTCGCCGCGCGCGGAGTGACGTCGAGAATCCGGTTAGGGATGAATGGTCCGCGGTCGTTGATGCGGATTTTCACGGATCTGCCGTTCTGCACATTGGTGACTTTGACAAGGCACGGCAGAGGTAGGGTTTTATGGGCGCCTGTCAGGTGCCATGGCATGACCTTTTCCCCCAGCGAGGTGGTGCCGCGTTTGAGGCCGAAGAACGAGGATTCGTTATACCACGAACAAGTGCCGGTTTCCCTGTAATCCAGAGCCTCCTGGATGCTCATTGGTTGGTAGCTCTGGCCGCGCACGGTGTAGCCGCGCGTCATGTAACCTTTGTAACCGCCCGGCCGAGAAAAACATGAATTCATCAGCAATGGCAACAGAATCACCAAAGCGAGGGTGATGGCTGATTTGCGCTTCGCGATGACCGGATTCATGGCGGGGCATTGGGTTGCAAGCCTGAGCTACGGTCAAGAATTGCGCTCGCGGATGATTTTGAGCGTCGTCGCGACCTTTTCCTTCATTTCCTTGCCGGGTTTGAACTTCACCCCGGCGCGGGCGGGAATTGGAACGTCCTTGGCTGGGTTTTTCGGATTGCGTCCAATTTTGGCTTTCATTTCGCGGACTTCAAAGGTGCCGAAGTTTCGCATCACCACCGTGTCTCCCTGTGCTAGGGATTCGGTGATTTCATCAATGAGGCATTGAATGACTTCGAGCACGTCGTGCTGGGTGAGTTCGTGGCCTTTGGTGCCGAGTAGATCGGTGATTTTGATCGAGAGTTCGCGTTTAGTGATGGTGGCCATGAGAATGAGGAGGGAGTTTCAAAAAATTGCTGTGCGGGCGGATTGAATAACAATGGACGCCGGTTTGTCCCGCTAAAAATCGACTAATTTGCAATGAATTACGTCGATCAGTCCGGAGGACGAGAGGATTCGCCTGGAGATCCGCCGAGAACCGCTGAAGTGGTGCGGAAATGCAGTTTGGCGGCTTTGCCAAGTGCGTCCGCGCCGTGGCGGGCCACGAGTTGGCGGGCGGCATCGATCACGGCGTCGGATGCGCCCAGCGGAAGTTTGACGCCGCAGGCCTCTGAGGCTTTGTCCATCCAGTCGATGAATCGTTCGCGAGCGAGGATGGAAGCAGCGGCCACCGCGATGTCGGACTCACCTTTGGTCCGTTGTTCCAGGGTGATGGAGAGTTTTTTCTCACGCAGCGCGCGCTGGAGGACTTCGGGGCGGGCGAATTGGTCGCTTAGTGCGCGCGGGCAGTCAGGGCGTGCGGCGACAAGTTTTTCGATCACACGTGCGTGTCCCCATGCTAACAGCCGGTTGAGATTCCGGAATGAGGCGTGCATTTCATTGTAGCGTTCCGGGCCGATGGAAACCATTTCCGAGACGCATTGCGGCGTGGACCGGATGACGGCGGCGAGTTGACGGATGCGCGCGGCGCTGGTGATGCGCTTGGAGTCCATGATGCCCGCGTCGATCAACCTGCGCGCGCTCTCCGCGTTGGTGAAGACTCCGGCGATGACCAGAGGTCCGAAATAATCGCCCTTGCCGCTCTCATCGATGCCGAAGTGGGGTGAGAATTTATCCGGTTCCAGGATTTCCTCATATCCGAGCCTTGCCTCGCCGAGCACTTCCGGTTCGAGGGTGAAAGTGACGAAATCCGGGGTGTCCTTGCCCTGCACCAGCACCTTCGGTCCTTTTTGATAGACGGTGACGTTGAGTTTGCCTTTCCGCGCGGAAAACAAGGCGTGGGCTTTGGGCTCGAAGTCATACCCTTGGCGCTCCAGCACCTGGCGGAGAATCTCCACCTGATCGGTCGTGAGCGTTGCGGTGTAAGTCGTCAAGGTGGCTGAAGACTTCCGTTTTGCGGAGCGGGAATCAAGCGGATTGAGGGACCACCTCAGCCAAGATTGGAAATCGTCTGGAAGATGGCTGTGATCATCAGGTAGGCCATGGTGCCGATCAGGCAGGACATGATGATGAGCACGACAGGCATGACGAGAGCCATGATGCGTTGCAGGTCCTTGTCGAGTTCCTTGTCATAGCGCTCGGCGGCGCGGCGCAGCGATTGATCGATTTTACCGGTTTGCTCGCCCACTGAAATCATGTCGATGAGTAGCGGCGGGAAGGCACCGTTGCGGATGAGGGCTTTGGAAAACGAGCGGCCGTCGCCGACCTGGTCGATGACCTGGTTGAGGTTGCCGCGGAGTTGGAGATTCTGGGTGGCATCGCGGGAGAGTTCGAGCGCACGGAGCAAAGGCAGCCCGTTGCCGACGAGGTTGGCCATCGTTTCCAGGAACTGTACGTAGAAGCGGCTGGTGATGACGCGACCGATCAAGGGCAGGCGGAGTTTCATTCCGTCCCATGCGGGTTTGTTAGCATCGTTGTCTTTCCATGCCTTGAAAAAAATGGCGGAGGCTAAAATCACCAGGAGGATGACGATCCACCATTTGGAGAGGAAAGCCGAGGTGTTCATGAGGATGGCGGCTCCTAACGGAACTTTCGCGCCCGGCGTGCTGGCGATAAGCTTGGTGAGCTGGGGAATGAGCGTGGTGACGAAGATGATTGAAACGCCGATGCCCGCGAGGATCAGGAAAGCCGGATAGATCATCGCAAGGATCATGCGGCTTTGCAGTTCGGCGAGGGTCTTGAGGTAGTGCGCCTGGCGCTTGAGGATGGTGTCGAGCGCGCCGGATGCCTCGCCCGCTGCGGCAAGCGAGCAATAGAGCGGACCGAAGCTGGGGCTGACTTTTTTCAGGGCTGCGGAGAAATTGACCCCATCGCGCACGATCTGGCGGATCTTGAAGGAAACCGCCTTGAGGTTGCCGAGTTCCTGGCGGTTTTCCATCGACTTGAGCGCAGGCTCAAGCTGGAGACCGGCGCCGAGCATGTCGGAAAGCTCCTCGGTGAAGAGCACGACTTCCTGACGCTTGAGCTTGATCGGCCCGTCAGGAATCGGGGCTTCCTTGGCATCGGCCTTGGCTGCGCCGCGGGCGGCTTCGTCGGATTTCGCCTTGACGTTGTTCTTCTGCGCGGAAGCTGCGGAGGCGGATGATGTCTCTCTGAGATTCACCGGTTGCAGCCCTCTGCGGTCCAGCATCCGCAACGCCTCCGGACGGTCGGCGGCGTCGATTTCTCCGGTGGTGACGGAACCGTTGGCGGCCAGAGCTTTGTAGGCGAAGAGAGGCATTTTCTGGGTAGAAGCTGAAATTCTGAGAAGCTGAGATATGAAATCTTAGTCGCCGCCGCCGATGTCGGAGGAGGTGACGGTGATGACTTCTTCGATGGTGGTGGTGCCCTGCATGACTTTGTGCCAGCCATAATTGCGCATGGGCACGTAGCCGTCGCGGAATGCCTGTTCGCGGATTTTCGGGGCGGGTGCGCTGTGGGCGACGAGTTCCTGCATGGCGGGAGTGACGAGGATCACTTCGTAAATCGCGAGACGTCCGGAGAATCCGGTATTGCGGCAGCGGTCACAGCCAGTGGGCGCATACGGGATGCCGGGCAGTTCCAGCGGGATGCCGAGGTCGATTTTATCTTGGTTGGAAATTTCGCGCGGAGTCTTGCAATGCGGGCAGAGGCGGCGCACCAGACGTTGGGCGAGGAAGGCACGCACGGCGGCGGAAACGAGGAAGGGTTCCACTCCCATGTCCACCAGGCGGCTGATGCCGCCCATGGCGTCGTTGGTGTGCAGGGTGGAGAACACCAAGTGGCCGGTTAGAGATGCGCGGATCGCGATTTCCGCAGTTTCAAGGTCGCGGATTTCCCCGATCATCACGATGTTGGGGTCCGCCCTCAGGATCGAGCGCAGTGCGGTAGCGAAAGTCAGTCCGATTTCCGCTTTCACGGCGATTTGCATGACCCCGGTGAGCTTGTTTTCCACGGGGTCCTCGACCGTCACGATGCGCCGCTCCGGAGAGTTCACTTCGCTGAGGAAGGAATAAAGACTGGTGGATTTACCGGATCCGGTGGGGCCGGTGATCAGGATGATGCCGTTGGGAAGATGCAGCAGCGCTTCGATTTTGCGCTGCACGAATGGTTCCATCTGGAGTTTTGCTAGATTGAACCGCTCTTGGTTGAGGAGACGGAGTGAAACGCTCTCGCCCTCGACGGTGGGCACGGTGGCCACGCGGACGTCGATGGTCTGGCCTTCGAACTGGAGGTTGATCCGGCCGTCCTGTGGGATGCGGCGCTCCGCGATGTCGAGGCGGGCCATGATTTTCAAACGGGCGATCACCGAGCTTTGCAAGGCCTTGATGTTTTCCGGGACAGCGATCTCGATCAAGCGGCCGTCGATTCGGTAGCGGATCCGCAGGTTGGTGCTCAATGGCTCCACGTGGATGTCAGTCGCACGTTGGTCGAGTGCTTCACGGATGATCTGATTGACGAATTTGACGACGCTGGCCTCCTCGTCATCGTCTTGGTCGATGACATTGGCTTCGTCCTCGCCGGATTCGAGGTGGTCGTAATCGAAATCGCGGCCTTCGAGGATTTGTTCGAATGTGTCCGCTCCGACACCGTAGAGGCGGCGAAGTGCCTCATGGAGGCGCTTGCGGGAGGCCATGCACCAATCGATGGGCAGGGCGAGTTCCTGGGCGGCGGCTTGGCGGGCGACCAGGTTGAAGGGATCGAAAGTGGCGAGTTGCAGGCGTTTTTTATCGCCCTCGCCGGTGATGGCGACCGGCAGCAGGCGGTGGCGCAGGGCGATTCTGGGGCCGCAGGCCTCGCGCAGGGGCAGCGGGACTTCGGGCATCGGAATGCTTGCAAGCCACTCCATTCCAAGGTCATGCGCGAGTTCCCGTAGATAGGGTTCCTCGTCCACCACCCCGGCATCCAACACCTCGTCGATAGGAGAACGCTGGCGCTGGGCAGCGGATTTCAGCACTTCGGCAAGTGCCTGGATGTCCTCACATCCGGCTCGGCGGGCAGGTTCGATCAAAAGCTGGGTCATGTGTGGCGGACGTCTTGTGCCTTAAAACCACCCAAGCCGCAATCTGTCTCTTGAAAATCTCCGTCAGCCAGGTAAGTCAGCCCGCTCCGTTTGATTGAATCGTTCGTTTGACAAACCCGCCGACTTCGATTGGATAGCGGTCTGCCATGCGAGATCTCACATTCCCCCATTCCAAACCCAAGCGGAGTTTGCTTGAAGCGGCCGAGCAATTGTTCGCCGATCGCGGATTTGAAGCCGTTTCGGTTCGGGACATCACGCAGCTTGCCGAGGCCAATGTGGCGGCGGTGAATTACCACTTTGGCAGTCGTGACGCGCTGATCGCGTTGGTGGTGACGCGCTACATCGCGCCGGTGAATGAGGAGCGCCTTGCCAGACTCGACAAAGTGGAGCGGACGTATGCGGGCAAGGCCGTCCCGCTGGAAGAAATCATTGATGCTTTTGTCCGGCCGCTGATAGGCACAGTACGCAAGTCCGAGTTGTCCGAGCGCTTGTTTTATAAACTGATCGGACGGATTTTCGCCATGCAGGGGGAGGGGATTCCTGCTGAGATCGAGAGCCAGTTCAAGGTTTTGAGCGAGCGTTTCACCCGTGCCTTGGGAAAAACCCTGCCGTCGGTTCCCGCCGAAGAACTGGTGTGGAAAATCCACTTCATGATCGGAGGGATGATCCACATGCTGATGCAGCAGGATCTACTTCACCGGATGACCCAGGGAGCGTCGGGTAATCCGAGCATGGAGGTTATCCTCAGCCGCTTCATCCGTTTTGCCGCCTCCGGTCTGCGTGACGGGATGGATGCCGAGCCGAAGCCCAAAAAGGGCCCTCAGGCGATGTTCGACTTCTGATAGGCAGTGGTGTGAGGAAGACAAGGCCGCTCCCGCGATGGGGAAACGGCCTGATGCACCGGGATGACCGGTTATTTTTTCTTCTGCATCTCCTCGTCGTCCTCGTCGATACTGTGGGTGAGGATGAACTGGAGGTCGTCGATTCCGAGGTTTGATGCGAATCCTTCGTCGCCGAGCACGTTGGTGACGAGTTGGGTCTTCTGGTGCTGAAGGATGCGGATTTTTTCCTCAACCGTGTCACGAGTGAGCAGTCGGTATGCGATGACCTTGTTCTTCTGGCCGATGCGGTGCGTCCGGTCGATGGCCTGGTTTTCGACGGCGGGGTTCCACCATGGGTCGTAAAGGATGACGTAGGACGCGGAGGTGAGGTTGAGACCTGATCCGCCGGCTTTGAGGGAGAGCATGAACACCGAGGGATCCTTGGTGGTCTGGAAGCGCTCGATTTCGCCCTTGCGGTCCTTGGTTTGGCCGGTGAGGTAATTGTAGGGGCGGTTTTCGAGTTCGAGCCGTGCCTTGATGAGGTCGAGCATCGAGACGAACTGCGAGAACACGAGCACCTTGTGGCCCTCCTCGTGGAGTTGATCCAGTAGATAAAACAGGGATTCCATCTTGGCGGACTCGTCCTTGAGGTATTTAGGATCGATGAGGCCGGGGTGGCAGCAGATTTGGCGGAGGCGCATGAGCCCTTGGAGGATGGCGAAGGAGTTTTTCTTCACCGCTTCGTCCGAATCGAGGCCTAACAACGCTTTCTGGATGCGCTTGAGTTCGTTTTTGTAGAGTTCGAGTTGGATTCCCTCCATCTTCGAGTAAACCTCCTCTTCGGTCCGCGGCGGGAGGTCCTGGGCGACCTGGAGCTTGGTGCGGCGGAGAAGGAACGGCCGCAGGCGCGAGGCGAGGCGGGACTGGCTGAGCGGATCCTTGCGTTTGTCGAAGCGTTTCTTGAAATACGCGCGGGAACCGAGCACGCCGGGCATGGCGAAGGCCATCAGCGACCACATGTCGAGCAGTCGGTTTTCGATCGGCGTGCCGGTCAGCACGAGGCGGTTTTGGGAATCCAGTTCGCGGGCGCTCTTGGCGGCCTTGGAGTCCGGATTCTTGATCTGTTGTCCTTCGTCGAGGATGGTAGTGAGCCACTTGATGCCGTTGAGTTCCTCGCCGCAGACCCGGAGCTGGGCATAGTTGAGGACGAGGATGTCGATGTGGTTCTGGATATAATCGACATCGATGTCGTCGCGGTTCTTGAGAATCTTGACATTGAGCTGAGGCGTGAATTTCTCCGCCTCGCCATGCCAGACATCCAGCACCGATTTCGGGCAGACCACGAGCGCCGGTTTTTTCGGCCCACCGGTTTGCCGGTGTTCTTCGAATAGCCAGAGCAGATAGGTGAGCGACTGGATGGTTTTGCCGAGACCCATGTCATCCGCGAGGATGCCGCCGAAATTGTTGACGGATAGATAGGCAAGGAATTTGAAACCATCGACCTGATAGGGGCGCAGGGTGGCATTGAGTCCGTCCGGGAGATCCGGATTGACTTCGAGCTGGATGTCTCCGGCGCGGTTCTTGATGCGCTCCCAAGCTTTCGGGTCGAAAACCTCGGCGGCCTTTGGATCGGCCAGTTGGAGGGCGTGCATCCGGTGGGTTTCTCCGGACAAGTCGAACGGATCGAGACCGAGACGGGTGACGGCTTCACGCTGGTCGGCGTCGAGTTTGATTTCCAAACGCATCCATGAACCGTCGTCCATGCGCACATACCCGCCGCGAGCGGCGACGAGTTGGCGGATCTGCGCTTTGGATAGATTCACGCCCTGGACGTCGATGACGATGCGGAGGTCGAACCAGTCGATGTCCTGGCCGACGACTTCGAAGCGCACCGCGGCCGTGACCGGGTCGGCGAGGATCGAACGGAGGCGGAGGTCGATGTCGAGTTCGATTTCCGGGGGCATCGCCTTGATCCATTCCGCGAATTTTTCGGGGAATTGTTTGGTGATGCGGGATTTGAAGGAATACAACTTTTCGTCGTAGGAAAGGCCCATGTCATCGAGGATGGGGGGCACCGGATAGAGTGCCTCGCGGGCGAAACGGAGGAGTTGTTTGCCCTTGATGGCTTGTTGTTCGGCGAGTTCCCAACCATCCTTGGTGAGGCGCTCGGTGCGGCGTCCCTTGATTTCGACGGCCGTGACATCGACGACAAGGTGCTCGGTCTCGGCGGCGGTGAGGCCTGCGACGAGCTTCATTTCGAACTTCGGTTTCAGTTCGAGATCGGTGACGCGTTTCTTCAGCGATTCCGGGAGGTCCGCGCCGATCTTGCGGAGGAATTCGACGCCTTCGAGCGAGTCGATCACGCGTTTCGGGATCAGATAGCGTGGCATCACGTCGGTTTCCTCGATCCAGCGGGGTGGGCCGGGGAAGACGGTTTCGTCGGACTGATAGAGTTCCTTGCGGCCGGGGAGCAGGCGCACCGAGTGGGAGACGTTTTCACCGCTGGCGGTGACGAGTTGCAGGGCAAAGCTCTTGCCATCATACGGATCATCCTCGCAGACCCAGCGCAGGGCGTCTTCGACGACCTTGAAATCTTTTTCGTCGAGGTTGACGATGTAGCCCTTGAGTGCGGGTTGGCGGAACACCCGGTTCATGAACCGGCAGGATTCCTGTTGGTCGAAATCGAGGGTGGTATCGCCGAATTTCCGATAGAAAGCGAGGTAGTGTTCCCAGAGTGTCTGGCTGGATGCGTCCATCAGCAGGGCACCTTCCTGGTGAAGGGCGACGTAGTGCTCGATGTCGTTTTTCTCGCGGAGTTGGAGCCAGGTGTGGGATTTCTCCGAGCGCACTTCCATGCGGGCCTCGTTGATGGTGGCGACGAGCCTGAATGCGACGGTGAGGGGTTCGTCCTGCGGTGGGCGCTCGTTGACCTGCTCGATGCGTTCATACCATGAGGCGACTTCGCGCTCCTGTTCCCAATCCGCCATCTTCTTCTGCACATGCCCGAGATCGGTGATCACGCTCATGAACTCCGGGTAGGGGAGTTTTTTCTTGTAAAACGCGTAGGCGATGTAGTTCCAGAACTCCAGGATGTCGCCGGGTGGCATGGGCCAGAGTTCCAGCGGTTCGTAAGTGGTGATTTCCCAGCGCGGGCTGATCCGGACCATGTCGTGGTCGTGGAGTTCGCCCTCGATCACGTAGCGGCGGTAGCGTTTTTCGATTTTGGTGACGAAATCCGCCTCCTTGTCATCGAGTTCGCGGCCGAGTTTCTCCTCGATGATGTCGAGCACTGGGGTGTCGTCGAACTCATTCGGGGATTCCGGGAGGTCTTCGCCACGGTGCATGCGCTCCATCATGGTGGCGTATTGGCAGGCACCGGCGATGATCTCGTCCTCGGCGGTGCAGGATCCGAACCAGCGGTTTCCTTGAAGGCGGAGGCTGGTGCGGAAGGTGCCGCTCTCATCCTCGACACGACCCTGAATGAAAAGATGGTTACCGAAAATCTGGGTGACGGCTCCGTCTTTTTGCAGCATTTCCCCACGTTTGCGGGATTCCTCGGGGAAACTGTTGAGGAAATTGAGGGTGGCTCGGTCTGGATTCATCGCTTCAAGAGTGAAAATTAGGCCCGGAAGCGGCCTTCGGGACGGAAATGTCGGGAACGCAACCTTCGGGGGAGACAGGGTAATCCGGAAGTGCACCCCAAATCAATCAAAACCTTGAGCCCGTGAAAACGAATTTTTGTCCGGCCCGTTTCGCGGGTGAAGAACAATCATGTGATCCCAGTCGTGAATGGTCCACATGCCGGAAAATTGCCACCAAAATAACTATTGGCAAAACGACTCGGAGATCAACGTTCGCGCGAATCAGAATCGCCATGAAACGTCCCGATAAGGCCAGATTCCAGCGTTCTGCGATGCTTGCTTGTTTTGAGGGTTTCCGCGCTTCAGTTCCACTTGTAACTCCTTTTTCGCCGTTTTCCGGTCCGGTCCGGCGGATGTTTCAAGAGCCCTCCCAAAAAAAACGGATTTCTGGCAAAAAACCACATTTTTCCGCGTGGACGTCTCCGGTAACTGACTGGTTTCAAATCTCCAATTTCCTTTCAAGGGTAATTCCTGCCCTGGCTCATCCGGGTCACCGGACCGAGTTGATTACGGTGTGACCTGTCTACCAATCACAAGACGGTGAATGCCGCCCTGCTTACATTGCCCGCGGCAAGGATGATCGCCACCAAAACAACACCAAGGCCGTGTTTATCGAAGGAGGAACGATTGGGCCTGCAAAAGGATGACTTCACTTGGATGCTAGGAAATGGCTTTTGAGTTGAAGATGGTTGGATCTGTTGGAATTTCCGGCAATGTTTGTAATCATGAAGTGAGGGCTTGAAGTTTGTCAGATTCTTTCTCAATGTCCCGGCGTTATGAGTGACGAAGCCCGCCCCAAACCGTTGTTTTTCATCGCCCTCGCTTGTGTCGTCGTTGGTCTTCTGGCCTATGGATTCCGCAGTGTGCTTTTCCCCAAAGACCAGACCACTCAGGTTGGAACCATTTCCAAGGATGAGCTGACCGGAGCCAAGGGGGTGGAAGCTCCGGATTCCAATGCGCCGACCACGGTGAAGGAATACGTGTTCAAACCCAGCGAGAAACTTCCACCGATCACCCAGACCAGTGCCTACAAGCCGATGAACATGCGGACGGTGAAATTTGCTCTCAATGTGTGGGCGGGTTGGGCTCCCATCATTCTCCAGAATGGCGGTGGCACTGCGGGCAAGGTGTGGACCACTCCCGGTGGCGAGCCGTTCAAGGTGGAACTCGTGCTCATCGATAACCCGGTGGCCATGCGCGATGCTTATGCTTCCGGTAATGTCCACATCGGTTGGGCCACGCTCGACATGTTACCGTTGTTCATGGACCAGTTGAAAAAGGACCCGCGCATCATGCCGCGGATTTTCCAACAGGTGGACTTCTCTAACGGAGGTGACGGCATTGTCATCCGTCGCAGTGCCGCCAAAGATCCTAACAGTCCGACGATTTCCGACCTCAAAGGGAAAAAAGTCGTGCTGGCGCAGAATTCGCCGTCTGAATACTTCCTGCTCAATGCGCTGGTGAATGGCGGTGTGCAGCCGGCGGAGGTGAACTTCGTTTATACGGAGGATGCGTTCCAAGCCGCCGCGGCATTCAATGCCGACAAGTCGCTCGCCGCCTGCGTTTCATGGGCGCCGGATATTTACACGCTCAGTGAAATCAAGGGTAATCACATGCTGGTGAGCACCTCCACCGCTAACAAGCTCATTGCCGATGTCTGGTTCGCCCGCGCTGACTTCGCCCGTGATCATCCGGATATTTGTGAAGGTCTGGTGCGCGGTATTTTCGAAGGCATGGCGAAAGTAAAAACCGAGGATGGCAAGAAGCAGGCTGCCGCCCTGATGTCCAAGCTCTATAGTATCCCTGAGGCGGACACTCTCGGTATGCTCGGTGACGCCCATTCGACCAACTACGCCGAAAACCGCGATTTCTTCATGAATCAGAACAATCCGGCCAACTTCGAGCGTACTTGGAATACCGCCTACCTGCTCTATCGGAAAATGAACCGCATCACCCAGGCTGTCCCGTTTGATCAGGTGATGGATTTCTCGATCCTTCAAAAGCTGGAAAACGAAGAGCCGTTCAAATCGAGCCGCAACGAATACCAGATCAACTTCGCACCCAAGACCGCCCTGACGATCAAGGCCGAGGGGTCTGAAATTCTAACCAAGGTGGTCACCCTGCACTTTTTCCCGAATTCGTGGGACCTGCGCAAAGTTGTGACGGTCCGTGAAAATGGTAAGGACACCGAGAAACCCTACGAGCCAGGGGTTGATGCCATGATCGAGGAAGTCGGCAAGCTCGCCGCCCAATACGGTGGTGCCAACATTGTAGTGGAAGGCCACACCGATGCCTCCATGCGCGGACAGGTCAGCCCGCAGACGGTCAAGGATCTTTCCGGCAACCGTGCCGCTGCCGTGAAAACCGAAATCCTGAAGAAGTTCCCCAATTTCAACGTTAACCAGTTCTCCACCGACGGGGTCGGCTGGGATCGGCCGTTTGATGCGGCGGACCCTAACAACCACGCCCTCAACCGCCGTGTGGAAATCAAGGTGGTGGCTCTCGAAAATCCCGAGTAATTTACCGTCTCCGCCATACCATGTTAGCAGATTGGCTGAAACGGGCGCGAACTATCCGCGATGCACCGAGTTACCAGGAAGGACTGGTTTACGGAGCGTTATGCGTGGGGTTTATCCTGCTTGTCTGGTGGTTGCTCACTTTGGGAAGTGTGGACTCGCGTCTGGTCGGTCCGTTGACACTGCCTAGTCCGTGGGAAACCTTCTCCTCGTTTCCCGATCTCTGGAACCGCGGGCTTTCACGCAGCATTCTCATTTCCCTGGTCCGCGTGCTTGGCGGGTTTTTGTTATCCGCAGCTATTGGCGTGCCGCTCGGCGTCGTGGCCGGCAGCTACCTGCGGGTGAATGCGTTTTTCAAACCGCCGGTTATTTTCGGTCGTAGCATTCCGATCGCGGCGTTGATTCCGATCACCATGATCTGGTTTGGCATCGGAGAGTTCAACAAGGTGATGTTCATCTTCCTCGCCACCGTGGGTTTCGTGATTTTCGATACTGTCAATATCGTCAATGCCGTGCCGGACCGATTCATCGATACCGCCTACACTCTGGGTGCCCGTGGATCACGGCAAAAGGGCGTGCGGATCGCCTGTGTGACGGGGGTGCTCTACGGGCTGTGCATTATGACCGGTTGGCACCTGATGCGGGAGGATCTCACCCGGACGATAGCGATGGAGTTGGCATCGGTGAATGCATGGCTGCGTTTCGCCGGGGGCTTTGCCGTGGGTTTTGCGCTGTGGTTTCCGATCGCCGCCCATCAGGTTCCACGCAAGGTAATTTTCCCGCTCGCGCTGCCGGACATCGTCAATAGCCTGCGTCTGATTTTCGGCCTGGCTTTCGGATATATCATGCTTGCGGAGGTGATCAACGCGGAGTCCGGCATTGGTGCACTCATTATCAATAGCCAGCGCCGCGGGTTCATGGAGCACGTCTATCTCTGCCTCTTCATCATTACTCTGGTGGCATGGGCCATCGACCGCACGATCATGCTGCTCCAGCGCCAGCTATTTCCTCATATCAAACATGGCGAAAATTGAACTGACAGTCACCGAGCAACCTTGCGAGCTCAAGGATGCCGCGCATCCGGAGGCGGGCGTGCCCTTGGTTGTGGATTTCAAGAGCGTCACCAAGACCTTTGATGCCGGCACTGGCCGCGCGTTTACCGCGATCAAGGATGTCACGTTCGCCGTGGAAAATATTCCGAAAATCGGCGAGTTTATCGGCGTGCTCGGTCCCAGCGGATGCGGAAAAAGCACGGTGCTGCGACTTATCGCCGGGCTTGCCCCGCAGTTTCCCGCGTCATCGGGCACGGTGATGGTCCATGGCCAACCTGTCACGGAACCCGGGCCGGACCGGGGTTTTGTGTTCCAGGATTATGCGAATTTCCCGCACCGCACGGTGATCGATAACGTCGCCTTCGGTCTGGAATGCCAGCAAGTCGCGAAAAAAGAACGCCGGGAACGCGCCCGCGAGTGGATTGCCAAGGTCGGCCTCGATCCGAAAAACGACGGTAACAAATACCCGCACCAACTCAGCGGCGGCATGAACCAGCGCGTGGCGATCGCCCGCACGCTCATCATGCATCCACGCATCATCCTGATGGACGAACCTTTTGGTGCGTTGGATCCCACCACCCGCCAGCGCATGCAGGACTTGCTCGTCTCTCTCTGGCGCGAGTTGGAAGCCACCGTTTTTTTCATTACCCACGATGTTCCGGAAGCCGTTTATCTTGGCGACCGAGTGTTCATTTTCAGCCCGTCCCCCGGGACCATCGCCCACCAACTCGCCGTCGCTCCGCCGGACCGCCCGGCGCGTGAAATGCAGCAGGAGCCCGCATTTTTGGAATCCGTCCGCCATGTGCGATCGCTGCTCGACAAATTGGAAGGGGAAAAACAACATTCCTCATCGTGAGCAACTCAACGGGAACATCCGAAGGCTTGGGCGTGGCCCTGAAGCGTTCCTTTACCTGGCATTGGCACCTGCTTGGTTTGGGTGCCGGAGTGGCTGTAGCCGTTCTCAGCGGTGCGCCGTTGCTCTGGTTTCCCTTCCTTGCTGCGGCTGAACTCGGGTATCTCGGTTTTTTAGGGATGAATCCGCGATTTCAAAACGTTCTGAAAGGACAGGCCAAATTGCCGCCGCCTCTCCCAGTGGATCCCAAGCAGCGGTTCCAGCAACTTATGGGATTCCTTAGCAAGAGCGATGCCGAGCGCTTTGAAACCCTCCGCCGACGTTGTGCGGAACTCGTCGATCTCCGGCGCAGCATGGCCATCAAGGAAGGCAGCCCCGGCGTCGATGATCTGCGCGGCGAGTCGTTGGACCGCATGCTCTGGCTATTCCTCAAACTCCTTCACCAGCGTTCCGGCTTGGAACGGTTCCTCGGGGCCACCCGCCGCGAGGACATTGAGGCTGAGTTGCACTCCGCCGAAGCGCAACTCGCCACCGCCCAAGCGCGTGATAAAGCCGCCGGCCTTCCCGAGAGCCGCCTGGTCACCTCCATCCGCGAGCGCATCACGACCATCCGCGAGCGTGTCGAAAACCATCAACAGGCGTCCGAGGGTCTCGAACTCGCCGCTGCGGAAATCGACAAAACCGAACAGCAAATCACCCACCTTTGCGAAGTCGGCATGACCATGAGCGATACCGCCGGTCTCAGTACCCAGATCGATTCGATCTCGCAATCTCTCCAGTCCTCTGAAAAAATCTTCTCGGAAACCTCGTTCTCTCAAATCTACGACGACGAACCCGCCCCGCAGCTCTTATCAGGCACGTCATCCCGCACCGCCATTCGACAATAATCCGATATTTTTGGCAGAATCATGGACAGCAGAATCATTTTTTAAGGATCTATCTTAATCTAAAAATTATTCTGCTGTCCATGATTCTGCCACCCTCTTCTCCAAGCCATCCCTAACCAACAACCAAAGCCATGTTCCGCCGACTGTCCAATATCTTCCGTGGGTTCCTAGGACTCTTCATCTCCGGCCTTGAAAAACGCAATCCGGAAGCCTTGCTCGAACTCGAAAAGGAAAACCTCCGCACCCAGATCGCCCAGTTCAATCAAGGACTTTCCGCCCATGCGGGGCTTTGCGAGAAACTCATTGCCCAAGTGAAACGCCAGGAGACCGAGGAAGCCAGCCTCAAGGCCAAGGCCGCCGCCAATCTTCGCGCCGGCAACCAGCGCCTCGCCGGTGAAATCGCCCTCGAACTCCAGCGCATCCGGAAGGACCTCGCCGACAACCGCTCACAACTCGCCGATGCCGAGAAAACCTACAAGGAACTCGTCATGTCCCGCGACACCGCGATGAAGGTCGCCCGCGAGAAGATCGAGTCGCTGCGCAAGGATCTCGACAGCATGAAGATGAACAAGGCCCTCGCCGAAATGAACGAGATGGCCAGCGGCATG
Organism: Akkermansiaceae bacterium; assembly: GCA_903906515.1. GTDB lineage: Bacteria > Verrucomicrobiota > Verrucomicrobiia > Verrucomicrobiales > Akkermansiaceae > Luteolibacter. The sequence goes on from CAIVKO010000251.1 coordinate 25,936, forward strand.
CTCACCCAGATCGGCGGATCCGGCGATACTCTGGACCGTCTCCACACGATGGTTGAAGAGGAAAATACCAAGGCCGCCGGACGCGCCCGTGTCGCCCGCGACAGCATCGATACCACCCGTTTCAAGGAAAAGGCCTCCGAGCGTGAGGCTCTCGAAGACATCGCTCTCGCAGATCTCGCCGCAGAACTCGGCATGTCCGTGCCCTCGCCCGAAACACCCGCTGCCACCGGTGAGATCAAGAAGGAGATGAATCCGCAGTGATTTCAGCGTTCCCGTTCCCGATATAAATTACTCTCACTTTTCGATCATGTCTCTTGTAAATCATGTGCGCAATGCCGGGGTTGTCGGTGCCGGCGGCGGTGGTTTTCCCGCCCACGTCAAGCTCGCGGCCAAGGCGGATACCATCATCGCCAATGGCGCGGAATGCGAACCGCTGCTGCATAAGGATGCCGCGGTGCTCGAACACCACGCCGCGGATGTCGTCAAAGGCATCCTGCTCTGTGCCGATGCGTTAGGGGCGAAAGACGTGGTCATCGCTATCAAGGCGAAGAAAAAACATGCGGTGGCGGCCGCACAGGCAGCCTGTGAGGGTACTCGTGCACGCGTCCATTTGTTAGGAGACTACTATCCGGCCGGGGATGAATACGATCTCGTTCATTCCGTGACCGGACGCCTGATTCCGCCAGCTGGCATCCCGTTGCATGTCGGTGTGGTGGTGATGAATGTGGAGTCCCTCGCCAACGTGGCCGCCGCAGCCGAAGGTCGTCCGGTGATCCGCAAGACGATCACCATCGCCGGAGCGGTGAAAAATCCTGCATCTTTCGTGGTTCCTCTGGGGATTTCCCTGCGCGAGTGCATCGAGGCCGCCGGCGGAGCCACCGTGGATAATCCCGTCATTGCCATCGGCGGCATGATGATGGGTGAGACCACCGCGGATCTCGACCGTCCGGTTACCAAAACCACCGCAGGTGCGATCGTTTTGCCCGCCGACCATCCGGTGGTGATGCGCAAGCTCAAGCCAGCCACCCAGATGGCGGCCATCGGCAAGTCCGCCTGCGACCAATGCCGGTATTGCACCGAGTTTTGCCCGAGGTTTTTGTTAGGTTATGCGGTGGAGCCGCACCAGGTCATGCGCTCGCTCGGTTTCACCGCCACCGGCGCCGATAAGTTCAGCGAGTGGGCGGGTCTTTGTTGTTCGTGCGGCCTTTGCACGCTCTATGCCTGTCCGGAAGGACTTTTCCCGAAAGAAGCCTGCGACGACTCCAAGGTCGTGTTGCGCAAGTTGGATTGGAAATGGACGGGCTCCCAGACCGTGGAAGTCCATCCGATGGCGGACGGTCGGCGCGTGCCGATCAAGAGCCTGATGAAGCGCCTTGATATCGATATCTACGACAGCGCCGCTCCGCTGCAATCCGCGGAGCTCACCACCCGCCGCGCGGTGATGCCGCTCAAACAACATGCGGGCGCTCCTGCCATCGCCAAGGTCCAGCCCGGTCAGACACTTGCCATGGGCGAGGTCATTGCCGAGCCCGCACCGGATGCCATGGGAGCAGTCCTTCACGCGCCGTTTGCTTGCACGGTCGCCGCCGTGGAATCATCCCGGATCATCCTCAACGCCATTTAAAACTGTTAGTTATCCATTTTTTACGATCATGAACGAACGCGCCATCGGACTCATCGAACTCACCAGCATCGCCGCAGGATTTCTGGTGGCGGATACGATGCTCAAATCCTCCAACGTCAAACTGCTCCTGTCCCGCTCGATTTGCTCCGGAAAATTCATGGTGCTCATCGGCGGCGACGTCGCGGCTGTGGGTGCTGCCATCCATGCCGGATGTACCGCTGCCAAGGGCTGCCTGATCGACCAGACCGTCATTTCCAAGGTGCACCCGGATGTGTTCGCGGCACTCTCTCGCTCGCGCCCGGTCGAACCGAACGGTGCGCTCGGCATCATGGAGGCCTTCAACGTCGCCACCTTGATCCAAGCCGCGGACGTGGCGGTCAAGGCGGCCAATGTGACCCTGATGGAAATCCGTCTGGCGATGGCACTGGGCGGCAAGGCTTTCGCCACCCTGACAGGCGATGTCTCGTCGGTTCAGGCAGCGATCGACGCCGGACGCGCCGTAATTGCCGAGGCTGGCCTGTTGGTCAACGCGGTGGTGATTCCGCGGCCTCATCCGAATGTTTACCGCGAGATCATCTGACGCTCATCCGGCTCAGTGGGATCATTTGAGATCTTTTTAGGGATATTTTCATATCCCGCTTCGCATGGGTTGACAGTTTCCCGTGTTTTCCGGTTGGATGTGGGTGGAAAATGACAACGATATCAAATACACCGATTCTTGTGACCGGAGGAGCCGGTTATATTGGCTCTCACACGGTCCGGCTTCTCGCGTCTCAGGGACGAAAAGTCGTGGTTCTGGACAACCTCGTGTTCGGTCACGATCAGGCGATTGTGGATCCTGGCGTCGAATTGGTTGTGGGCGACGTGGGGGACCAGAATCTGGTGCGCTCGTTGTTCGCTAAGCACGGTTTTGGTGCCGTTGTCCATTTTGCCGCTTACGCCTATGTCGGAGAATCCGTCACCGACCCTCTCAAATATTACCAAAATAACACGGCGGAACCCATCAAGCTGCTTCAGGTCATGCAGGAATTCGGCTGCAAGGTCTTCGTGTTTTCCTCCACTTGTGCGACTTATGGCGTGCCGGATAAGCTGCCGATCACCGAAAGCAACGGTCAGAACCCGATCAATCCGTACGGGCGCAGCAAATTGATGGTCGAATGGATTCTCAAGGACTGCGACCATGCCTGGGGTCTGCGCAGCGCCTGTTTACGTTATTTTAACGCCAGCGGATGCTCGCCGGACGGGAAAATCGGCGAGGATCACAATCCTGAAACCCACCTGATCCCGCGGGTCATGATGGCCGTCACAGGGGAAATCGACCATCTCGATGTCTTCGGCACCGATTACGCCACCCCGGACGGCACCTGCATCCGCGATTACATCCACGTCGAGGATCTGGCCGATGCTCATGCCCGCGCTCTCGATCACTTGGTCGCAGGGGGGGAATCCGTCCGCTGCAATCTTGGCACGGGGGTCGGCGTCTCGGTGAAAGAAATCATCGCCGCAGTCGAGGAAGTTACCGGAAAACCCGTGCCGGTGAAATACGCCCCTCGTCGCGAGGGTGACCCGGATTCCCTGGTGGCGGATCCTTCTCTGGCCCGGCAATTGCTCGGCTGGGAGGCCAGTCGCAAGGATGTCAGGGACATGGTCCGCCCGGCATGGCTTTGGGTCAGTGGTCCCAATCAGGGGAGGTTTCCCGAAAATCGGGTAAACCCGTAACTGCGATGTATTGACATTTTTTTTGCTTGTGAACCGCGATAATTGAAGCATGTTGATTCCAACCCGCTTCACAGTTCATGCAATCATTTGCGAAGAAAATCAAGCCAAGCATTCATCACTCCGCCTTCACTTTGGTGGAAATGCTTGTAGTCATTGCCATCATCTCGATTTTGATGTCGGTCGCTGTGGTTGGGATCAATGGAATGGGGGGTAAGGGAGTGACCAGCGGCGTCGCTACGGCAGAATCGATTTTTAATGAAGCGCGGACCGTCGCAATCGGAAAGAGTTTGCGGACATGCGTCCTGGTGGCGAAGACCCTCGATAACACGCCTTCAGAAGACCTTCGCCGGATGCTGGTCGCTTATGAGGAGGTGGTGAAGGATCCGACAACGGGCGAACTCAAGCCGAGTGACGAGCAGGATCCGACAAAACTCAATTGGACGCTTTCAAGCCGGGCGGTTTTGCTGCCGGAGCAGACGTTTTTCAGCGGGCTTTTCAGTATGAAAAGCCATGAATCCGCCAGTGGGAATCTTGATGAGATATCCAGTACCCGCTTCACCGGGACCACGAAGCCGGCTCACGTGGGCACTTACTACATCTATCCATTCAATGCCCAGGGGATTTGTGCGCCAATCGGTCAGGCCGATGGTCAGGGGATGAGTTTCATCATCGGCAACGGTGTTAGAAACAACACCCAATCCTCGACTGCCGCCCCTCCCAAGGTCACCAGCAGCGCTAAGAAGGATTTCGGCGGTTTCGTGATTTGGCGGAACGGCAGCACCTCGGTATTCCGTACCCCGGATCAAATGGGATCCAAAGTCAAGGCACTCACACCCGGCGATAAATTCTAACCATGAAAACCCGATCATCGTCCTGCAAAGGCGGCTTCACACTGCTGGAAACAGTCATCGCCATCGGCGTGCTGATGGTATTACTCACCGGATTCATGTTTGTCTTTGGCCCGGCAGCCGCAGGAATCAAGAAGTCCATCAATCTCCAACAAGCGGATCGGCTGGTTTCCACGCTGGAACAGGAGTTGGTCACTTTGAGAACCGGAGAAACGGAAAAAACAGGTTTTGAAAAGGCATTCAACCGGATCAAGGGATCGAATACTGTCGGTACGGCGCTGCTTATCTATCAATATCGTGGGGATCTTTCCAAGTCGCTGCGGGCGGATGGCACGCCGGAGCCCATGGTCCAATCCACTGGAAAATTGCCGGGTCAGGATTATACGCTGCAGACGATGGTGCGCGTGAGGACGGATACGAAATTGAAGGACGACCTCACAGCGGTTGAAGGTGTGGTGTATTACGTGATATGCACCCAGCTCATCTTCAAGAATGGCGAACTGGTCCTTGGAACCAAAGGCCTGATTGCGGATCCCAAAACCGGAGCCGCCGCCGCCACGTCGGACGTATATCCGGAAGCCGTGATTGCCTTCAACGCCGATTTCTTCGCCTTGAACAACCGGAGTGTGTCAACTTTCGACGATGCTTTGACCAAGCAATTCGGAAAGGCCATCGCCAATCCTCCGACGCTTAAGCCGATATTTTCCCGTAATCTCGCGGTGAGACGTTAATTTTATTCCAGGAGATCCTCATGAAAATCGAACCTTCAGTTTCCTCCCGATTCACTTGGCCGTTACAGGCGGCGGGCCAGATTCCCGCGCCACCTGGCCCGGGCAACTTGCCCGGAGCTTCCAATCAAAAGTTGACCCCAATTCCATACCCTGCGCAATCCGGGTTCCGGTCATTCAAACGGGGGTTCACTCTGATCGAACTGATGGTGGCCATGGCCATCACCACGATCATTGTCACCATTCTGATTTCCATCACCAGCATGGCCACCGATACTTGGAACCGCAGTCGTGCCGAACTCCGAGCCTCACGTCAGGCTAAGGCCATGGTCGATACGATGGCTCATGATCTCGAGTCCCTCGTGACCCGGCGCGGAAATTCCTATGAGTGGCTTTCAGCCGTCCGTTCAATCAGTGCCGGTGAGGTGCCTGGCGATAAAGTGCAAAGTTCCAATTATTCGAAGTTGATTTTCTTCGCCGGAGCCACCGACCGATATGATGGCAATATTGGCAATCAAGATGCAACAAAAGGAAAAAAGGACGATGGGGGTGACGTTTCCGGTGTTGCATACAAGTTGTTCTACAAGGATCCCATCGATAAGAGCGTGAACATTTACAAAACTTTCGTGTTCAACAGGCTGTTGATTGATCCGAAACCGGCGTTTAATGATTTGTTAGGGAAGGCGGATCTCGATGTGGCGTTTGCCCCTTATAATACCAAGTTGGAGGAGCAGAGCGCATTTGTTTGTGAAAACGTCTATCAATTCACTATCACCTTCCATGTAATGGTGTCCAGGGTAACCTCGGCAGCAGGTGTCACTCCTGTTGTCACAGAGACAATCTCCGTGCCTGTCACGATTGGAAAATCCACAACATGGCCGTCAGTGAGTTCCCTGAAAATCAAGGGAACAGGAGTCGTGACAGATCCGGTTCGCCCTGCGGGAGTAGCAACGGGTACATTGAAGGTGGATAATGTAACGGGAGCTGAGTTGAGTGCCGGGCGCGTTGTGGCGGTTGAACTTTCGATCACGGTTCTCGCTGACTCCGCGATCGATCAAATCCGCAGAAGTAAAACCGCTTTGACTGATCTGAAGACGTCGGATCTGTTGGTCAAATACGGCTTCAATTACAGCAAGCGCATTCAGGTTCCCAGTCTTTGATACGCGGTCCTTTCCGCAGAGGCTGAATATTGCCACAGGCAGGGACCGTCACTCCGTGCGGTCTTTGCGCACATGAAATGAGAATGGAAGGCAGGGACCGGCTCTCCGAGCGGTCCGGTGCATGAGGTGCGAATGATTTGCGAATGCCTTGGCTCCTGTGATCCGCTCATTCTCCAAGTATTCGTTCTCCATGCTCTGGACCGCCCGGAGGATCGGTCCCTGCCATTTTAAGACAGCCTCTCACTCCCACTCGATGCTTGCGGGGGGCTTGGTGGAGACGTCGTAGAGCACGCGGTTGATGCCTTTGACTTCGTTGAGAATGCGGTGGCTCGTCTCGCGCAGAAGTTGATAGGGGAGGTCCACCCAGTCAGCGGTCATGGCATCTTCCGAGATCACCGCGCGTAGGGAGATCGCCCACTCGTAGCTGCGTTCGTCACCTTTGACACCCACGGTTTTCACCGGGATGAGTCCGGCGTATGCCTGCCAGACTCGGTCATACCAACCGTGTTCCTTGAGCTTGCCGATGAAGATCGCATCGCACTCACGGATGATGCGGAGGCGGTCCGGAGTGATCACGCCCGGGCAGCGGACGGCCAGTCCCGGTCCGGGGAACGGGTGGCGGTGGAGGATGTCATGCGGGATGCCTAGCGAGGCGCCCAGCGCCCGCACCTCGTCTTTGAAGAACTCGGCCAGGGGTTCGAGCACTTTTCCCTGAGCCTGCAGTTCAAGAATGCGGTCCACACGGTTGTGGTGGGTCTTGATTTTGGAGGCTTTGGATTTGGCGTTGGATGCGCTCTCGATCACATCGGGATAAAGTGTCCCTTGTGCGAGCATTTCCGCGTCGCCCACGGAGTCCCAGAAGACATCGATGAAAAGATTGCCGATGATCACCCGCTTTTTCTCAGGGTCGTCCACGCCGTCGAGGGCGGTGAGGAAGCGCTCCGCGCAATCGACCGTTTCGATGGGCACACCCATGCGGTGGAAGTTGCTGCGAACTTCTTCACCCTCGTCTTTGCGCATGAGTCCGTGATCAACGAAAATCGCGCGCACTTTGGCGCCGGCTTCGTGCAGAAGGACGGCAAGCACGGTGCTGTCGACCCCGCCGGACACGCCGCAGACGATTTGTTTCCCCGCCACTTTTTCGCGGATCCCTTGGATGATCTCACGCTTGAGGTCGTCGATCCGGAATGGCAGCAGGTCTCTCGCTTCCAGCAGAAAGTTATGGAGAATCCGCAGACCTTCATGGCTGTGGGTGACTTCCGGGTGGAACTGAATGCCGAAAAACCGATCGTTCCATTGCAGGGAAACCGGAGTGCCGTGCTGGTTGGTGGCGATCACTTTCGCGCCTTCCGGCAGGATTTTTACGGTGTCCGAGTGGCTCATCCAGACTTGGGATGATGCGGAAACCCCTTCGTAAAGTCCCTTGCATTCCGCAGGGAAAAGATTGGCCGGGCCATATTCGCGGCGGTCGCTGGCTTCCACGCTGCCACCGAACTTGATGTTCAGAAGCTGCATGCCGTAACAGACGCCCAGCACCGGAACGCCGAAGGCCTTGAGCGCCTCGAAATCCAGATCCGGCGCATCCGCCTCGCTGGTGCTGCGCGGGCCGCCTGATAGAATGATCGCACCGGGTGCCCCGATGTTCGGAAAATCCTCGATGGCATAAAGCTTGGCGAAAAATCCCAGTTCGCGCACCCGGCGGACAATCAGCTGGGTGTATTGGGAGCCGAAATCAATAACGGCGACGTGATGGTGATCGTGCATGGGGATGAAAGGATATTCGGGATTGGATAATTTGATATTGGGGTTGTGGATCAGGACTCTTCCCTAATTTCCAATCTCCCAATATCCAATGTCCCATCAACTGATCGGTTGATAATTCGTAGGTTCTTCGGTGATGACTATGTCGTGGACGTGGCTTTCGCGTAGTCCACCGGCGGTGATGCGGGTGAAGACCGCTTTTTCCCGGAGCTCGGTCAGATTGGTGGCTCCGACGTAGCCCATGCCGGATTTGAGTCCGCCCATGAGTTGGAAAACCACATCTGACAACGGGCCTTTGTATGGCACCCGTCCTTCGACGCCTTCCGGCACCAGTTTGCCCGAGCTGTTCTGGCCGTAGCGGTCGCCGGATCCTTTTTGCATCGCACCGATCGATCCCATGCCACGGTAGGTTTTGAAACGACGCCCTTGGAAATGGACGGTTTGTCCGGGGCTTTCGCGGGTGCCGGCGAGCAGAGATCCCAACATCACCAGATCCGCGCCTGCGGCAATCGCTTTGACGATGTCTCCCGAGTAGCGGATGCCGCCATCGGCGATGACTTTGACGCCATGCTCCCGGCAAATGTCCGCCACATTGCGGATCGCGGTGAATTGCGGCATGCCCACGCCGGAGATAACCCGTGTGGTGCAGATCGATCCCGGTCCCACGCCCACTTTAACGGCGTTGGCTCCGGCTTTGACCAAATCCCGCGCTCCTTGTTCGGTCACCACGTTGCCGGCGACAACCGGCACATCTGAAAGCGCGCGGAGTTTCCCGATGACATCCATGACGTGGCGGGTGTGGCCGGTGGCGGCATCAATAAACAATGCGTCCGCTCCGGCATCGATCAAGGCGCGGCCGCGGTCGATGCAATCCGGTCCCACGCCTACGGCGGCGCCGCATCGCAGGCGGCCGTTGGAATCTTTCGCGGCATTGGTGAAAGTGATGCGCTTCTCGATGTCGGATCCGGTGATGAGTCCGGCGAGGCGTCCGTCAGGATAGACCAGCGGTAGTTTCTCGATACGAGCCTGATAGAGAATCCGCCGGGCTTCCTCAAGACCAGTCGTCGGCGGGGCGGTCACCAGTTTTTCCAGCGGGGTCATGACCTCGGCCACGGTGGCGTCCAGGCGGTCCAGATAGCGCACGTCGCGCCCGGTGACCATGCCCAAGAGGATGCCGTCGGCATCGATTACCGGAAACCCGGAAAAGCCGTTTTTCGCCATGATGCCGCGCACGTGCTCCACAGTGTCCTCCTTGCGGACGGTGTGGGGCTTGAGGATGACCGCGTTTTCCGAGCGTTTGACACGGGAAACCATGGTCACTTGCTCATCGATCGGGCAGGCGCGGTGGATGACGCCCATGCCGCCTTCACGGGCCAGGGCGATCGCCAGATCGTGCTCGGATACGGTATCCATCGCGGCGGAAACCACCGGTAAGAACAAATGAATGCCGGGGGCAACGTGGGTGGAAAGGTCTGCATCTCCTGGTAAAACCGAACTCAAAGCCGGCACCAGAAGCACGTCGTCGAATGAAAGTCCTAGAGAAATCTCCGCCATGGCGGAGTCAATAGAAGCACCCTCCCGCGCGCAAGCCCAAATCATCAAAAATTCGTGCCGATTTCATATCTGCTGGAGTCATCCGAAGACTTTCGATGCTTTCTTGAAGCTGCGGGCGGCTTATTTGGCAATAGAACCCGCCCATGAATCATATTTCATACTGCCGGGATTTCACGCTTGTGCGTTTTCCTTGGCGGGCTAAGTTGCGTTTCGAGATGCGCAATCTTCGGTGGATCATCCTGATGTTGCTGGCAATATGGCTGCCGATGGCGGCGCATGGTCGGATGATGTCAGCGGTTTGTGCCGAAAATCTCGATATGTGTTGTGATGTCGCTGGCACGGAGTGCTGCGGGTCTGCCATGGATGCGGGTTCTTTCGAGGCTACCGGTTGCCATTGCGAAAGGCATGTCTGCCGTGCCTTGAATGCGGGGTGCTATCTTATCACATTGAGGTCGGTTTCGTCACCGCAGCCACACGGCGGTGGAGATGATTTTGCTGTGGATTCCTTTTCACGATTTTTCAGGCCGGCTGTGGTGCGCGAGTTGGTTTCACCGGTTGATCCGTTTTCATCTGGGGCGCATCTTCCCTGGCAATTTGTTTTCCGCGCCGCGGCACTCGCGCGCGCGCCGTCAGCCGTTTGCTGATGAAGTCCATGCGGGCGCGTTGCCCGCGTTACCATGATCCGGGCATTCTGCTCCGGGTTATCCAATATCTAACAAACAAATGGAGAGATCCACTGGGAAAATCATTTTCATGAAAAACTATCTGATCACAAGAATTACGTCATTTTGCGCCGTGACGGCCGCCGTCATTACCTGCTGCGCAGGTGGAGCGCAGGGCAAAGGCCGTGAACCCGCCGGGGCGTCCCTGACGATCGAGCGGGCGGTGCGCATGGCACTGGTCAACAATCCGGACCTTAAGGCGAGCGATGCGCGAAGGGAGGCCGCAGCCGGCCGTGCCGGGCAGGCCCGCCTTTGGCAAAACCCCGAACTCGAACTCTCGGTGGAGGATATGCCAGCCAAATCATCGGGATGGGCGAGGTCGAAACACATGGCTGGCATTTCCCAAAGCATTCCTTATCCCGGTAAGAAGCGGTTGGATAATGAAATAGGCATGGCTGGTGTCATGGCGGGAGAGGCTGGCTGGCGCGCCCATCAGGCGGAGTTGGCAAGGGATGTCAAAATCGCCTTCTACCGTGCGCTGACAGCCGAGCATGCCGCGAAGGTTGCTGAGGATCTGGTCGCGCTGGCGGAGTATTCGGCGGAGACATCCAAAAAACGGGCGGATGCCGGTGACTCTGCGTTGCAGGAGCAACTCCGCGCGGAAATCCAGATGGAACAGGCGAAGACCGCACATTCCGAGGCATTGGAAAAAATCGCTGAGACCCGTCGCAGTCTCGCTCTTTTGTTAGGTGTGCCGTCCGCTTTCAACTCGTCGCTCTCAGGGGTGCTGGACGATTCCGGTTCTTCCAGCGCGCTGAACCGCGGACCAGATGCCTGGTTGGACTCCCACCCTGCGATGGTTGCCGCGCGAGCGAAATCCAGACTCGCCGGTGCCACCGTTCGTCGCGCGGAAATCGATCACATGCCGGATCCCAAGGTTGGCATCTCGGCCGGTCGTGATGAGGCAGTGAATGAGAATCTCGTCGAATTGCGTCTGAGTATTCCGCTGCCGTTCCTCGATAAGGGGAAATCCAAGATCAGGGAATCCGTGGCCGGGGCACGTGAGGCTGATGCGGAGCTTGTCGCCACCGAACAACGCCTGCTGGCCGAGTGGGGGTCTGTGAGGGCGCGCTTCAAGGCGGCGGCCTCGCAAGTGGCCGTGCATCGGGAACGCGTCCTGCCAAAGAGCGAGCAGGCGCTGGCCCTGGTGAAAACCGGATTCGAACAGGGGAAATTCAGCTTCATTGACCTGCTGGACACCCAGCGCATGACCGCGGAAGTCCGCCTTTCCTATCAGAAAAAACTTTTCGAACTCAATGCCGCCCGGGCGGAACTGGAATCGTTCGTGGATCCGATGTCTGCGAAACAAAATCATTCATCATATAATCTAACATATTAATTTTCATGAAATCATCCATTATCATACAAGCCCTAGCCACTGCCGTTATGCTCGCTCTTCCGGCCTGCAACAAGTCATCCGAACACGCCGATGAACCGGGCGGTCACGCCGCCCATGAAGGAGCTTGTGGTGGCAGTGAAGCGGAAACAGGAGTTTGCCCGGAACATAATCTGCCGGCTGGCGAATGCGGTATCTGTCGGCCTGAAAAAATCCCCGGGCTCAAGCCGGGTGAGTCGCTCAAACTCCGTCTTGCGTCTGCGGAATCCATCGCCATGGCCGGTGTGGAAACCGTCAAGGCCGGGGCGGGGGATGCTAGAAACGGATTCAATTGTTATGCGGAATTTGATTTTGCCCGGAACAAATACGCGCAGATCGGCGCACCTGTGAGCGGAGTCGTCAAGGAGGTGACGGTCGATCTTGGCAGCAAGGTCAAAGAAGGACAAAGCGTCGCGAAAATCTGGTCGGCAGCAGTCGCGGAAGCGGTGGCCAAGGCGGTGTTGACGCATCAGACGTTGGAGCGCGAACGTAAGCTGCACGACCAGCGGGTGACTCCGGAAAAAGACCTCCAACAGGCGGAAGCGGAGCACCGCGCCGCCTGCCAATCGATGCGGACGCTCGGGTTTTCCGAAGAGCGGATCGATCAACTCGCTGAAAATCCGATGGACATGGTGCTGTTGGATGCCCGTGCGCCGTTTGCTGGCGAGATCACCGGCAGCACCGCAGTCCGCGGCGCGATGGTGGAGGCAGGTGCGCCATTGTTCACGCTGGCGGATCGTTCGGTGATGTGGGCCGATCTGGCGATACCTGAAATCTCCCTGCCACAACTGCACGACGGACAAGAGGTCGAACTCACGGTGGATTCGCTTCCAGAGCGGAAGTTCGTAGGCAAGATCAACTGGATCAGCGCCGAGTTAGACGAACACACGCGCATGGCACGCGCACGCGCCGAGGTGCCGAATCCGGATGGATTGATCAAAGCCCGCATGTTCGCGCAAGCCCGTGTGATCACCGGACATGATGAAACTTCGGTGATGATTCCCGCACCGGCCATCCAGCGCATCGATGGCAAACCGTTCCTTTTCATCAAACTAGGCAATGACTTGTTTGATGCGCGCGCTGTCCGTCTGGGGGCGTCGTCCGGGGATTCATGGATCATCGCGGAGGGCCTCAAGGCGGGTGAGGAAGTGGCGGTGCAACATGCGTTCGCGCTCAGATCCCAATTGCTCATTTCCCGCCTGGGTGCGGGTTGTGCGGACGACTGAACACCGGAAACCCAACGAATATGTTAACTCATCTGATATCATTCTGTCTCAAGAACCGGCTGTTAGTCTGCGTTTTTTCGTGTTTGCTCATCCTCTACGGTGGCAGGGCCTTGCTGCATCTGCCGGTGGACGCGTTTCCGGATACCACACCGGTGCAGGTCCAGATCAACACCACCGCACCATCGCTCAATCCGCAGGAGGCCGAGCAGCAGATCACCATGCTCATCGAGCAGGCGGTGAGCGGGCTGCCCGGGCTTTCCAACATGCGCTCGATCTCCAAATTCGGACTCTCCCAGGTGGTGGCCACCTTCGAGGATGGCACCAGCATCTATCTGGCACGCCAGCTCATTTCCGAGCGCTTGCAGGGAGTCGAGCTCCCCGCCGGAATCAACCGTCCGGAAATGGGACCCATTTCCACCGGCTTGGGTGAGGTGTTCCATTATGTCGTGCGCTCCACCGATCCCGGACGATCACTAACAGACCTTCGCGAGATCCAGGACTGGGAGATCAAGCCGCAGTTGCGCAAGGTGCGCGGCGTGGCAGAAGTGAATACGTGGGGCGGCTTTGAAAAACAATTCCATGTGGTCGTCCAGCCATCGCTTCTGATCAAGCACCGCATCACCTTCGACCAGTTGTTCGAGGCTCTGGAAAAAAACAACCAGAACGTCGGCGGCGGACAAGTGGTGCGCGGTGGTGAATCGTTGTTGGTTCACGGCATCGGTCTCGCCACGGACATCAAGCAGTTAGGAAACATCGTGATCACCTCGCGCGAGGGGTCACCGGTGCGTGTGCGCGATGTCGCGGAGGTGAAGGAAGATCACGAGATCCGCCGTGGTGCCGTGACCGGTGGCGGCAAGGGCGAGATCGTGCTCGGGCTTGGTTTCATGCTGATGGGGGAAAACAGCGCGGAGGTGACGCGCGCGCTCAAGGCGAAGCTCGTGGATATTCAAAAGACGCTGCCTTCCGACGTGCGGGTGGAGGTGCTGTATGACCGTACCGAGTTGGTAGATAAGGTGATCGATACCGTGAAGCACAACCTGCTTGCCGGCGCGTTGTTGGTGATCGTGGTGTTGTTCGGATTCCTCGGTAATTTGCGGGCCGGTCTGATCGTTGCATCCGCCATTCCCTTGTCGATGTTGTTCGCGGGTGATTTGATGATCCAGTCGGGCATCGCCGCCAGCCTGTTGAGTCTGGGAGCGGTTGATTTCGGGCTGATTGTGGATGGTTCGGTGGTGATGGTGGAAAACTCGATGCGACGTCTCGCGGAGAAACAACACAAGCTCGGGCGCGAATTAACCAAGGAGGAACGCGACCACGTGCTGCATCTCGCGCAGTTGGAGGTCGCCCGGCCGGTGGCATTCGGTGTCGGCATTATCCTGATCGTGTTCTTACCGGTTCTGGCGCTTGAAGGCGTGGAAGGAAAGATGTTCAAGCCGATGGCGCTCACCATGATTTTCGCTCTGGCGGGATCGCTATTACTGGCGCTGACATTGGTGCCAGTTCTATCCGGTTTGTTCCTGCCGAAAAAGGTCAAGGAGTCGGAGCCGTGGCTCGTGCGTCTCGCCAACTGGATTTATGCGCCGGTGTTGTCGTTGGCATTGCGGTTCCGCTGGCTGACTCTAACCGCTGCTGTTGCGTTGGTGGCGGGTGCGGTGTTTCTCGCATCCCGGACCGGTGGCGAATTCCTGCCCAAGCTCGGTGAGCAGGCTATCGTGGGTACCAGCGTGCGCCTCGCCGGAGTCTCGGTGGAGGAGGCGGTTTCCCAAAACGACCAGTTGGAGAAAATCCTGCTTGCTGAGTTTCCCGATGAAATCGCCAACATCTGGACCCGTCTCGGTACGGCAGAGGTCGCGACCGATCCAATGGGCATCGAGCTATCCGACTTTTTCCTCGCGCTCAAACCGCGGGAGGAATGGAAGAAAGCGAAAACCCAGGGCGAACTTGTGGAGAAGATGCGCGAAGTGTTTGCACGTATGCCGGGTCTAACGGTTGCCTTCAGCCAGCCGATCGAAATGCGGATGAATGAGCTGATCGCGGGCATCCGCTCGGACATTGGCATCAAGATCTACGGTGATGATCTGGATATGCTGCGTCAGTATGGCGGGCAGGTGCAGGAAGCACTGGCCTCGATCAAGGGAGCGGGCGAGGTGTCCGTTGAGCAGATCACTGGGCAGCCGGTGTTGCAGGTGAAAGTGGATTCTGAAGCGCTCGCCCGCTCCGGCGTTCCCACCCGCAACGTGTTGGATGTGGTGGAAATGGTGGGAAGCCGGAAAGTCGGGGAGGTGAGGCAAGGCCAGCGCCGTTTCCCATTGGTGGCACGCTTGCCGGATGCCCAGCGGTCGGATCCTGGAGCACTTGGTGCGACCTTGATTCCAACCGATTCAGGGCAAGTCATGTCGTTGAGCCAACTTGCCAAGGTCGGGGAGATCGAAGGACCATCCACCATCAACCGCGAGTGGGGCAAGCGCCGTATCACCGTGCAGTGCAATGTCGCCGGTCGCGATGTCGCCGGATTCGTGGCCGAGGCTAAAGCGAAAATCGCCACTGCCGTGCCAATGCCGGAGGGTTATCATGTCGAGTGGGGCGGGCAGTTCGAAAACATGGAACGCGCCAACCGCAAGCTCGCGTTCGTGGTTCCACTGGCGCTTTGTCTGATCCTTCTGTTGCTGTATTTCAGCCTGCGCTCTTCGCGTGACGTGTTGATTGTGGCCACCGGAATTCCGTTAGGTGCTGTCGGCGGGATTCTCTCTTTGTGGATTCGTGACATGCCGTTCACGGTGAGTGCGGGTGTGGGATTTGTCGCATTGAGCGGTGTGGCCATTCTCAACGGTCTGGTGCTCGTTACCTTCATCAAACAGCGCATGGATTCCGGTGTGCCAAGGGTGGATGCCGTTCTCGAAGGTTGCAAGGCACGCCTCCGGCCGGTGCTGATGACAGCGTTGGTCGCTGCCGTGGGGTTCATTCCGATGGCCTTCAACGTCGGAGTCGGCGGTGAAGTGCAACGTCCCTTGGCAACCGTGGTGATCGGTGGTATCGTCAGCAACACCCTGCTCACGCTGGTGGTGCTTCCGGTGCTCTACAGCCTTGGAGGCTCCAGGCGCAGGGAGAATGAGAGCTAAAGAGGAAAATGAACCGCAGATTAACACAGATGAACGTTAAATTTAAGAGACTTATGAATAGTTGGACATTAACCCTTTGGATGAGTGCTCCAATCTACACAACACTTTGATTATCTGCGTGAATCTGCGTCCATCTGCGGTTAAATTTTTCTTTTCCTTGAATGATTTTCTGAACGCATGACAAACCACACCCAACTGGCCGTGATCGGAGGCGGGCCGGCAGGGCTCCGCGCTGCAGAAGTCGCGGCATCACTGGGTGTGGCGGTGACCGTGTTCGATGCCAAACCCTCAGTGGGGCGGAAATTCCTGGTTGCTGGAAAAGGCGGACTCAATCTAACACACGGTGAGGATGCCGGGCGTTTCGTCACCCGCTATTCCGGTCCGGGCCAGCCAGCTGGCATCTGGGAATCGTTGCTCGCCGACTTCGACTCCAAAGCCATGCGCGAGTGGGCGCAAGGCCTCGGAGTGGAAACCTTCCAAGCCGGAAGCGGCCGTGTCTATCCGAAGGCGATGAAGGCTGCGCCGTTGCTGCGCCGCTGGATAGCACGACTGCGCGGCTTGGGCGTGCGCTTCGAGATGAAACACCGTTGGTCCGGGATCGTTCCGGGTTCCCCCCATCGGTTGGAGTTTTCTAACGATTTTTTATTTTCGGCCGATGCCGTGGTTTTCGCTCTCGGTGGTGCCTCGTGGCCGCAGACCGGTTCGGACGGATCCTGGGTCGCGGTTTTCCGGAGTCTCGGCATCGCCTGTCACGACCTTTCGCCCGCCAACTGCGGTTGGCGGCACGCCTGGCCCGAAAGTGTGCTGGCCGCCGCGGAGGGCAAACCGATTAAGAACATCACAGCCACCGTAGGTGATCAATCCGCCGATGGAGAACTCCTCATCACCCGATACGGGCTGGAGGGAGGAGCGATCTACCAGTTAGGAAGTGCGCTCAGGGCGATGAAGCATCCGGCGATCACGATTGATTTCAAACCGACCTTCACCGTCGTTCAGTTGGTGGCGAAGATGGAATCGGTGCGACGTGGGTTCCTTGCGGAGGCACGCACCCGCTGGCGTCTGGGAGAGGCGGTCCACGCCATCCTAGCACAGCGGGAATGGCGTGATGCGGCTTCGCTTGCCCGTGAGGTGAAACACTGCGTCATCGCCCTTGATGGCCCTCAACCGGTTGAGGAGGCGATTTCTTCCGCTGGCGGTGTTTGTTGGAGCGAGTTAGATTCTTCATTGATGGTGCTGCGTTTTCCGGGTCTTTTCGTCGCAGGGGAAATGGTGGACTGGGAGGCTCCCACCGGCGGATATCTCATCCAAGGATGCTTCGCCACCGGCGGCCATGCTGGAAGGGCGGCGGCGGAGTGGGTGAAGAAGGCAGGGACTCGATTTGCCTAGCGGCCATGCTGGATGCGCTTCGCGATTGTGCAGTGCCACTACGAGTGGCCAGTGGCATTCCGAGTAGTCCGCGAGAATGTAAAGTGAATGATAGAACAGGGTCAGATTTCCAGGCGTTTCATTTGCGATATCCTTATCCCTTCATGCCGGACCGACCAGAGGTCGATCCTTGTATTTCCATTTCACACCCAATTCCGAAAAACCTTTTCAAATCACGGCCTTGTGCCCATCCTGCTTAAGAGAATCACTACTTCGCAACGCCCATGACCTTGTTATCCAGACGCATTTTCCTGGTGATTCTCGTGGCTGCCACATGGATTGCAGTCGCACGTTGGCTGGGAAGTCGCAGTGAGGCCTTTTGGCTGCTGTTTCCGCTGTGGGTTCTCGCGGGGGCTTTCATCCTGCGCGCGATCCCCGTGGCCCGTGCCCAGCACAAGAGTCCTTTGGCGAATTGGAGTCTCCGGGTTGTGGTGATATTTGTTCCTATCAGTTACTGCTATGCCATGGCTTATTTCATGAGTGCCTCCGTTAACTGGAGGGAGGTTTTGATTGCCGTCTGGTTCTTCGCGGCCTCACTGGAGATTCTGCTTTTGTATCTTTTCCAAGTTTTCGATGCCCTGCGCTTGCGTCTATCCAAAGGACGGGGCCGGTTCGGAGGGGTTGCTGCCTTGGTGGGGACGAAGCTTCTTCTCTACGGACTCTTGATCCCATTCCTGCTAGCCACGCTCTCGCTTCATCGGGTGAAGTTCGCATCCTGCGTCCCGCCGCCAGAACTGGGCCTGAGTTTCGAGGAGCTTCGTTTTCCGTCACGCGGGGAGCCACGGATGAACCTCGCTGGCTGGTTCTTTCCTCTGAAGAATAACAAGGGTACGGTCCTGGCATGCCACGGTGTTGGAGCAAACCGCGCGGACATCCTCCCGATCGTATGGATGCTTCAGGACGCGGGATTTCAGGTTCTTTGTTTTGATTTCCGGGGGCATGGCGAAAGCGACGGTCACACGATCAGTTATGGTTTCCGGGAGCGGCAGGATGTGCTGGGTGCATGGGATTACCTCATGACCCGACACGACGTGGACCCGAACCGGGTTTTCGGTTTCGGCCTTTCCATGGGGGCTTCGTCCCTGCTCATGGCGCTTCCCGATATGCCGGGCATGAAAGCCGTGGTGGCCGATTCGGCTTTCTCGAGTCTGGATCTCATGGTGCGTCACCAGTTCCGATTCGTGCCGGGACCGCTCAAGGAGATCCCGACCGTCTTTGCCCGGATGGTTGGATGGTTAGACTCGGATCTGCGTGTCGATCAAGTGAATACGTCGGCCGCCATCCGGGGCTTGAAGGTTCCCATTTTTTTCATTCACGGTTTGGATGATGCGACCATCCCTCCGGAATGTGCGCGCATCCTCTTCGACGGTTATAACGGTCCCAAGAAACTCCGGCTTGAGCCCGGCGCTGGACACGGTGAAACGGCGTCGCTGAATATGCAGCTGTACGAGCAGGAAGTGCATGCATTCTTTACCTCCTGCGTTTCCGATCCGAAATGATCTGTCACTCCAACAACCTGCTTTGGAAGACCTCGTAGATCCACTTGCGCGGACCGGCGAAAACACAGGTGATCACCCGTTGGCCGGCGATGACTTGGTATTCGAAGACGATCCGATGGGAGCCGACCCGCAGGCGGTAGAATCCTTCCAGTTCATCCGTGAGGGCCTTGATGTCGCCTTTTTCATCCGCCAGATCCTTGACCGCGAGACGGAGCGCATGGCGGGGTTGTGGTGCCAAACGACGAAGGTATTCCACCACTTCATCTTGAATCCGGACCGTGATCATATTTCGTCGAGTGCGGAAATATCATGATAAACCGCCGTGCCCTCGCGGTGCTTGCGGATCGCGGACATCGCGTTCGGATCTGCCAACAGCTCCATGGTTTCACCGATGGCTTCCATTCGCTCGATCGAAATGAGCACCGCCACCGCACGGCCCTGTTTGGTAATGGTTACGGGATGGTCCGCCGATTCATCCACCAAGGCCGAGAGTTTTTGTTGTGCGGATTTTATGCTGTAGGTGTCAGCCATACGGGCAATGTATTCCTTTTTTAGGGAAAAGGGAATACTTTTTACTGGTGTAGGAATTCGCATTCGACAAGCGCCCGTTCCATATCTCATGTTTCCGGCCATGGCAGGACTCATCATCGCTCCCCGAGCACGCATTTTTCACGGTCACGAGTGGGTTTACGCCACGGAAATCAAGAAATCCTTCGGCGATCCGCAGCCCGGCGATGTCGTCACGCTCAAGGATTTTCGGGATCGTCCGCTAGGTTCGGCGATTTACAATCCGCTCTCGCAAATCGTCGCCCGACGGTTTTCCCGCCGCCGCCAGGATCTCGATCTGGACTTTTTCACGCGCCGAATCCGCCAGTCGTTGGAATTCCGCCAGCGCTCGGGCATCGATGAAATGCTTTGCCGCGTCGTCTGGAGCGAATCCGATGGCATCCCCGGCCTGATCGTGGACCGTTATGGTGATCACCTCTCGATCCAGACCCTCACGCTGGCCATGGATCTGCGGAAGGAAATCATCCGTGACGCTCTGGTTTCCCTGTTTTCCCCGAAATCCATCGTGTTGCGAAATGATTCCCCCTTCCGCAAGGCCGAGGGCATGGAGCCCGGTATCGAGATGCTTTATGGTGAAAATCCCGGCTCATTCATCGTCCGCGCGAATCACCTGGATTTCGAGATCGACCTCTTCGATGGTCAGAAAACCGGCCTCTACCTCGATCAGATTGAGTCCCACGCAGCCGTTGCCAAGTTGGCGAAAGGCAAACGCGTGTTAGATTGTTTCACCAACCAGGGAGGATTCGCCCTCGCCTGCGCCAAGGCCGGTGCCGCCAAAGTCACGGCTGTGGACGTCTCGGCCAGCGCCTGCGATGCCGCACGCCACAATGCCAGAATCAACGGCCTCGACATGGAAGTCCTCGAACACAACGTCTTCGATTTCCTCAAGCACGCGAAACCGGAATACGACCTCATCATCCTCGATCCGCCGAGTTTCACGCGCAACAAGAAGACGCTCATGGATGCCATGCGCGGCTACAAGGAGATCCACCTGCGTTCCCTCAAGCTGCTGGAAAAAGGTGGCATCCTCTCGACGTTCTGCTGTTCCCACCACGCCAGTCGTGAGTTGTTCCTTGAAAATCTAGCAGACGCCTCGGTGGATGCGAAAAAATCCCTGCGTCTCATCGCGGAACACGGTCAACGCGCGGACCACCCGGTTCTCATCACCCTTCCGGAAACCGGATACCTGAAAGGTGTCACCGTCGAAGTCATCGCCACACGGTAAGCTTTTCGGGTTCAACCGCGCTCCCGTCCGTCCATTACGCAGGAAACGCAGAGGTCCCCGCAAACGTTGATCATGGTGCGGAAGCGGTCGAGGAGCCAATCGATGGGAATCAACAGCAAGCTGCATTCGAGCGGCAGGCCCACAGCCGTGAGAACACCAGTTTCATTGTGATGAGACCTGCGGAAGGAATGCCTGCGGCACCGACGGAGGTTGCTACGGCACAGAGGTCGATCACCAGTTAGGCTGTCCCACGGCAGGTGATATCCTAACAATAGTGCGAGCACGATCACACCGATAACGCTGCCGCCGTCGGTGAAGGGGCCCATCAAGCTTTTCGGCAGTTTGCCGAGGATCTGGCCAACGCTGTCGGCTGTGGTCGTGGACTTGGCGGCATTTCCCGCCTGTTCAAGTTCGGCGGCGTGGAGGGTCTTTTCCTGGCTTACCTGTTGCTGTTGTTCGGTGGTGACGGTTCGGCGTGTGCCGGGTTGTAGTGTGTTGACTAGAGTCAAGGTCGGTGGCATGACTTCCGTGAGATTGTGTGGATCGCTGTGGAAACAGAACATCGTTTCCGCGCTGGCGGCGAGTGGGGTGCGGGTGTGGAAAATCGAGGGCATGGTGAGTCATTGGTGAGTGTGTGGATTATCGCGTCTCTTTGAGAATTGTGTGGTTGTTCTCGGCCCGGTGGGAGATTTCCCGGATCATTCCGCTGAAAATCAACGCGTGAAATGGATAGAGTACATACCAATAACACCAGCCCATCAGGCCCTTGGGTGCGAAGAACGCGGTTTGTGAAAGCAAGGCCATGTGGTCCTCCCTCGGGACCACATGAAACTGTAACCATGCTTTTCCCGGGACTTTCATCTCGGCACGCAGTCTCAGCATTTGATTGGGCTCGATCATTTCCACCCGCCAAAAATCCAAGGCGTCACCGACTCGCAGTTGATCCGGATCCCGTCGGCCACGCCGCATGCCCACTCCTCCGATCATGCGGTCCATCCATCCACGGATTCGCCACGCCCAATCCATGTAAAACCAACCACGCCTGCCGCCTAAACCACTGAAAATCCCATAAACTTCGGCCGCCGATGCCGCAACCCGCATCTGGCGATGCTCACGAATCATGCCTTCCTGGTTGGTGAGGATGACCGGAACAGCATCGCCTTGCGAGGTGCTCAGTGCATCATTCCAGGTCGTTTCAATTTTGCCTGCGTCCAACATTGCCAATGCGCGCTCCACCGATGTGCGGTAGCTGACGGGATTGATTTCGGGAAACAACCTGCGGGCGGTGGGGTCTCGCACGATGTTTTCGTTGCGCAGTCCTTCGATCAGCGGGCGGGCGATCACGGAGGGGATCGGAGTGACGAGATTTACCCACAAGGATGAAAGTCTGGGCGTCAGTAAAGGAACAGGCACCAACCAACGCTTTAGCCCACGGACATCGGCGTAGATTTTCATCATTTCCCCATAAGTGATGACCTGTGATCCTCCAATCTCGATGATGAGTCCGGTGCTGTCAGGAACTTCGATGGATTGCGATAAATACGCAAGCACCTCGCGAATGCCAATCGGCTGCGTGCGAGTGTAAACCCAGCGCGGACAAATCATCACCGGGACACGTTCTGTAAGATAACGAATCATTTCGAATGATATGCTTCCCGATCCCACAATGACGCCGGCGCGGAATTCGGTGACAGGAACGCCGCTGAGACGCAATGAGTCGCCGCTTTGCTGACGGGAGCGCAAATGTTCAGATAGCTCCGGTGAGGCTTCTGCCAAACCGCCGAGGTAAATGATGCGTTTCACACCCGCGGCGCGGGCGGCTTCACCGAAATTTGTAGCGGCGGTGATGTCTTGTTGATGGAAATCGGCGCCACCACCGAGGCTGTGGACCAGATAATAGGCAGCATCGACCTCTTGCATGGCTGCGGCGAGACTATCAGGTCGAAACACGTCTCCCTCAACAATCTCTACAGAGTTATACCATGATCGACCAAACAACCGGTTGGAATCGCGCACCAGACAGCGAACTTGGTGTCCGGCGGCAAGAAGCAGTGGGACGAGCCTGCCTCCGATGTATCCGGTTGCTCCGGTCACTAGAATCAGGTGCTTGGGATTTTCATTCATGATTGGGAGTTTCTCTCATGCGATTTGGCATGTGGCGCAGGCGGATGCGGTTATAGAGTTGGTTGATGATGGATGGCAGGTTGGAGATCAGCGCGTCAATAATAATCACAATAATCACATTTGATAAAAGAAGACGGTATCACACATGTGGACTTGTTCTATCGAAATCAGGTGATAAAATCACCTCATGTTCGTGCATGGCTTTGAAGCGGAGTCCTGGTATGGAGTCACCATGGTGGTGGCGTTCTACGTGGTCGGCGCGCTGCACATGTTGCATGCCCTGATGCATGTGCGCACCTCCCAAGGCACGATCGCGTGGGTGATTTCGTTGCTCACGGTGCCATTCGTGGCGATCCCTCTCTATTGGATGTTAGGCAGGACCCGATTCTCAGGCTACGTTGGCGGGCGTAGGAAAAAAGACGAACGTCTGGGAAGGATCGCGGAATCGATGCATGAGCGGCTGCGTGCGCTGGAGGTGGATATACCGGATGACGACGCCTTCGAGCGGGCGGCCCGCATTCTCGGTGGGCTGCCATTTACCCGAGGCAACCGCCTCCGGCTTCTGATCGACGGAGACGAGACGTTCGAGCGGATTTTTGAGGCGATTGACAATGCCAAAAGCTATCTATGCGTGAACTTCTTTATCATCAAAAGCGACACGCTCGGCACGCGGTTCCAACAGGCGCTCATCGAGCGTGCGCGTGCAGGAGTGAAGGTCTATTTCCTGTTCGATGAAATCGGCTCGCACAAGCTGCCGCGGCATTACCTGAA
Source organism: Akkermansiaceae bacterium (assembly GCA_903906515.1). Taxonomy (GTDB): domain Bacteria; phylum Verrucomicrobiota; class Verrucomicrobiia; order Verrucomicrobiales; family Akkermansiaceae; genus Luteolibacter. Next base: position 49,383 of record CAIVKO010000251.1, read on the forward strand.
AGATCTTCGGGAGGCCGGTGTGGAGTGTCATTCTTTCGGCATCAACCGTTTTTGGTGGTCGCGCTTGCAAATGAATTTCCGGAATCACCGCAAGATCGTCATTAGCGATGGAGAGGTGGCATTGATCGGCGGACTGAATGTGGGTGATGAATACCTTGGCCGCAACCAACGCTTCGGCGAGTGGCGGGACACCCATCTGGAAATGCGTGGGCCGGTGGTGCAGGCGGTGCAGATGGTGTTTCTGGAGGATTGGTTCTGGGCTGCCAATCAGGTGCCCGATTTGCATTGGGACACCCAGGCCGAGACGGCGGACCAAGTGGCCGCCGTGATTCCCACTGGTCCTGCGGATCCGGGGGATTCCTGGCAACTCATCGTCGCTGAGGCCGCCAATTCGGCACGCCAAAAACTTTGGATTGCCTCGCCTTACTTTGTGCCGGACGAGGGTGTGCTCACCGCCTTGCAAACCGCCGCCATCCGTGGTGTGGACGTGCGAATCCTCCTGCCGGAACGGGCGGATCATTTGTTAGTCTGGCTTTCGGCGTTCTCCTACTACGATCAATCGATTCCCTACGGCATCCGGCTTTTCCGCTACCAACGCGGGTTTCTCCATCAGAAGGTCATGCTCATCGACAAGCGGCTCGCCTCGGTGGGAACCGCCAACCTGGATAACCGGTCCTTCCGCCTCAATTTCGAAATCACCGCGTTCTCGAACGACGAGGCATTCGTTGCGGAAGTCACCGACATGCTGACCGCCGATTTTGCCCGGTCGGAAGAATCCCTGCTCTCGGATTTCACCCGCAAGCCATTCCTGTTCCGCGCCGCTTGCCGCGCCGCGCGTCTCTTCGCTCCTATCCAGTAGGCAGATCAAGGTCCCTGTCTGCATGATGAGGGAGTGATTCCCATGTGCTTGCGGAAAAGCCGGGAAAAATAGAATGGATCATCGTAACCCACTGCGGAGGCGGCTTCCGCGACATTGTGGGTTCCCTGTTGGAGTAGGTCCATGGCGCGCTGGAGGCGCAGGCGGATCAACAGGCCGAGTGGCGGCATGCCGGTTTGGCGGCGGCAGAGTTCGGTGAAATGAGGGATGCTGAGGTGGGATTCTCCAGCCAGTTCGTCGAGCGTCCATGGCCTAGAAAGGTCCTCGCGCATCAGGGAAAGGACTTTGAGCAGGCGGTTTTCCGCGCGGCGGGATCGGGTGCCCGGCGCGCGCTGGTGGACTTTTGCCAAACCTAACAAACGTCCGAATGCGGTCGAGAGGCCGGTCATCGCCGCCTCGCTGAAGCCATGGGTGGCGTGGCGGAAGCTGTCTTCAAACGCATCGAAGAGCACGGCCGGATCGTCCACCGAAACGATGGGATTCGTTATGGAAACACCGAGGTTTTCGAGATGGTCGGCGGCGCGTATTCCGCGGAAGTGCATCCAGAAGATCGTCCATGGCGTGCGTGTGTTTGCGCTGTAAACGTGGTGCTCGCGGGGTGGAAGAAACAAGAGGTCGCCAGGCTCCATTTTCCATTCCCGACCGGCGAGCGTGCAGGATCCTTTGCCGGAGATGCAAGCGATCAGGATGTGTTGCGAGGTGCCGTGCTGGCGCTCGACATAATGCCCAACGGGCGCGAAAAACGTGCCGATGTGGGTGACGCAGAGATCACGGGTCACCGGCTTTCGGGATGCCTCAACGGCGATGGCCGGCGGGATGATCACCAAGCGTTGGCCTGGAAATCCTTCGGGGCGCTTTTCCGGGGTCGTCGCCTGCATGGATCGCAGGGTCTCTTTAAATCCTAGGAATGTCCATGCATTTCCGATGATTTTCCATGGAAGGCCCCCCACTCATGTGCCTAGAGTTCGCCACAAATCCATCCAATAAACCCCTATGGCAATTATTACCACTACCGCACCAGGCGGAGAAGATCCGATCGCGCCTGCCGCCCATCATGGCGGTTATCTCTGGCTCATTGCAGCGACTGCCGCACTCGGTGGATTGTTGTTTGGGTATGACTGGGTCGTCATCGGCGGCGCGGCTCCGTTTTACGAAAAATTTTTCTCACTGGCGAATGCCTCGGACAAAGGCTGGGCGCAGAGTTGCGCGCTAATCGGCTGTTTGGTCGGAGCGTTGATGTCAGGGGGCTTGAGTGATCGTTTCGGTCGCAAGCGGTTGTTGTTTTTATCCGCCATGATTTTCGCGGTTTCGTCCATCGGCACCGGAATGGCGGGATCGTTTGATGGTTTTGTGGTCTGGCGGATGTTAGGCGGCGTGGCGATCGGTCTGGCATCCAACCTATCTCCCATGTATATCGCTGAGATTTCCCCCTCGGCGATGCGCGGGCGGCTGGTTTCGCTCAACCAATTCACGATTGTGATAGGAGTGTTGCTGGCGCAGGTTGTGAATCTGGTGATTGCAAAGCAGTTTCCGCACTGGATGGGCTGGGTCACCGCGCCGGATGGATTGCTGGCATGGAACGAGGCGAGCGGATGGCGCTGGATGTTCGGAGTGACGGCGATACCTTCGGTGATGTTCTTGCTCGGTATGCTCGTCGTGCCGGAAAGCCCGCGCTGGCTGGTGAAAAACGGGCATTCCGAAAAAGCGTCGCGCATCCTCGCTAAAATCGGTGGTGAGGAATATGCAAGCCATGTGCTCGCGTCGATCGAGTCCACACTTGCAAATGATATGGGTGGCAAAGTGCATTTCGGTGCCTTGTTCGAGCGGCGGACCTTCAAGATTCTCATGCTCGGCATCGGGCTTGCCGTCTTCCAGCAGTGGTGCGGCATCAACGTGATCTTCAACTACGCAGGCGAGATTTTCAAATCGGCCGGATACAGTATCGATGACACGCTGAAGAACATCGCGTGGACCGGATCCGTCAATCTGGTCTTCACCGTGGTGGCGATGGCGGTGGTGGACAAACTCGGACGTCGTCCGCTGATGTTGTTCGGTGCGGCGGGTCTCGCTGTGATCTATGCGCTGGTGGGCTATTGTTATCACAATTCGATTCTCGGTGGTCCGGTGCTTGGCCTCGTGCTTGGAGCGATCGGTTGTTACGCCGCCACGCTTGCGCCGGTGACCTGGGTGGTGATATCCGAAATTTTCCCCAATCGCATCCGGGGTGCGGCGATGTCCACCTCGGTGTTCTTCCTGTGGCTCGCGTGCTTCATCCTGACCTATACCTTCCCGATTTTGAACGAGAAGTTCGGAGCCGGTAATACCTTCTGGACTTATGCCCTCATTTGCGTGGGTGGCTTCCTGATGGTGTTGTTCGGGCTGCCCGAAACCAAAGGCAAATCGCTCGAACAAATCGAACGCGAGTTAGTAGATTGATGTCCTGAATCCCATTTCAAATCTCAAATTTGAAATTTCAAATCAAAGAACCATGTCCGTCACCGCCAGCCTAGAGCCCCGTATCATCCCTACCTATCCCGTCGGCACGCCGGAAAAAAATCCGGTCTTCTTCGAGAAGCGTGTTTATCAGGGGTCGTGTGGCAAGGTTTATCCCGTTCCATTTATCGACAAGGTGTTTGATGAGGCGAGGCCGGTTTCCTATCAATCCGTTAGGTTGGAAAACGAGTTCGTGCGTCTGGTGATGTTGCCGGAAATCGGCGGGCGGATCTTCATCGGTCAGGACAAGACGAACAGCGACTACGATTTCTTCTACCGTCAGGACGTGATCAAGCCGGCGCTCGTCGGTCTGGCGGGTCCGTGGATTTCCGGTGGTGTGGAGTTCAACTGGCCGCAGCATCACCGACCGGGCACCTTCATGCCGGCGGATGTGTCCATCGAAGAGGAAGAGGACGGCGTGCGCACGGTCTGGTTCAGCGAGCATGATCCGATCAACCGTCTCAAAGGCATGCACGGCATCCGCCTGCGGCCGGGGTCGTCGCTCATCGAGTTGCGGGCACGTCTCTATAACCGGACTCCCTTCACGCAGACCTTCCTCTGGTGGGCGAATGTGGCGGCGATGGTGCACGAGCAATACCAATCTTTCTTTCCGCCGGACGTCCGCTACGTGGCGGACCATGCGGTGCGCGCGCTGTCGTCGTTTCCGGAGGCGATGAATCCGTATTACGGCGTGGACTATCAGAATCGTCCCGGTTCCAATGATCTGAGTTGGTACAAGAATATCCCTGTGCCGACGAGTTACATGGTTTGCCAGACTCAGTTCGATTTTTTCGGTGGCTATGATTTCAAAGCGGGTGGTGGATTCGTGCATGTCGCGGACCGCCATATCGCTCCAGGCAAGAAACAATGGACGTGGGGCGATCATGCGTTCGGTCATGCGTGGGATCGCGAACTGACGGATACGAATGGCCCGTACATCGAATTGATGGCCGGCGTTTATACCGACAACCAACCGGATTTTTCGTATCTCACGCCCTACGAAACCAAGACGTTTTCGCAGTTCTGGTGGCCGATTCAAGGGATCGGTCCGGTCCAGCAGGCGACGGAAAAGGCGGCGCTGCGGATGGTAGTGGATGATGACCGCATGATCGATCTCGGCGTTTGCGTTTCGGAATCCGTGACCAACGCGCGGTTGGTTGTGACGAGGGGCGTGGAGTTGCTGGTGGAAAAAATATTCTCACTGAAACCCGGGAAATGCTGGAAGCACAGTGGACTGAAATTTGCCGGAGAAAATCCAACCGAACTGCTCGCTTCGATTTTCGATGAGGATGGTGAATGTCTTCTAACGTATCGTCCGGTCGACGAAAGCCGGATTGTTCGGAATCGTGAGGCTGCCACTGAGCCACCGTCTCCTGAGGAGATCACTTCGTCCGATGAGTTGTATTTCACCGGCGAGCATCTCGACCAATACCGCCATTCCACGCGATCGCCGGAGTTGTATTGGAACGAGGCCCTGAGCCGCGATCCGGGCGACGCCCGCTGCAATATCGCCATGGGCCGCCGGGCGCTGAAACAAGGCCGGTTGGATGCTGCCGAAACGTGTTTCCAAAAAGCCATCGCACGGCTGACCCGGCGCCATCCGAATCCGGAAACCGGCGAGGCGCATTATTTCCTCGGCTTGACGCTTGTGTTCAAAGGTGAGTTCGAGGCGGCCTATCCGTTGTTTTACAAGGCTACTTGGAATCAGGCGTGGCGTTCACCGGCATTCTATCAACTCGCTTGTCTCGACTGCCGGAAGTTTGATTACGACACCGCGCTGCGCCATCTCGACGAGTCACTGGCAACGAATGGAGAGCACACCAAGGCGATGGTCTTGCAGGCGGTGATCGCACGTCACTCGGAAGATCCGGATGCGGCCGCAGAGTTGTTAGGTGACGTGCTGGACATGGATCCGCTCGACCACTGGGCGCGATATGAGGGCACGGACTGTGGGGTTGTTTCCAAGCAGGATTATCTGAAAGCCAGCCGCAACGACGCGCAGACGGTTCTCGATCTCGTTTTCGACTATGCCGATGCCGGCTTCAATGATGATGCGGTGAAGTTGTTGGAACGCCATCTCGCACAACCGGTTGCGGACTGCGCGGTGCCGAATCCTTTGTCGCGCAGCTCGATGAGTCTATACGTGTTGGCTTGGTTGAAAAAGGACGGCAAGCTGCTGGCCAAGGCCCGCGGGCAATCGCCGGACTACTTTTTCCCGTCGCGCTTGCATGAGCAGATCGTTCTGGAGTGGGCGCTGCAACAACCCGGAAAGGATCCGGTGGCGGCGTATGGCTTGGGAAATTATTTCTACGATCTGAAACGCCATCAGGATGCTATCACCGTCTGGCTGCGCGCGATCGAGGATGGAGCCTCCTTCGCCACGGTTTTTCGAAATCTCGGCATCGCGACATGGAATCTTCATCGCGATGGCGATGCCGCGCGGAACTACTATCTGCGTGCATTGGAGTTGGATGCTCGTGATCCTCGCTTGGTTTCGGAATACGATCAACTGCGCTCGAAGTTGAATGATCCGCTGGTGGAACGATTGGCGTTTCTTGAGGAGCGCGTCGATCGGGTTTTACAGCGCGACGATTGCACGGTGGCTTTCGCGACTTTGTATAATCTCAGCGGGAATCCTGAAAAGGCGCTGGAAATCATGACTTCACGTCGTTTCCATCCGTGGGAAGGCGGGGAGGGGAGTGTGCTCCGGCAATTCACGACCGCACATCTGCTCATCGGCCGGAAATCGCTGGAGGACGGCGACGCTGCGGGAGCACTGGCGCATTTCACGGGAGCCATGGACACGCCGGAAAGCCTGGGCGAGGCCTATCATCTTCTTCAGGCGAAGGCGGATGTGAATTATTGGGTCGGCAAAGCGCTCAAAGCCCTCGGTCGCGAAGACGAAGCTATGGAATCCTTCACGAAGTCCGCGAATGAGGCGGGTGATTTCTCGGACATGGCGGTCACGTCGCACAGCCCGCTGAGCTATTTCCGCGGGCTTTCCTTGCGGGAGTTGGGACGTGAGGTGGATGCCCGCGCGATTTTCTCGGACCTCAAGGCGTTCGCTGAAAACAAGCTCAAGAAAATCGCGAAGATCGACTACTTCGCCACCTCGCTGCCCAACCTGCTGGTGTTCGATGAGGACTTGCAAGCGCGGCGTGATTCGGAAAATCACTTATTGTTAGCGCTGGCCCATCACGGTCTCGGAGAGTCGGCTGCCACCCGTGCCGCATTGGCGAAGACACTCGCCTTCACCTGCGCCGACCAACGAGCCGCCGATCTGCAACGAGAATTGACTCCATGAAACACATCTTGTCCTCCATCCTTCTCTCGCTTGCAGCCTTGCACGCGGCTGATTCCATAGATCTGGCAGGTCGGTGGAAATTCGCGGCCGATGTGCAGGATGCCGGTCTCTCCGCTACGCCGGATCAGTGGAAATTTCCCGACACCATCCAGCTTCCCGGTCAGGTTGCGGCTCAGGGGTTTGGCGAAAAGCCATCGATGACCACGCAATGGGCCGGCCATGGTTGGAAACATCCGGGTCTCTTCAAGGAGTGGCAGTCGCCAGACAATTTCAAGATCCCGTTTTTCCTGCAACCGCCGCTGCATTATGTCGCCCCGGCGTGGTATCAGAGGGAAATCGAGATTCCCGCCGACTGGGTGGGCAAACATGCATTGCTGCACCTCGAACGCGTCCACTGGCAAAGCATTGCATGGGTGGATGGCAAACAGGTCGGCACATGCAATTCGTTAGGCACTCCGCACGAGTATGATCTTGGTGCGCTGACGCCCGGCAAACACGCGCTCACGCTACGCATCGACAACCGCATCGTCGATGTGAACCCCGGTCCGCTGTCCCACAGCATCACCGACCACACTCAGGGGAATTGGAACGGCATCGTCGGAAAGATCGAACTGCGGCCGGTCGCGGCGCTGCGCGTAAGAGAGGCGCGGATTGAGCCGTCGTTTGCGGAGAAATCCGTGAAAGTGATCGTCACTGCGGATGGAAAGCAGGACGGCAAAGTCACCGCGAAGGTTCGTTATGTAGGCCCCATGCGGGATCTTTTCGAGAGTGCGGCTGTGAGTGCCGGGTTAACCGATGGTCGGGCGGAGTTGACGATTCCCATGGGCAGCGAGCCACGCGCATGGAACGAATTCACCCCACATCTATACACGGCGGAAATCGTTCTCGAATCCGCATCCGGAAAAGACCTCCGCAGCGAGACTTTCGGCTTCCGGGATTTGGGCAAGAAGAACGGACGCCTCGCCATCAATGGCGTGCCGATTTTCCTGCGCGGCACCTTGGAATGCTGTATTTTTCCACTCACCGGTTATCCGCCCACCGATGTCGAGTCCTGGCGGCGGATTGTGAGGATTTGTAAGGCGCATGGACTGAACCACATCCGCTTCCACTCATGGTGCCCGCCGGAAGCCGCCTTCATCGCGGCGGACGAGGCCGGGTTTTACTATCAGGTGGAGGCATCCACCTGGGCAAACCAGGGTGCGACCATCGGCAGCGGCAAGCCGCTTGATGCGTGGGTCGACGAGGAAACCGCCCGCATGATTCGCGAATACGGCAATCATCCGTCGTTTCTGATGATGGCATACGGCAACGAGCCGTACGGATCGAATCACAAGAAATGGCTGCAGGAATGGGTGGCGCGTTGGAAAGCGCAGGATACCCGCCGCTTCTGGACCACCGCCGCCGGCTGGCCGCTCATGGCGGGCAGCGATTACCACAATATTCCTGAGCCGCGGATTCAAGGTTGGGGACAAGGTTTGCGATCCATCATCAATGCCGAAGCTCCACGCACGGATTTCGATTGGTCGAGTCATGTGAAGGTCCATCCCGACGCGCCGTTGGTATCACACGAAATCGGTCAATGGTGCGTCTATCCGAACTATGAGGAAATACCGAAATACACCGGATTTTTCAAGGCGAAGAACTTCGAAGTCTTCCAGGAAATGGCCAAACGCAATGGCTTGTTGCCGCAGTCTAGGAACTTCCTGATGGCATCCGGGAAACTCCAGACCTTGTGTTACAAACACGAAATCGAAGCCGCGATGCGCACGCAGGCATTCGGAGGTTTCCAGTTGCTGGACCTGCACGATTTTCCCGGCCAAGGCACCGCACTCATCGGTGTGCTCGACGCCTTCTGGGATTCCAAAGGCTATGTCACGCCGGATGAATACGCGCGCTTCGCCGGGCCGGTCGTGCCGCTGGCGAGATTGAAAAAGATGGTTTGGCAGACGAACGAGACCTTGGAGGCGAGCCTCCAGTTGTGCCACTTCGGACCCGAGGATTTCAATGGGCTGGAACCGCTCTGGAAACTAACAGATGGAGAAACTATCGTCGCTGAGGGTTCGCTTCCCGCACGTGATGTCGCCGCTGGCGGGCTCCATGATCTCGGAGATATCCGGATTCCGTTGGAGAAAATGAAGGTGCCCGCGCAGCTTAAACTCACCGTCGGCGCGCGTGGTCGGAAATTTTCAAACGACTGGTCCGTCTTTGTCTATCCGGCGGAACCGCCTACCGCGGCACCTCGAAACGTGACCATCACCTCTTCGCTCGATGATGCGCTGGTGGCCTTGAACGAAGGCAAAAACGTGTTGTGGACGCCCTCCTCCGGCGCGGTGAAGGACGATCCCGCACGACCTCTCATCGCAGGGTTTTCATCCATCTTCTGGAACACCGCTTGGACGGATTGGCAACCACCGCACACGCTGGGCATCCTTTGTGATCCAAAACATCCCGCACTTGCGAAATTTCCCACCGATTTTCACTCGAACTGGCAGTGGTGGGACCTCCAGAAGGACGCCCGGCCTTTCATCCTCACCGGTCACCACGATCTCACGCCCATCGTGCAGCTCATCGACGACTGGGTGACGCACCGGAAACTCGGCTACGTCTTCGAAGCGAAGGTCGGCAAAGGGAAGTTGCTGGCCTGTTCGTTCCAACTTGAGGAGGATTTATCAAAACGGCCTGCGGCCAGACAACTGCGGTCGTCGTTGTTGGATTACATGAGTGGCGGATCGTTCTTGCCGACGCGGGGGATGGACGGCCGTCAACTCTCCGATTTGCTGCGGCAGGTCCGATGACATGGGATGTCCGGAGCAGGAAATTCGCCGATAAAATCAGGGCGGGTAATCACGAAAAAAGCGGTCATGAATTGACCGCTTTGGTTTCGGGGAGTTGGGGTCCGGTAGTGCCGGAGGCCGGATCAGAGGCCCTTTTTCGAGAGGCGTGTGCCGGCGGTAGCGCCTTGGCGGGCCTTGAATTTCGGGTTCGACTTGCAGATCACATAGACCGTGCCCTTGCGTTTCACGATCTGGCAATCAGCGTGACGGCGCTTGGCGGAGGCGAGGGAAGAAAGGACTTTCATGACAAGAAATGATTCGGTGTTCGGGCCGGCCGAGCGTTTCAACCGGGGGCGCGGAGACTACCGGACCGACCCCGCTTGTAAAGCCATTTCTTGGGAAAAATTAAAATTTCCGGGCAATTTAGGACTCGGGTTGCCGGAACGGGAGGAAAAGATGGGTCCCGGTTTGCCCGGGCGAGGCATGAGAGCCCCCGAATCATCTTCAATAAATCCAATCCCTCGGACTTTTCAGCCCGAAGTAGCCATCGATGTTAATGCCAGGAAAAATCATGGAAAATGCATGAATCTGCTTGGCTCCGATGGGGGAAAAGTTTTTATATTTCGAGAAGTGGGGCGTTCGATGTCAGCCGTCACATTTCCGGTTATTAAAACAGCAAGTATCCACAAGAACCATCCAACCGTCATGAAAGCACGAAGCATCTTGTACAAATTCTCAAGTCAACCCTTCCGGAGTGTTTTTGCCATCTTTTGCGTGGCGACGTTGGCTCCAAGCCTGTCCTTCACGTTCGGACAGGAAACGCCTGCAACCCCAGCCGCCACCAGCACGAACACCGCGACACCGCAGGAGGCATGGAAGCTTCCGGGTGATCAACTGGATTCGCTGGTTTCACCGATTGCCCTCTATCCCGATCCACTTTTGAGCCAGACGTTGGTGGCCTCCACTTATCCCTTGGAAATTATCCAGCTTCAGCAGTGGCTGGAGAGGAACAAGAGCCTCAAGGGCAAGGCTCTCTCGGAAGCCGTGCAGAAACAAACCTGGGATCCAAGCATCCAAGCCATGGTCGCCGTGCCCGATGTGGTGGACCGTCTTGCGGGCAACATCCAATGGACGACGGAGCTGGGGAACGCGTTTCTTGCGCAGCCAGGCGATGTGATGGACTCGGTCCAGCGTATGAGGGTGAAGGCGCAGGGGACGGGTGCTTTGGTGACGACTGCGGAACAGACGGTGGCGAAACAGGCCGTCGATGGTGGTAAACAGGTGATTGTGATTGAGCAGGCCAAGCCGGAAGTAATTTACGTCCCATCATACGATCCGGTGGTGGTGTATGGTGCGCCGGTTTATCCTTATCCTTCCTATGTTTATCCGGGCTATGTGCCGGGAATGGGGCTTGCCTTTGGAGCCGGACTCGTTTTGGGGGCTGCTTGGGGCGGAGGCTGGGGCTACCACTGTGGCTGGGGCCACGGCTGCCACGTTAATATCAACTACAACAACCACTATGTTAGTCATTATAACAGGGTTAATAATATCAACATCAACAACATCAATAATATCAACGCGGGCAGGTGGCAGCACCAACCGGGACATCGTGGGGGAGCTCCCTACGGCCCAGGTGGAATTGGTGGAGTCGGAGGAGGAACCCGCCCCAGTGGTATCGGTGGAGCAGGTCGCCCCGGCGGAGACGGTGGTTTGGGTGGAGTCGGCAATCGTCCTGGTGGTGGTTCCGGAATAAGTGGTGTAGCGGGCAATCGTCCCAGCACTTTGCCAGCCAGGCTACCATCCTCAGGCAACAACATCGGCAGCCGCAACGTGTCAGCCGGATCGGGCTATGGTTCCAGTAGAAGCGCCTTCGGGGGCGGTTCCAGCGGGGGCGCGGCGCGTGCCAGCAGTTCCAGGGGATCCAGCAGCATGGGAGGCTTCAGCGGCGGCAGTCGTGGTGGCGGTGGAAGCCGTGGAGGCGGATCCCGTGGAGGTGGCCGTCGTTGATTCAATATAACCGATTGATTAGGAATTATACAATTTAACAGAATTTGACATCATGAAATCTTCCACGCAATTCATCCCATCGATCCTTATTTCCGGATTTCTCTGCCTTGGCTTGCAGGCTGCGGCTCCGGATGAGAAAGGTAAGGCTGCAACAGCAGCGCCTCCACAGAAAATATTCGATACCCCGGAGCAGGCTGCCGAAAGCCTCATTCAGGCGGCGACGTCCTTCGAGGTGCCTGCTCTGAAGGAGATTCTGGGGCCGGACAGCGCGGATATCATCGCCTCGGAAGATCCTGTGATGGACAAGGAACGGGCAATTGCTTTCGCGGCCAAGGCCAAGGAAAAGCAATCGGTCGCAGTCGATCCTAAAAATCCGGAACAAGCTATTCTCTCGGTGGGGGAGGATGCCTTTTCTGTGCCGATTCCAATCGTTAAGAAAAAGGGGAAATGGTCCTTTGATACCAAGGCGGGCACCAAGGAGATTCTCAACCGGCGCATCGGTGCGAATGAGTTGGACGCAATCGCGATTTGTCGCGGCTTCGTAGAAGCACAGCATGAATATGCTGCCACCAAGCATGATGATTCCAAGATCAACCAGTATGCCCAGCGCATCATCAGCACGTCCGGGAAACAAGATGGCTTGGCATGGCAGAATGCCGATGGCACATGGGGAGGACCTGTGGGAGAGAATATCGCCAAGGCATTGGAGCAGGGCTACGCGAAAAAGGACAAGCCTCAACCGTATCACGGCTACTACTTCAAGGTGTTGAAGGGTCAAGGACCTGCGGCACCCATGGGTGAGATGGATTTTGTGATCAAGGGAGCCATGATCGGTGGGTTTGCTTTGGCCGCCGCGCCTGCACAATATAAGGTCACGGGCGTCAAGACGTTCATCATCAGCCACACCGGGATTGTTTATGAAAAGGATCTGAGAGCCGATTCCCTCAGTCTTTTTGAAAAAATGGATCGCTACAACCCGGATAAATCCTGGCAGGCCACCGAAGACGAGTGGTAAGACGTGGGAAAGGCAACGCACCTTTCCTGCGATATATGACGCCAAAACGCATATTCCAAAATCTTAGGCAGCACCCGCCACACGGGTTGCTGGATATCCTGCGTTGGAAAGCCGGCCTGCTGCCGCATGAGCCGGCTCGGATTTCCGATGCTCCGGATACTCCCGCGCCGGATGTTTTGTTAGATGTGTCGATGATCGCCACACCGCCACCGTATGGCTGGCGTGTCACTTGGTTGGGACACTCCTCGTTTCTGCTTCAAGGTGCCGGGGTATCGTTGTTGGTGGATCCGGTGTTTTCCTCACACTGTGCGCCTTTTCCATTTCCTGTCTTTCGTCGGTTGTGCGAACCTCCGTGCGCTTTGCGGGAGCTTCCGCCCATCGATGCGGTGCTGATCACCCACTCGCACTATGATCACCTCGATCTGCCAACCTTGAGGCGATTGGGGAAACAAATCCGCTTGGTTGTTCCAGAGGGCCACGCGCATTGGTTCGGTCGCTCCGGGTTTGCCAACGTTATCGAAATCCCATGGTTTTCCAGCCATGAACTGGCACCGGGCGTGACCGTTACTTCCACGCCTGCCCGGCATTTTACCTCACGTTCGTTGTGGGATCGTGATCGCGCGCATTGGTGTGGCTGGTTGTTGAAAGGAGTGGGTCGTTCCATCTGGCATGCCGGAGACAGCGGGTATTGCGAGGGGTTTCAGGAAATCGGTGAACGGCTCGGCCCGATTGACTTCGGCATGATTCCGATCGGAGCCTATCAACCTAGGCGAATCATGCGTCCGATGCACATGGATCCGGAGGAAGCGGTGCAGGTGTTTCTCGATACCCGCTGCCGCCGCGCTGTGGCCATGCACTGGGGGACCTTCCGTCTCACCGATGAACCCCTGGGTGAACCGCCGATTTTGTTAGCGAAGGCCTTGGAAACGCACGGCCTCGATAAGGAAAGCTTCATCGCCGGCGCTATAGGCCAATCATGGGATGTTTGAGCCACCCTGATCTGAGATCATTTGGCCATGGGATTTTTCCGCAGAAGGAGCACCTCATCTGTCAACGCCATGATCTGGGCATCCGTCATCACCTCGTGCCCGGGCATGTCTGTTCCGGGAACTCCGAACTTGATGACGCGGGCCACGCGGGTTTCCAGATCCTCACCCGCCGGGGTCCAGAGGAATGGGCCTTTCGTCAAATTCGCCGGGAGTTTGGAGAAATTACGGGCCAGCGGGCCGTTACCGAGTCCGCTCGCACCGTGACAGGCGGCACAGTAGCTCGAAAATAGCACTTTGGCGTCCTCGTGCGCGGCGGTCGACCCTGGTTTCCATTGGCTGGCATTTTCTCTAACATTCTCGATGCGCTCTTTGCCGGATTCGGCGAGGTAGCGCACCAGGTCGTCGCCGCGGCTGTTAGCGAACAAATGCGCATAGGATGGCATCGGGCTTTTCGGAACCAGCGTGCGTGGCTCGATGAAATGTGCCTTCAGCCAGGCAGCCGAGCGGCGTGCACCGACATTCGACAAGTCCGGTCCTTGGCGGCGGTTGCCGATGAGGACCGGTTGGGCTTCCAATACATTTTTCACATCCCGTGTAGGCCCCCAGATTTCCTCGTCGTGGGAACCGGGGCGGATGTATTGGGAGTGGCAGTGGATGCATCCTTCTGATAGATAAACCCTTCGTCCGCGCTCGGCTGAGGTGAAATTCGGAGGGTTGGAGTTTGTTCCTGAGTCGCCGAACAACCAAGCGGCTATCCCGACCGCAGCCACCGTCGCCAGGATGCGCCAGCGTTTCATGTCCGCCAGCACCATCGCACAGCCGAAGACCCCACCCGCGAGCGCCACAAAAACCGGTGGAACCTGTTCGAGTGATTGCGCCATGCCGATGCCGTTGGCGCTGCCAAACCATCCTGCAATGGCAAACAACCAAGCCGCCTGCCACGCTGCGCGACGCGGACCGTCCGCGCCTGCAAACCAGCCGGGCCAGGCGACCAGCGCCGCCGAATACAACGACACGCCCGCCGGATACATCCATCCTGCGACGCCGCGCGTGGACGCGCCATTGACCATCAGCGCCGCGATGGCTAACAAGATCCACGCAATCACCGGCAATGATTTCACCCAGCCCCGTGCCATCCAGAGGCCAGCGGCACATGCCAGCGCCAGATGCACCACCGCGTTTCTCCAGAGCAAGGTTTCCCCCCATGTGCCGGATTTAAGGTCCCCGGAGTGTTGGATAATGAAAAACGCCGCGGAATCCATCCACACCAGCGCGGTGAAAATCACCACGACTCCCCAGAACGGCAGAATTTCCACCGTCTTATGATTCACTCGGTTCCATTCGTTCCCGTTTGGCAAAGCTATCACTCCTGTTAGAGCGAAGGTCGCGGCGATCCAAGCCTGACCCGCCGGAGATTGCAGGAAAACCGCAGGCATATTACAGAGCGCGTATGCAAGTCCGGTTCCAAGACCGACCCAAGCCACCCCGCACCATGCCGGCAACAATGCCGCCAAACAGACAGTTACTACTCCAAGCGCTGCGCCGGTGAGCAATGCTATAAACGTGAAGCTCTCGATACCATGAGTAAGCGGTGCCACCGCCGCCGCCAGTCCTGCCATCATGAGTGCCATCCGCGCCAAGCGTGTTGAGACCCCGCGCCATGCGGCTACGAATCCTCCCGCGATGCCCGCCACCGCCATGAGGCCGAGGATGCCCTTTTCACCCGCTGTTTCCACACCACCGGCACGCAGCAACTCGACAAAGGAAAACTGCGCGAAGATCAGGAAATACCCGTACACTGCCGCCACTGCGAGCGTCGCCCGGAGTTCTCCCACTGTGGGTTTTCTCACTGCGGTTCCTCCCTCCACCAGCCTTTCCGCAGGATCACCACTTGCACCAAGGCCACCATGCCATCCGATACGGCCACCATCGCCCATGCGGATGGCAGCGTTCCTCCGGTGATTTTAATAGTTAGAAAAACCGCGACCATCATTCGCACCAACGCCGTGAATGCCCACACCGTTTCGCTGCGACTCCTGCGTTTCCCGAGCGCCATGCCATAACTCAAGCCCACCGCCATCACGAAAACTCCTATCCAGCTCAAAAACACCAGCGCGTCCGGTGAGGGGGGCGCGATTTTCAACAGGCCAAGAACCTGCTTCGGAGCCAGAATCAGCAACAGGCCGGTCAGCGCATCCATCGCGCCCATTCCAATGCTCCAGACTTTCAGAAATAACAATTTTTTCATGGTTTCCTCATTTCTATCAACCAGTTGATCGATGCAATCCACATCAAGAGTCCGCATAATGCACGGGCCGCGAGGCCCCACGTCCGCCATGCCGGTTGGGCCAGCATCCATGACGGTCCATCGCCCTCGCGCCAACCGATCAGAGCCAGTGTCACGATCATCGCCAGCGCCGCCAGTTGCCATGTCCAAACCGACCACCTGCCGCCTATCCGTTTTCCAGTGAGCAGCACGATCAGCATCGCGCAGAATGACGTGGTGAATCCAGCCATCGCCAGGTGCGAGTGGGCCACCAATCCCTGGGTGAACTTAATTTGATCCAGCACGCCCGGTTGATACATCAGGAATCCACTCACCACCAGCAATCCCCACCATGCGAACATCGCCGTCCGCCATCCCCGCGAGCCATCCGGCCAGGAAAATCCCGCCCAGTCGCGTGGCAACAACCAAACCCACGGCAGCAGCACGCCCATCGCGGCAATCTGGTACCAGTGGAAATGCGTTCCGCCCATCCACTCCGTGACCGCGAAAAACAGCCAGGAAAACGCCAGGTAAATCCAAATTGTCGGTCTTGCCGACTGTTGCCGCGCCACTGCCACGATCCTCGGCAGGATGACCATCAGGTTGACCACGATCAATGCGGATCCTAACAGGCTCGATCCGGTCGGACCGCCCGTGGTCCGGTCCACCGGCGGATAGACCGCAGGAGATGCCGCGAATGCCAATGACAGCGGGACCAGCGCCAGCACCACGAGTCCGGCAAGCGAGGCAAGCTTGCGCGATGGTTTCCAACGTGCGGAGCGTTCGTTCCATGCAGCAGCCAGCACGTGCCAAAGAATGGCTTGCGCCGCGATGAGCGCCCACAACGCGCCGCCTTTCCAATCGAGGAAAATTTTTCCGGATGTCATGCCGTTGAGCCAATACAGCACGCCGATGGCGAGTGTCGCGGTCCATGCCCACACTGCGGCGGGTGCCCATGCCCGTGCCCTGCTACGATTCACCTCGTAGATGGAGAATAACCAGGCAACAAGCGGCAGCGATGTCCAACCGTAGAGTTGCACATTCAGGTGGACGGGCACCCATCGTCCGTAGGTCCACTCACCGAGTTGCAGGACCGGATGATTCACCAGCATTGCCAGATAGAACCCCACCATGTTGCCGAAAACCAACCATCCCAACGAGTGCCGGACTGCGGAGAAAACCGCCGCATCCGCCGGGGAGTTCGGTATTTTTGACATCAGACGCCCTCCCCTTCGATCCTCCCGTCGCGCATTCTCACGCAGCGTTCACAGCGGCGTGCCAGTTCCGGGTCATGGGTGGCGAGAATGAGCGTCCTTCCGCGTGCGCGCACCAGTTCCAATAATAAATCAAAAACCAGTTCGCGGTTTTTTTCATCGAGCGCACCGGTGGGTTCGTCGCACAATAACAACTCGGGGTCGTTCATCAGCGCCCGCACGAGCGCGCCGCGCTGACGTTCGCCACCGGAAAGTTCCCTCACCCGCTGGCCCAGTCGGTGTTCCACGCCCGTGGTCTTTGCCAGTTCATGCAGTCGCGCCATACCTTCCGCGCGGTTTCCACCGGCGGCGATCACCGGAACCATGCAGTTTTCAAGTAGTGTTAGATCCGGCATCAGGTGATGAAACTGGAATACATAACCGATGCGGTGCCGCAGCAGGCTGATCCGCGTGCGCTCGTCCACCACATTCTTTCCGGAAACACTGACCAGACCGCGATCCACCTCTTCCAGCCCGGAAATCACGTTGAGTAGGGTGGATTTGCCGCAGCCCGATGTCCCGCATAAGGCGACGATGCCGCCCTTGGGCACCAGCAGAGTGACGCCCTTGAGTACCTCGATGCGTCCGCGGTCGAAACTTTTCCACACGTCCTCCACCCGCACCTCGATGTCATCCGTCTTGTTCATTCGAATCTCAATGCCTCCGCAGGTTTCAGGTTTGCCGCGTACCATGCCGGATAGAGAGCTCCGACCAGCGCGGTGAATACCGCCAGTCCGAGAGCGCCGGACACTTCCATCCACCCGATCCGAGGATCGATGTATCCCTGCAACTGCGGGACCGCCCGCAGCAGATGCAGTCCACCGATGCTCAGCCCCCAACCCAGCGCCGTGCCGATTGCGGAAATCAGCAACGACTCGCCGAAAATCATCCTCGCGATCTGTCCTCTCGAGAACCCGCAGACGCGTGCGATCGCCAGTTCCTTGATTCGCCCGAAAACCGAAAGGATCATCGTGTTGGTGACGCTCAGACCGCCTAACAAAAAAGCGCAGCCGCCGACCACCCATGCAGTGGTTTTCATGATCTTGAACTGCGAGTAACTGCGGCTGAACTCTTCGTTTTCCAGCGCGGTGAGGCGTGTGTGGTGCTCTGCCATCCATTTTTTCACCTCGGCGGATTCATGGCCGTCCGCCAGTGCCACCGTCACCACCGAGCAAACGCCCTCTTTGTGAAAGGCTTTCTGACAAGCGGACAGTGGCATGAAGACGCCGCCGTTTTCAAAGCCATTCTCCATCCGTAACACGCCTGCCACCGGATAGGTGCCTTGTCCCAGTTCGATTTTGCCGCCGGCCTTTGCGTTGAGGAAATCCGCCGCCCGCTCGCCGAGGACCACGCCCTCGCCATCGTCGGTGAATCCATCCGGGCCTCCTTGCAGCCACTCGCCTTTTTTCAGTCGTCCGTCCGACGCGCGGATGCCGAAACAGGTGATCACCGGGCGATCGGGCGCGGTGATGATGGAAAACAACACCGGTTGCGCCTCTTTCACGAAGGCTTGTTTTTCCAGTTCATCCGCCACCGCAACATCCACGTTGCTAAAAAACAAATCCGAGACGTTTTTCTCAAACACCACCATCTGTGAATCACTGCGCAGGATACGTTCGAACATTTTCACCGCGCCGCCTAACAATCCAACCACGCTCAACATGGTGGCCACCCCGAGCGCGATGCCTGTCGCACCGATCGCCGTGCGCACCCTATGGCGGCGCAGGTTGGTAAGGATCATTCTCCAAAGATTCATCGTCGGTGGGATAGCAGTGTTCCAGAGGCACTCCGGGGAGTTGGTTTCAACCTACCGCGAAGGACCTCGGCACACTGACCATTTCCGGGTGGGTCGGCAAGGTAACTCTCAAGGGTGCCAGCATTCCCCATCGTTCGGGTGGTCCCGGCAAAGCTGCCTGCACGCGGTCGCCAGTGCGGCGTAGTCGCTTGAATCGGCGCAATGTCGCTTGAAATCCTTCTGCCAGAATCAAATTGGGACGTCCCAGTTCCTCGTCACGTCCGCTGGTTTTGCCGCTGGTCTCATCCGGGCAAAGCACATCCTTGAGGTCATCCGCCGCCTGATAAGCCAATCCGCGCAACATGCCGATGCGGTCCAATAATTGGATCTCGCGATCCGTTCCCCGCCCGATCAATGCGGGCAGGACCAGCGTGAGCCGCAAC
>CAIVKO010000252.1 GCA_903906515.1 Akkermansiaceae bacterium
CGCACACGCGGCGTACCCCCTGCGGGTTTCGGCGCTTCTTCCGGGAAAATAGGAAATTTTTCGGTCATAGGTCCCCACCAGCTAGCCCGTCATTCGCCTGCGAGTCGAGCATAATCACCCCCGGTAGCCCAAACAGAATTTTGTTAGCAAATCCTGCTGACGATCGTCAGCAGGATTTGTACGCTTGTTGTTGTGACATCTTCCTCACTACTTGGGTTCGGCAATGACGAATATGGCACCGAACGGATTGTTCTGAACTGA
The DNA here is from genome assembly GCA_903906515.1 of Akkermansiaceae bacterium. Classification (GTDB taxonomy): domain Bacteria; phylum Verrucomicrobiota; class Verrucomicrobiia; order Verrucomicrobiales; family Akkermansiaceae; genus Luteolibacter. The sequence continues at coordinate 262 of CAIVKO010000252.1, forward strand.
AGTTTCCGGGTTGGAGACCATGTTCGAGATATCGCCGTCGAGAAACAACGCCTTCCTACATCCGAGTTTGAGAAACAATCCGGCGAAGTCCCATAGATTCACCTGCTGGTCCTTGTCAGTGATGGCGAATACGAGATGACCCTTGGCGTCCACACCCACTCCATTGCGTCGAAGTTTGTTAGGCGAGTGCTCTCGGAATGACGGATGACGTGCTCCATCGATGAGCAGCATCGGTCCGGATTGAACGGCATTCAGAATCCGCCCTTTTGTCGTGGCCGAGTGTTTTTGATAGGATGCGGATTCCGTGATCGAGGCGTGTATTTGGTTTCCGGTTTGTTCGGTCCAGCACACGCCATTCGGTTTGAGATAGAAATTCCCTTCGTCATTCTTGAGGTTCAGAGGCTGAAGCATCCTGCCGTTTTCGATGTGCAGACCGCATGGCGTGCCGCCCATTTGGAAAATCCCGCCATTTATGAGGAAGCGGACCTTTTTTCCCTTTGCAGCATACGCTTCGATCACCCTGTCGAAACTCCGGTAGGCGTTTCCATTTTCATCCTTCCAGACCAATTCCAACTTCTCCGGATCCACCCGCACCACCCGGAATTTGCAATCGGCGTGTTCCACTTTTTCTTCCATGACCGGCGCGGCAGCGAGGGATCCATGCGCTAACAAAACAACCGAGATAATCCAGCGGAAGCCATGGCCAATAAGCTTGTGCATGCGTCTATGGTAATCATGTCCCAAGGCATGAACAAGACGGATCCACCGGTCTCACGAGAGCAGGATCAGGCCGGTGATGATTCCGGCGATGCAGATGCCTTTCGCGCGGAGTTGTTTTTCTCCGAACAGGAAAATTCCAAGCAGAAAGGAAACGATGACCGACGCACGGCGCACCGGGGCGATGAGAGAGATCAGCGCATCCGGCTGTGCAATGGCGGTGAAAAAAAGGATGTCCGCAACAAGCAGCGTGAGACCGATCGCCGTGATGGCCCAATGCCAATGGAACTTCTTGCGACTCGGCAGACGCAACCAGAACGCCAACGGCGGCAGGAGAATGAGCGTCGTGTAAATCGTGAACCATGCCTGCACCTGGCAGGGCGTGAGATTGGCTTTTTGCAGCAGGAATTTGTCGTAGAGCGACGATGTCGCACCTAACAAAGTAGCGCCGATCATGAAGAACACGCCCTTGTTACGATGGAAATGAATGCCCTCGTTGCGGCCGACGAAGGTGAAGGCGAAAAACGATGCGAGGATGGCGGCCACGCCGAGCCATTGTTTTGGAGATGGGGATTCATGGAAGAGGAGCACGGCGAAGCCAATCGTCCACAGGGGACCGGTGGCGCGGATCGGTGTGGCGATCGAGAGTGGCAGCGATTGGATGCCATAGTAACCGAGCAGCCATGACATTCCGACCAGTGCAGCCTTGGTGAACAACAAGAAGTGGTCGTGATAGGAAATTCCGGTGACCATCAACGCCCGGTATGGCAAAGAATCCGGAGCCCACGCGGACCAGATCACGAATGGCAGCCAGACCAGTGCTCCGGCTGCGACACTACCAAAGAGCACAGGCAGCACCGCATTTCCACGCAGTGCCACCTTCTTGAAATAATCGTAGAATCCGAGCAGGAACGCGGAGGCGATGGTAAGCAGGAGCCAGGACACGTGAATGGCTTAGAGCAAACATTTTCTGTTAGCAAATCCTGCTGACGATCGTCAGCAGGATTTGTGCGTTCTTTTGATGAGAGAACGGGCGCAGGGGGGGGTCAGCGGTCTTTGACTCGTTCGACGTTGGCGCCGAGCATGAGGAGTTTTTCGTCGATGTGTTCGTAGCCGCGGTCGATGTGGTAGAGGCGGCTGATTTCGGTGGAGCCTTTGGCGGTGAGGGCGGCGAGCACGAGGGCGGCGGAGGCGCGGAGATCGGAGGCCATGACTGGAGCAGCGGAGAGTTTTTCCACGCCGCGGACGATTGCGGTGCCGTTGTCCACCTTGATGTCGGCACCCATGCGCTTGAGTTCGGCGCAGTGCATGAAGCGCTGCGGGAAAATGGCGTCTTTGATCACGCTGATGCCCGGAGTGGTCGCAAGCAGTGCGGTCATTTGCGCCTGCATGTCGGTGGGGTAGCCGGGAAAAGGAGCGGTGTTGAGATTCACGCCTTGCAAGGTTTCACCTCGGAAAATCGTGCAGGAATCGCCGGTGGGATTGAACTCCACGCGGTGGCCGGATTGTTCGATGGCGGCGGTGATGGCCTTGAGGTGATCGCGGCAGACGCGGCGCAGGGTGACGCCCTCGCCAGCCAGGGCGGCGGCGGCCATGAAGGTGCCGGCCTCGATGCGGTCCGGGATGACCGTGTGTTCGACGCCGTGAAGTTCCTTCACGCCTTCGATGACGATGCGGCGGGTGCCTGCACCAGTGATTTTCGCGCCCATAGCGTTAAGGAAATTCGCGAGGTCGAGCACTTCCGGTTCGGCCGCGGCGGATTCGATGATGGTGATGCCTTCGGCGAGTGTGGCGGCCATCATCACGTTGTCGGTGCCAAGCACGGTGGGGCCGTGGGTGCCGCGGAGGTCGATTTCCGCGCCGCGCAGTCCGTCCGGAGCGGTGAGGGTGATGTTTCCGCCTTCAAACTCGACCTTTGCGCCGAGCGCTTCCAATCCTCGCAGGTGGAGGTCCACCGGGCGATCACCGATGACGCAACCACCGGGCAGGGAGACCACGCAGCGGCCTTTACGGGCGAGCAGTGGGCCCATCACGCAGATCGAGGCCCGCATGCGGCGGACGAGTTCGTATGGGGCTTCGTCGGCGACATCCTCACAGGTGATGCGGACGGTGCCAGATGAGCGTTCGACATCGGCGCCGAGCGCGCTGAGGATTTGGATCATGTAGTTCGTGTCCGAGACATCGGGCACGCGGCGGATGATGCAGGGTTCGCCGGTCAGCAATGAGGCAGCGAGGATCGGCAGCGAAGCGTTTTTAGAGCCGGAAATATTGATCGAGCCGCGCAGGGTGGAACCGCCGTGAACGAGAAGTTTGTCCATTGTGAGATTTGAGTTAGAAATTTGAGATTCAGAGGGACCGCTTGGCGTAGGGGAAGCGGGCGACTCCGGAGAGGTCGGTTTTCACTTCGATGTCGGTGAAGGAGGAAGTTTGAAGAAAACCGGCGACCTGTGAAGCCTGATCGTGACCAATTTCCAAAACCAGCCAACCACCGGGCTTCAGACGGGTGAAAACCTCTGGAATGAATCGCCGGATGAGATCAAGTCCGTCTGTGCCGCTGAACAATGCCAGTGCCGGATCGTGCAGGACCTCGCGGGCCATGGTGGAGCGCTCGGATTCCGGCACGTAGGGGAGATTGGCGACGATGCCGTCGAAATAGCCCTCCACGGCGGAGAAAAGGTCGCTTTGGATGAAATCAACGGACGACTGCAGAATCGTTGCGTTTTCCCGGGCGAGGGCGAGCGCATCCGGGGAAACATCGGCCAGCACGAGATTCCAGCCCGGGCGTTCCGCGGCCAGGGTGAGTCCGATCACACCTGAGCCGCAGCCCATGTCGAGCACCCGTTGGTTTTCGGGGAGTTTCCACGAGAGGATCCACTCGGCGAGTTCCTCGGTTTCGGGGCGCGGGATCAGGGCGCGGGCGTCGGTTTTGAATTCGTATTTGTGGAATCCGACTTTTCCTAACAAATGTTGGAGTGGGATGCCCTCACCGCGTTTTTTGAGCAACTCGCGCAGCGGAGCCAGATCGGACTCCTCGATCGGCCGGTCGAACTGGAGATACAAGTCCATGCGGGTGCAACCGAGTTGGTGCGCCACCAGCATCTGCATGTTGCGCCGCGCGTCCTCAATTCCGCGTTTTTCCAGATAGCGTGTCCCGCCATCGATGGTTTCAAGGACCGTGCTCATGGGGGTGGTAATTACCCCCTGTTGCTGCGGTCCTCGACGGTGGCTCCTTTGGCGGCGCGCTTGCGGGCATTCGCGTCGAGAACGCGTTTGCGGAGACGGATGTTTTTCGGCGTGGCTTCGACGAGTTCATCGATGTCGATGTATTCGATGGCGCGTTCCAGCGAGAAGCGGATTGCCGGGGTAAGCTTGGAGGTCTTGTCCTTGCCGGAAGAGCGCATGTTATCGAGGTGCTTCTCCTTCACGGGATTCACCGGGAGGTCGCCGACACGCGGGTTTTCGCCGACGAGCATGCCGCCGTAAACCGCATCGCCGGGTGCGACGAAAAGGATGCCGCGGTCTTCCAACATTTGCAGCGAGTATGGAGTGGCGGTGCCGGAATCCATGGAAACCAGGGTGCCGGTGGTGCGGTTTTGGATTTCACCCGCGTGCGGACCGTATTCCTTGAACAGGTGGCTCATGATGCCGTGACCGGATGTCAGGTTCACCAGTTCGGTTTCGAAGCCGATCAAGCCGCGGGTCGGGATGACAGCCTGGATGAAGGTGCGGCCGGAGGGTTCGGTGTCCATGTGCTCCATGAGGCCCTTGCGGTTCATGAGGATCTTGAGGATGCCCTGTGTGTAGTCGCCGGGAGCTTCGACGTAGAGGGTTTCGAAGGGTTCCAGCAATTTACCCGCATCATCGCGGCGGAAAATCACCACCGGACGGGAAACGAGCACTTCGAATCCCTCGCGGCGCATTTGTTCGACGAGCACGGCGATCTGCATGGCTCCGCGGGCGGAGACATTGAAGACGCCTGATAGATCGGTGTCCTCGACCTGGATCGAGATGTTGGTTTTCAACTCGCGCATCAGACGGTCGCGGATGGCGCGGGAGGTGACGTGCTTGCCTTCCCTGCCGGCCAGAGGGCCGTCGTTGATCGAGAACTGCATCGACACGGTCGGCGGATCGATAGCGACGAAAGGAAGCGCCTCCATCTCGCTGTCCGCAGTCAGGGTTTCGCCGATGTCGATGTTTTCAATGCCAGCGGCGATGCCGACGATGCCGCCTGCACCGCAGCCTTCGGAGTCGGCGGTGGATAGGCCGGAGTAGGTGAAGGTTTTCATGACCTTCGATTGTTGTTTGGTGCCGTCCTTGCGGAGCAGCCAGATGGTGTCGCCCTTGGTGACGCTGCCACCCAACACTTTTCCGATGGCCACGCGGCCGACGTAGTCATCCCACTCGATGTTGGACACGAGCATGTGGAACGGGGCTTCCGGATCGGCCTTCGGCTCGGGGATGTACTTGACGATTTTTTCGAGGAGAGGAATGCAGTCTTTCCGTTCGTCGTCCGGATGGTTCATGAAATAGCCGTCGCGGGCGGAACCATAGCAGAAAGGCGCGTTGAATTGTTCTTCGTCGGCATCGAGATCGAGGAACAGTTCCAGAACCTGGTCATGCACCTTGAGGGGGTCAGCGAGCGGGCGGTCGATCTTGTTGATGACGACGATCGGCTTGAGGCCTTCCTGCATGGCCTTGCGGAGGACGAAGCGGGTTTGCGCCTGCGGGCCGCCAGAGGCATCGACGACGAGAAGCACGCCATCGACCATTTTCATCACGCGTTCCACTTCCGCGCCGAAGTCGGCGTGGCCTGGGGTATCCACGATATTGATCGTATAGCCCTGCCAGTGGATGGCGGTGTTTTTGGCCTTGATGGTGATGCCTTTTTCGCGTTCGAGGTCCATCGAGTCCATTGCGCGCTCGGTGGTGGCCTGGTTTTCGCGATAGGTGCCACCGGCCTGGAGAAGTTGGTCCACGAGAGTGGTCTTCCCATGGTCAACGTGGGCAATGATGGCGAGATTTCTGATTTTCAATGACATGGAGCAATGGGATGGTTGTAGCGGCGGTCTGTGACCGTCGGAGTCTGGTCGTTGGATTCCAGCGACGGTCACAGACCGCCGCTACAGTCAACAGGGGGGCGGGGCTATGCACGGATTTCACCGCTGTGGCAAGGCCGGATTAGGGAAATCGACCGTATTTGGCCAAAAACCCACGGATTTCAAAGGGGGGACGTGCGGAAACCACGAAAAGCCCGAGAAAATCAACTGGAGGTCGCATCTCCAAGGCCATCACCCGGAGTTTCGTCGAAGTCCATTTCGCGGACGCGTTTGTTATCGCGCTGGGCTTCCACCTGTTTGCGGAGGAGTTCCCGCATTTCGTTGCCGCCGTAGATGGCGGGGATGACCAGATGGGGCATCGAGCGGTCCGAGGTTTCGAGTTGGATGGAGGCCAGTCCGGTGAGGCGCATCCACCAGGTGCGGATCATCAGCGAGTCCTTGACGCGGTAGAGTTCGATTTCATCGACCTGTTGGTTGATCACGCCGCGGGTGATGCGCAGGCGTTCGCTGGTGAGTTCGAAGATTTGGGTTTTCACCGCCAGGAATTTCCAGGCTGCGAATCCGATGGGCAGCACTAATGCGGCGAACGCAGGTGGGAAAAACAAGCCGCCGCCGATGATGGCCCAGAATAATATCAGGGAGACGCTGAACGGCCCGATATTCAGCCATTGTGACGGGCTACCCTTCCAAATCGAGTTTTCATCATTCATTGCGGTGATTCTGCGCTCGTCCTACCGCACTCCGCAAGTGGAGAATCCGGGGATTTTTCCTCAGTCGTCAAAAAATGTGGGCAACGGCCCGGTTTCTACAGCAATTCTTCCAGCCATGCCAGGAACTCCGGGTCCACGGACGAAGGTTGCGGAGTCGGTTCTTTGTCGGTGGTGGGAACCGCTGCCTCAGGCGCTGGCGGATCATGGAGGGCGACGTTGGATTTCATCGCGGGTCATCGATCATTGAATGGATTGCGGCCACTGTGTGTGGACGAGGCTGGATCTGTGGTTTCCGGGGTGGTTCCGGTGGTGGGTGGTGTGGCAGCGGGCTTGGAGTTGAGCGTCAGTCCGAAGGTGTCGCTCCAGTGTTGCAGGAAGAACTTTTTCTCCTGGGTGAGGATATCAGGTGAGATGCCGAGGATGGGGCGCAGGGTGGTGGTCATTTGCAGGGTGACCAGCAGAAACACAACGCTCCAGATCACCAGTGGCCCCTTCTGGCTGCCGCCGGTGGCGGAAACGACGGACTTGAGAAAGCGCAGGGCGAACAGCACCGCGATGATCCACGCGCCGATGCCCAGCGTGCCCATGAAACCCAGCGAGTCGGTGGATTCCGCGAAAATCCAGATCGCCGGAGCAAAACCTAACAACAACAGCCCGGCCAGCGCGAGCGCTCCTGCAAGGCAAGCGGCAAGTTGGGAGATCGATACCCGCGCGCCGGCCAGCGTGGAGAAGATGTAAAGGCTGGGGAAACAAATCATGCCAGAAAACAGCAGCCCTACCGTGATCTTGACCGGCGCGGCCCACAGTTGTTCGTTTTTGGCGAAGCATCCGAGCACCAACCCAAACAGCAGGAATGAAACTGCCGCCATAATCGCAAAGCGGGGTGTGGCACCGTGTTTGTCGTCCGCCAGACGGGCGACGAGCAGATGTGGGCGGCGGAGCAAGGCCTCGAACAGGCTCTTGAAATCCAGGTTTTCCGGCAACGGTGCTTCCAGGGGTGGCGGTTGCACGGCGGGCGGGACGGCGGGTATTTCTAACGGGTCCATGATTTTGTTGTGTGTTGGTGTTGGGATTGGATGGCTCTGGCAATCGGGATAAGAAGAATGGCGAGGATCGCTGTGAGCGCGGGCAGGCCGAAACCGCCGGTGGCGGTATTGATCGCGCCCCAAACGGCCTCATAGAAATTTCCGTATAGTGGATTGTCCCGGAGGAACTGGATTTTCAGCGTGGGCGATCCGAAGAACGGTCGCAGGATCCATGAGAATTGTGCGCCTAGAAACCCATTGCCACCGAGCCAGGCAAGCAGCGTGGCGGTGGCCGCCATGGGCGTGGGTGATTTCACGGCAAGCAGGCGGTGGAGGTGGATGTTTGCGGCGATGCCCGCGAAGCCGATGAGAAACGTGTGGGTCACCAGATAGGCGGCGTGTGCATGTGTCGCATACGGGGAATCCGGCGGCGGAGCATTCCATGCCAACAGCAATGTGACCGGTGCCAGCGAACCGAGGATCACGCCCGCCACGGCGAAGGCAGTGAGCAATGCGAGCAACGATTGGCGGAATCCCAGGCCGGAGCCTAGCAGGATTCCTAACAAGCTATTGAGCAGGCCGTTGCACACCAGCGTGAGCGCGACCAGCAGCGGAAGTTTCAGCGCCACATAAACCCCAAGCACCGGGTCCCGCCAGAAACCCATGGTAAAACCGTAAACCCCGAGTCCCAGAGCGGCGGCACCGGCGACCCAAAGCACCCGGCGCAGGTCGGGCGCATCAAGCCACCCGGCGTCCGGTTGGATCAATTGGCGGAGGTTCATGCTGCGGACCGTGACGTCCGATTGTGAACATCGGATGCTAACTCCGTGAGAAATGTGTGAAATGTCCGCATGGATGACATTGACGAGGCAGCACGCTGATTTTCGCGGGCGGGGATTGCTTCCGACTCGCAGATCGCTCAGGCTCACACCCGGGTTTACAAATCCATCTCCGTCATGCGGCACCATCCGTTTTTATTTTCCAAGATCATCACTGCACCGCAATCGTCCGTTTTGCGGAGGATTTTTGTTATGTTTCTTCTGGCGGCCTTTGCCTCCGCCCATGGAACGGAATCCGTGGCCCCGCCGGAAATCAACCGCGCCGGGATCGATGCAGCAATCCGCAAGGGCGTGGATTTCCTGGTGTCACATCAGAATGCCAATGGCTCGTGGGGTGGCCCTACCCATACCAAGGGACTCAACATTTATGCTCCACTTCCCGGAGCTCACCATGCGTTCCGGGCTGGGGCATCGGGCTTGGCTTTGTCCGGCCTGATCGACGCGGCGGATTCCCGACCGGAAGTCGCAGCCACGATTGATAAAGCCGGGGCGTGGGCTGCGGCGGAACTGCCGAAGTTACGCCGCGCGGATCTGACGACCACCTACAACTCGTGGGGACATGCTTATGGATTGCGGGCGATCACCCGTCTCTATCAGCGCGAGAAAGATCCCGCAAAAAAAGCCGAATGGGTGCGCCTGGGTCAGCAGCAGGTGGATCTGGCAAACCGCTACGAGGATGTGAACGGTGGTTGGGGGTATTTGGATGTTTTTGACGGACTCGCCACACAAAAACCCTCCGGATTACCGACGCCCTTCACCACTGCCACGGTGCTCCTGTCGATGGCGGAGGCCCGCGAGGTGATGCGGGTGAAGTTGGATGACAAGCTGGTCAATCACGCGATCACAGCCATCAAGCTCCAGCGCTCGCCGGATTTTGCATACGCTTATTCGTTCCCCCACCGGATGTACCCGCGCAAGGACATCAACCGTCCGGCCGGTTCGCTTTCCCGCTCGCAAGCATGCAATGCCTGTCTCCGGGTAATGGGTGACAAGACCGTGACCGACGAGGTTCTCACCACTTGGACCGACCGATTTCTCGCCCGCGAGGGATTCATCAGCAACGGCCGGAAACGGCCTGTGCCGCATGAAGCGCCGTTCAGAATCGCCGGATATTTCTATTACTACGGCATTTATTATTTCACTCAATCCGCCAAACTGCTGCCCAAGGAAAAACACGCCGCCTACGCGAAACGGCTGGCGGCGATATTGTTAGAGCGTCAGGAGAAAGACGGGTCCTGGTGGGATTATCCGCTCTACGATTACCATCAGGCTTACGGGACAGGCTACACGTTGATGGCCCTCGCCTGGTGCAGGGATGCCATTGCGGATCAATGACAGCATGATGGAAGATCACCCGCCGGAGTCTTCACCTCCGGTTTTTCCTTACCATAAAACTGCGGAGGAATCGTGCCGTGCAAGCGCCACATCAGCATGAGCGCCGTAACCAGGGCCAATCCCCGCCGGAGGTGTGACATCGCCTGGGGTGTGAGCATCGCCCGGATCCGGTGGAACTGGCTTTGTGCCAGCCAAAGCAGCGGCACCGTGCCCAGCCCGAAGGCCAGGGTGAACTCCGCGCCCTTGGCGGCAGAACCTGTTAGGAGCGCCGTGGCAAACACCAGATAGAGTGGGCCGCACGGCAGGAACGGCGTGAGCAATCCCATGGCGGAGGCCCCGCCGTATGCGGAGAAGCGGTTCGCTTTAAATCGGGCGCGGATCGTGAAGCGGTTCAAAATCGCCGGTCGCGGGATTTTCTTATCGAGGCCCAATGCCATGACCAGCAGCACCGCCACCATCACCCACGGCAATAAAACCGCCGGCGAATTGAAAAACCATTTGAGCGGTTGTTGTCCCAGTGCTCCGCATATCGCGCCGATGATGCCGTAGGAAAGCAGACGTGTGCCATGATACAAGGTTGTGGATGTAAGCCGCTCGGCTTCGGACTTTGCGAGGGTGCTGAGTCCACATGCGATGGGGCCGCACATACCGGCGCAGTGAAGGCTGGTGGCGAGTCCTAGCAGAAGTGCGGCTTCGGTGGTCATGTTTTATCCTGTGAGCTAGTGGCTGACAGCTTCCTTTTTCACCTCGATTTCCTGCGGGCCGTGCTTGACGGCAAGGGCGATGATCGTGAACCAAGCGCTGATCAAAATGATGAACGCGAGGACCACATAGATCCACAGGTTCCGCGACAGGAATGCGAAAAACGTCTTCATCATCGGTTATTTTTCCGAGGGTTTGAGCGTTTCGGGATTCGGTCCCAGGAAGCGCACGGATTTTTCAATCGAAGCATCGCCGGGAGTCGATTGGACCTCGAACACCACATCTGATATACCTTTGTATGATGCCAGTGGCACCTCAACCACACAGGTGCGGATGGTTTCATCATGGGCATCCAGCGTGAAGGTCTGGACTCCGCTGCTGATGTGATAGCCTTCTGGAGTTCCTTTGCCGAGGCGGAGGGTCATGTTGACCGTCTGGTTGCGTTTGTTCATCACTCGGACTTTGTAAACATTGCGGACGGATGTGGAATCCACCAGGAATCCCACGGCTCCGGCTCCGGCGCGGGTGACGGTGACATGGAATGGCCTCATCTTGAGGGATGCGACCAGCAGCAAGGCCGCCACCCCTAGAATCGAGAAAAGACAATAGGCATATACGCGTGGACGCATCCAGCGATGGCCTTTTCCCGCAAAGCCGTTAAAGGAATCATAGCGGATCAGGCCCTTCGGTTTGTCGATCTTGACCATGATGTC
>CAIVKO010000253.1 GCA_903906515.1 Akkermansiaceae bacterium
CTGGCGCATTCTTCCGAGAGCATACCATCGGTGACACCATACGCACGCGCATGCAGAAAGGACATCCGTCCGTCCGCCAATGCTTCAAAATCCGCCTTCCGGTAGCGGAAGATGCCACGATTACAACCTAACCAAAGGAACCCATCGTCGTCCTCCAGAATTTGTGAAACGGTATCGTCCCCCATGCCCTGCCGGGTCGTAAAACAAACGCTTCGACCATTCTTCCAGCGAATCAAACCCGACCCTCCGGTGCCAACCCACAGTGTGGATTCACGATCCAGATAGAGGGTGCGGATGTGGTTGCAGGGAAAACCGTTGGCACTGGAAAAATTGGTCAGGACTCCGTCGCGCACCCGACTGAGCCCACCCGCCATCGAGCCAACCCACAAGGTGCCGTCAGCTTCCTGCGCGAAGGAGGTCAACGAGCCCTGGGCCACCCGCCCCGCGAAGGGAACGAATTGACCGTCACGCAAATGCATCAGGTCGCCTTTCGCGGTACCGATCCACAGACCTCCGCTTGGATCCTCGCTCAAGGCTGTGATCGTTTGAAACTTTTCCAACCACGGTTGCTCAGCGGACGTATAGGCCGCCGCCAATTTACCATCCTTCCACTGATAAAGCGCCCTCGCACAACCCCACCACAGGCTGCCATCGCGCGTGGCAAGCACCGATTCCACGGTCGCATGGAACTTGATGCGGGTATCACCAAACCTGGAGAATGCGTTCAAGCCGCCGCTATAAAGCCCGCCGCCGGTCGTACCCACCCAGAGCGTTCCATCGGCGGTTTCCGCCACCGAGCGCACGAAATTATGCGCCAATCCTTGTTCCGGACCGCAAACCATGACCTTTCGGCGCACCAAGCGGTTGAGTCCGGCGCTGCGGGTGCCTACCCATAGATTCCCCTCACGATCACCCAACAGGGATCGGATGTCATCTCCTGATAGTCCATCCCGTTGCGTGACCGCATGAAACTTTCCTTGTTTGAAATAGAAGAGCCCGGCGTCCAGCGATCCAGCCCAAATCGTACCATCCGCTCCTTCGGTCAAACTGGTCACAAAAGGCCAAGGCAAGCCGAAGGTTTCATCATACTTAACCCAAACGCCGTTGCGACGGCAGAGTATCTTCCCGTCGCCGATACTCGCCCAAAGATTGCCATCCCGGTCTTCGAGCAGACAGTAAGCCAAAATCACCTCATCCCCGGGCGGCCCGACGCTGCGGGTCAGTCGACCGTCCTTGAATTCGAACAACCCTTGTGACGAGGAAATCCACATCGTATCGTGCCGATCTCGCAAAAGCGCACGAACAAACCCTCCATCCAGACCAGCCAGCGCGGCTTCCTTTACGATTTTTTCGTCCTGCAAAATACTCAAGCCATTGACCGTGCCAATCCACAAACGCCGGGAAGAATCCGCAGCGAGTGCGGTCACGTTGCTATCGCGCAAGCCGTCCTCGGCGGTAAACGTTTCGATCCGGTCGTCATGGTGCAGGCGACTGAGACCACCACCGTTGGTCCCGATCCACAGGCACGCCTGATCATCTTCGAAGAGCGTCATCACCGGTACACTTGGCAAGCCCTCTGCCAACCCGTAAACCTTAAATCGGACTCCGTCGAAGCGCGCCAAACCGCCATTTGTTCCTAACCACAGGTATCCATCGCGCGTCTGTAGCATGGTGCTTACAGTATTCTGCGGCAACCCAGCCTCCGTCCCCCACGCGCGCACCACAAACTCCCGTGCGCGTGCGCTATCATCCGCATGTGCAGGCCCAATGGCTACAAAACAAGCCAACGCCCCTGCCGCTTGTATCATGACAGCACGGGTTGCAAGGAAGTTTCTAGTTGATAAAATCATCGAAGATAAATGGACAATTGCCCTTTTATTTTACCGGTGTCAAACGACAATTTCCCACGACAACGAATCGAACCCATGGCGGCACCGTCGTGCACTTTGTGATGTATTTCACCCACGGGGATGTGTTTCACCCATGGCAAAATGGGGGCTTTCTCAACCATCAAGGCAAGTGCTGCCGCCAGGTTCTCGCCATCGGAACTGACTACCTATTGGCTTCCTCTTCGGCAAACACAAGGGTGCGACATGGGGGCCGGTCTTGAGTTGTGCGGTCACATCTCCATCGAACCACCGCGAGAGCCTTCAGGGCTTCATCTCCATGGCCCCTACGTGGCCATCAAAACCTGCGTATAGGGGGGCGGACTGAAATTCGACCCGACAGCGGGTTTGTCGCTGAGATTCCATCGCCGCATCAACTGGAAGGGTCCCGGAACGCCTGGCGCTTGACCCCGTGTTTCCCAGCAACCGGCGGAATGCCAGCGTTTATGGTTTTCAAAAGTGCCAGCGGAATGCCAGCGGAGGTTTTTCCTATCAGAATCAACCTAACTAAATTCTCCGTAACCCCTTGAAAATGAATGGTGGGTAGAGATGGATTCGAACCAACGTAAGCTTACGCTAGCAGATTTACAGTCTGCCCCCTTGAGCCACTCGGGCATCTACCCATTCACCATCCCGCTTGTGGCGGGCGCGGATGTATGAGGAGTGACGCGGGCTTTGACAAGGGAAAACATCGGAGCGGCGGCAAAATCTTTGCGGGCACCTGATGATTCCTGATCTTCCGGGTAAAATTCACGTGAATCCGCTGTTGGCGGGATGGCGTTATGGGAGTATATTGCCCACGTGGCATCTGAATCACCGAAGTCCGACCTGCCGATCCAGCTTCAAGGCAAGCTGCTGATCGCGGATCCTTCGTTGCGGGATGGCACGTTCAACCGGTCGGTCATCCTGCTGACCAACCACAAGTCCGATGAAGGGGCGGCCGGGTTGATTCTGAACCATCCTACGGGAAAAGTGGTGGGCGATTTCCTAAGCGGGGCGGAATTCATCGGCCTGCAGCACCTGGCGGTGCACAATGGTGGGCCGGTTTTGCATGACCAACTGACATTCACCTCGTTTTGGTGGAGTAAAAAACTGGGTTTGCGATGGGCACTGAGGATTTCAGCGCAGGAGGCGGCCGACCACGCCCATCGCCCGGGCCGTATCGTGCGGGCATTCCTCGGGTATTCCGGGTGGAGCCCTGGACAACTCGAAAATGAATTGGGGCGGCACTCGTGGTTTTCGGTCGGCCCGCAGCAGGATTTGCTGGGGCATGAGCATGACCGCGTGCTATGGGCAGCGCTGCTAAGACGACTTTCCCCGCTTCACAGGATCCTTGCCGAAGCGCCGGATGATCCTTTCCTGAATTGAAGATGCCGGAATGGAGGGTTGCGGATCGGAGTTTCACAAGGTTCACTTCCCCACGTCGTCAGACGATCACCCATTTTTAAAATCCCGCACCATGTCCGATCCACAGATTGTCTTCAGCCCCATCGATGAAATCATTGCGGAAATCGCCGCTGGGAAAATGGTCATCTGCGCCGATGATCCAGCACGTGAAAACGAGGCGGACCTGATCTGTGCAGCTTCACTTTGCACGCCGGAGATCGTCAATTTCATGGCGGTGCACGGCCGGGGATTGATCTGCGCACCACTACCTACCGGGCGCACCGAGGAACTCGATCTTCCACAGATGACCCGACGCAACCATGAGGGGCAAAAAACCGCTTTCACCGTGAGTGTGGACGCGGCACGCGGCGTCACCACCGGGATTTCCGCCGCGGACCGGGCGCTCACGCTGCGTTTGCTGGCGGATCCGGGAACCCACGCCGACGACGTGGTGCGACCTGGCCACGTCTTTCCCCTGCGCGGCGTGCCGGATGGCGTGTTGCGACGCGCCGGCCACACCGAGGCGGCGCTCGATCTCACACGTTTGGCCGGACTCCCCGAAGCTGCGGTGATCTGTGAAATCATCAACGACGACGGCACGATGGCGCGGGTTGGCAGCCTCGGAGCCTATCAGACGCGTCATGGGCTCAAGGCCTGCACGATCACCCAGCTCATCGAATACCGCCGCCGATCCGAGAAGCTCGTCATACGGGAAGAGACCATCAAGATGCCGACGGACTTCGGCGAGTTCGACTGCCATCTCTATCGGATCCACACCGATGCCAGCCACCACCTCGCGCTGAGCCGCGGCGTGATTGATCCGGAAAAACCGACCTTGGTCCGTGTCCACTCCGAGTGCCTAACAGGTGATGTGTTTCACTCGCAGCGCTGCGATTGTGGCGGGCAACTCTCCGCCGCGCTGGAGCATATTTCCAAGGAAGGCGGCGTCCTGCTTTACCTGCGCCAGGAAGGAAGGGGCATCGGGCTTCCTGCGAAAATCCACGCCTACAAACTCCAGGAGCAGGGACTCGACACCATCGAAGCCAACGAAAAACTCGGATTCGCCTCGGATCTCCGCGATTACGGCATGGGCGCGCAAATTCTCTGCGATCTCGGCGTCCGCCGCATCCGTCTACTGACTAACAACCCCAAGAAAGTCATCGGACTCGAAGGCTACGGACTCGAAATCGTCGAACAACTGCCGATTTCACTGCCATCCAATCCTCACAACGAGAAATATCTGGAAACCAAGCGTCTGCGCATGGGCCACACGCTGTGAGCTGGGTCCAATTACTGTAGCGGCGGTCTATGACTACTTTTCCCCGTCGGGAAAAGTCGCTAATTTCCCCCGAGAGCGGAACGTACAAGCAAAGCCAATGAAAGAGCTTCGCGCATCTCATTGGCATCGACGCTCATAGAGCGACGCTACAAGCGGAGTCACTCTCTCGCGTCGGATGCGCGGCTGGGTGGCTCGTTGAGCGGGCTGGGCAGAGGGCCGGTGCCGGCATCGCCGATGGCCGCCTGGGTGCGGATCGCGGAAGCGATGGCGGATGCGAGTTTCTGGCGATAGCCGGGATTGGCGATGAGTCGGCTTTCTTCCGGGTTGCTGAGGTATCCGCCTTCTAACAATACGCACGGAATCTCCGGATTGCGGGTGAGGCGCAGGCGGCGGCGGACCAGTCCGCGGTTGGATGATTCCACAGGACTGACTGCGGTCATGGCGTGCTGGAGACGCGTGGCAAGGCCATGGCTATCGACCCGCCAATAATAGGTTTCCGGGCCGCGCACGTGGGACGGGCCGCTGTTGAAGTGCATGCTGATGAGTATAGCATCACCGAAGCGGTTGGCACCGATCACACGATCGTCGAGATCGACGAATGTATCATTGCCGCGCATCAGCACGGTGCGGAAACTTCCGCCGAGTTCGGATTTGATACGCTTCACCATATCGAGCGTGAGATCCTTTTCCTTTTGTCCGGTGTGGCGGCTAGTGGCACCATCATCACGGCCGCCGTGGCCGGCATCGATGATCACGGTTTTGAATCCTCTCGGGCCCGGTCGGTGGCCCCATGCGTCATGACCGGACGAAGAGCGGACGGCAGGTCCGGCGCAGGAGGCGAGAAATGCAGTGATAACGAGAAATAGAGCGGATTTCATGAGGGGAGCGGGTGTGTTGTGTGTTTTATGGATAACCGAGTTCGGCACGGCTGACGCCACGCAGTTCGAATATTTTGACGATGGTTTCTTCGATTAGATTGTTAGGGCAGGACGCGCCGGCGGTAATTCCGATAACCGCCGGTTTTCCGCTGGCGAGCAAGCCTGCATAAGTGGTGGTGGTTTCCTGTCTGCTGTGAAGGTCGTAATGGACGATTTTCTCCAGGGATTTGATGCATGAAGCGCCCCTGATGAAGAACGTCGGAAGTTTGGATTCCGCGATTTCCACGAGGTGGGTGGTGTTGGAGCTGTTATAACCACCGACGACGATGAGCAGGTCCATCGGATGGCGGAGCATCTCGAAAAGCGCATCCTGCCGGTCCTGGGTGGCTCCGCAGATGGTATCAAAGAAATGAAAGCACTCCTCTCCCCCGTCGCGATCGATCACGGCTTGGCGGATATGACGTTGGATCTCCATGGTTTCGCTCTTGAGCATGGTCGTCTGGTTGGCCAACCCCACGTTTTTCAGATGGATGTCCGGATCAAATCCCGGAGAATGGCTGCCAGCGAAACGGGTGAGAAACGCGGATTTATCGCCACCATTGCGGATGTAATCGCACACGAAATCGACGTCACTGAGCGTCAGCACGACGAGGTATTGACCATCGCCATTTTCGCCGAGTGCGCGGGAGGCGGTGGCGAGGGTTTCCTCATGATTCGATTTGCCGTGGATGATCGAGGTGACGCCGTCCTTGGCGTATCCGCGAACCCTGCGCCAGACTTTCATCACGTCGCCACAAGTCGTATCCACCACGTAACAACCACGCTCCTCCATCTTTTCCATGAAACGGGTGGGCGCGCCGAATGCCGGGACAATCACGACATCGTCCTGATGCAGATC
>CAIVKO010000254.1 GCA_903906515.1 Akkermansiaceae bacterium
CCGGCACCATCGATTTTCACAAACAATTGATGGTGGATCGCTACAAAGCTTATGAGTTTTTGAAATGCCTGCTGGCTTTGGCCTACTGTTGGGCGCATGTGCGGCGGGATTTCCTCGATGCGGGCCGCGACGACAAGGACTCCGTAGGCGTAGAGCGGCGGGACGGCCTCCCGTTTCCAAGTGCTGACCACGGAATTGGGCGCGAGGACCGTGATCCGGAAAAGGTCCGGTAATCCGCCGCTGTCCTGAGTCTGAAAAACTTCTTCCTGCCAGCGGTTTGCGCAATGAACCATCAGGGTCGTGGCTATGTAGGTCTTCCCGAGGCCAACACCGTCGCAAAGCATGGCGCCACGGTAGGAGTTCAACTGCGCAAGGAGACGCTCCGCAGCCTGACGCTGGTAGGCGGCATTTTGGTATTTTGCGGCACGGAGGTGAAGCTTGCTGCTCTCGCCGAGGGTTTCATGGATCAAGCTCGTGCCGTAGACCACCAGGTGTTGTGATTTACCTTTGCGTAAATTTTCAGCGAGTTGGCTTGATGCACCCGGTTCGGCTCCCCACAGCGAGAGCCCCAGGGCAAAAGACAAAATAGTTCCAACGATCCCGCAATTCATAACCAGCCGTAGTCTCATTATTTTAGTTCCATTCATAGGTGTTGTTTCTTCTGTAATCAGCAAATTATTTTTTCTGGGAATCAAGAAGAGCCTGGGCTTCGAAGATCCGCCGTTCAAGGTCGGCCGCCTTCAGCGCCTTTTTGAGCTCCTCGGCTTCTCCGCCATTCACCAGCCCAGGGACTGCTGACTTTTTGCCCGTGTAGTTTTCATACATGTCAGCGACTGTCCAGTTGTCACTGCGCTGTGTCCCTAAGGGAATATCTTTGATGTACACCATACGGAGATTTCCCATGGGATTGCGGCCCCAGGCAAAACGGTAGTGAAGGGGATTGGGCACGAGAGGATGGCTCAAAACAAGAGCCTTCCAGTTTTGTTGCGGCTTGCCATTATTGTCTTTACCAGTTACTAGGTATTCCGCTTTAGCAGGCTGGAATTTCCCATCTTTCCCCGCAATCGAGAACCCTACGATCGCCTCACTGTTCACAGATGCCACATCGGAGTCAAAATTCAGGATGAGGGTATTGTCCTTTGGCTCCACTTTCGTAACCATGGGCGGCTTCCAACTCACGGAATTGACTCCATACTGGGTGACCATGGCCCAGCGCGCGATCCGCTCGGCCGCAGGTATTTTCATTTCCGGGTGCCACCACGCCCTGCGGTGGTCGTAACTGCTGGCATACCCGATGTTCTTGTCGCCGGCCTTGTAGAAGTCGAGAAAGGTTTTGTAATGGGCTTCGCGGACATAAATCCCGAAGTCCATCATGCATTCCAAGTAATTATCCAAAGTCTGCGGCGTAGTGTCCGTGCACAGGGAGATGATGCCGAAGGGCATATTGGCATCATTGAATGCGGCACGCCACGAGGCGATCATTTTCGGGAAAACCTGATAGTAGAAAGTCTCCGCATCAGGCCGGGCATTATTGTAACCCTGATGCCAAACCGCACCCTTTACCGCAAGTCCCGCAATGGGAGCAATCATGCTGGCATAACAGTTGCCGGGATAATTCTGGTTGTCGATGGGGGCGCCGACCGGTTTGGATGGAGGCGGCTCATTGGATGGTTTCCCCTGCTTCTTCAGCTCATCCATCCGTAGCTCATACTGTTTGATCTGATTTTCCAGCTCCTTCTTCGGATCCCATGCTGCAACCTTTTTGTCCCAGTCCGATATCAACGCCCGAACAATATCGCTATCCATGGATTTGACGACTGAGAGCGGAGTCCATGATTCGACTGGTGTTCCCCAATAGGAGGCATCGATCACGCCAATGGGGATTTGCGATGCCATGTGAATCCGCCGTGCGAATATGTATCCGATCCCGGAAAATTCAGGAACGGTCTGGGGTGAGCATATGTCCCAATCGCCATCGGGCTGTTTATCCTTTTGGCGGCGCGGAAAGTTCTTCTTCTCTTTGTTGTCAATTACGGCGGGAACGGTTAGGAGCCTGATCTTGGGAAAGTTCGCACTGGCTATTTCCACATCGCCTCCTTCAAGATTCATCAGGGGCTCCTGCATGTTGCTCTGTCCACCCATCACCCAGACATCACCCATCAGGATGTTGTCGAGCGTAAGGGTCGTATCCTTTCCCTTGATCGTCATCCGCAACGGTTCTGCCGTCGCCGGCATTGCTGGAAAAATGACCTTCCACGACCGGTCTGCGCCAGCCTTTGTGGTCTGTGTCTTTCCAGCAAATGATACAGACACCTCTTCATTTGCAAGCGCCCACCCCCGGATGGTGATGGGCTTCTCGCGCTGAAGCACCATGTTGGATTGAAACAGGTTATGCAGGCTGAGTCCTTCGGCAAGCGCAGGAACTGCCGTTATCTCCTTTCCGGGTTCCTGCTGCGCCGTAGCTGACGATATTGTCAGCACCGCTGAGAGCAAGCCAAGCAGTGAGCGTGCGTAATTCCTCATATGTGAAATCTGGTTGTTCATTTCTGTAACTTCAAAATTGCCTCCGCAAACGCCTTGCCTACCTGGGATAAGATCTTCGCGCTGCCAAAATAGTGGTAACCGCCATTGGAAGCGCCTTTGAGGGCCTCCCTGTCTTTGGGCGAAAGGACTTCCTCCAAGGCGAGATCAAGCTTCTCCTGGTCTGCTTAGTATTACGGTTGGTTTCATTGTCATTATTTGGTTGCCTTGTCTTTGAGATCATATTCGAAGCCCTCGGTGGGGTAATGGGTAGGTCATGGTGATGTGTGGCTTGTTGACCTGGCGTGGACGGCGGGTATGAATTTGCATTAAGTGGTGTGGAACTCCGGGATGTGGCTGTGAATGAGAATCGAACCGCTCGTGTGATTCTTCACTCCAAGTCCGAGTGCTTCAAGCCCTCGATGTAGCAATCCACCTGGCCGAACGGGACTTTCGTTTTCTCGTCGTATTCCACGTTGCTATAGACTGCCAAGACATTGGTGCCCTTTTTCAAGTGTGCAACCTCGCCGGGTCCGAGCGCCCAAGGCCCATAGTTGGGTTTGTTCGCCCACCATCCATAGCTCACGATCTGGTGTCCGTTCAGGTACACCTTGTAGCCTTGCGGGTTCAGTATACTCAGGCGGTAGGAATCGTAGTCGAGTTTTTCGACCTCGAATGTCGCGCGCGCGACGATGAACTCGCCTTTGCCCCAATCGGATTGATTGGCGAAGGTGGGTGCGCTCCCTCTGTATAGAGCGGTGCCGATGGGTGCACGTCCCGTGCTCCACTTGCTGTCGTCATACTCGGGCTTGAACCAGTCCTTCAAATCATCTGTCAACTGGATGTCGCGATGGCGGGTCCTTTCGCGGGTTGGAAATTGGTCCTTTTCCACGATGGGATCGAAGGACTTGAAGCGCCAGACAAGCTCCGACGAGGGCACCTTGCCAATCGGTTTCCAACCGGCGGTGGGATTCCGGAGTTTCACGAGGTCGATGAGGGTGCTCACGATGCTCGGCTTCTGGGCCTCTTCATAGTCCTTGTATGAGTGAAGTCGCTTGGCAATTTCCGGGCGGTAAACCGTATAGAGGATGTCCTCGAGCTCCTTGCGTTGCTTGGAATCCAGTTTATCCAGAACAGCGAAAAATCCGAATGGCTGTCCGGCTGGAATTGCGCTTGGAGCTGCCACGATGCCGGCGAGATCGCCAGTTTTCAAGTCGCTGAATCGCGGTTGCAGGGTAGTGGCGAGTGCAACGGCAAGGGTTGGCTCGGTCTGGAGGCAAATCTTCAGGGTTTCCATGACGTTGTGAGCCCCTTCGGCGGCACGTTCACCGCTCTTGATCTCGCTCGTGTCCACACCTTTTCGCAGGGCAGCAAGGATGAGTTTGCCCGCGTCGCTTTCCGGTTTCTTTTGCTGCAGGGCCGCGTTGAGGTGCTGCATCATCCGCTCGCGGGGCATGGTGTGGTATTCGCTGTTAGCCAGCGTGAGGAGCGTCGGAAGGATTTTGACGTATAGGGCATCATCTTTTTGAAGTCCTGAGAGCGCCGCGAAGGCGGAGTCGCGAAACCACCAATCGGAATGCTTGGTCCATGGCTCGATGAGCGGCAGGAGTGTCTGAATTTCCTTCGCCGGAGCGAACTTGAGCGCCAGCAGCGCACCGTCGACCACCCACCACGACTCCTTGGGATCGGTCAGCATTTTCGTGATGCTTTTCACCATCGCGGGGGTGAACTTGTCCGTGGGGATGGGGTTCTTTCCAATGCCAAACCAGTAGTTGTAATCGATCATACCGTCCAGCGCGGCGCGGCGCACGCGCGGGTCGGAGTCTTGCAGGAGTTTTTCGAGGTCATCGAAGGCATCTACCGCCCGGAGCGCCTTGCCCGCCTGGGTGCGGATCATGTCGTTCCGGTGATAAATGTTCTTGAGAAACACTTCACGGGGCAGTGTTTTGAGGTCCTTCTCCGGTTGGTGATACCCGCCGCCCAGCGCATAATAGGGAACATGCGTGGGTTCCTCGGCGCCGTATTGCAAGTAGTTCGGGTTGTGTTCGAGGGAGAGGAATGCCAGGTCGGCCTTGGTGCCCCAAAGGTTTTCAGGCAGGGTGTATTTCTGGGAGAACTTCGTTTTCGGCGCGCCGGTGATGCGCAGCGTGTGCAAAGGCGCGGTGTAGGAGAACCCCATGCCGGGACCGGAGTGGCCGACTGCGCTGCCGTAGAAGTCCAGCGTCGCGATGCCGATGCTGCCGCCCGGTTCGCGGCTCAGATCGTGCCACCAGCTGAGGCGGTCCATCGACTGACGGAAAAGCGCGGGTTTTTCCTTCATCAGATAGGAGGTGATGATGCCGCGCCAGATGCCATCGCCGCGACCATTATCGGCATGGCCACATATCATCGACGAGTAGCTTTCGATCGTCGATAAGGCCAGATATTTGCTGGCTTTTTGATAGGCGGTGGCATCGCCGCTGGAACCTGCTGCGATCTGCATGGCAGCCGCGATCATGCCGTCCTTGCCGTTGGAGCCGAGTCCGCCTTCACCACGGTGATCGCCGTAGGGGACCGTGCCATGCCCGGCGAAGCGATAGAAGAAGCGCAGCGAGTTCAGCAAAGTCTTCTCATCGACATTCACGCCGCATTCCTTGCCCAGCAGCAGTGTGGTGAGCACCTGTGCGCCGGCCGGATTCATCAGTCCACCCGCCACATAACCGGGCCAGATTCCGCGCCCCCAGTGGGTCCAGCCGCAGTCGAACATCTGGCGCTCCTTCGCGTCGTCGCAGTAATGTTGTAGAATGGGCAAGACTGACTTGTCCCCGGTGCGCAGGTAGTATTCGCCGCAGGCAATCCCGTTGTAGCCATTGTTCCAGGTGTGCTCACCAATGGCTTTCACATCCTTCGGAAAGGCATCGAAGTAGGCTTTCACCCGTGGCAGATATTGGTCATCGCCGGTGGAAAGCAGGAACAGGCAGCCGAGGGCACCGGGAATGCCTTGCTGGTTGAATTTCTTCGGATCGGCATAAAAGGCAGCGGCCTCGTCGATGATGCGTTTTGACTTAGGGCAATCCAGCGGCCAGGTCTTGCTGTAGGCACCCAGCACGGGAATCGTGACCGTCTCCTTGCGCTGGGTCTTGCCATCGGCGGCGGTCACATCGAAAACCATCTTTCCGTCCGTGGCCTCGGCCTTGGTGAGCGCGTTGCCCATGGCGACGAACGGGTCGAGCCCTTTGAGGGCGGTCCCATTGATTCCGGTGAGGATTTCTTGCTTGGCGAATTTGCCCTCGCACGGGGAGCCGGGCATCATTTCCTCCACCTTGAGGACTACGCCCGGATAGACCCGTGCCTTGATCCCGGTGGTGCCGATGACGCCGAAAAACCTCTCGCTGGCCGGATCCGGGCGGGTCTGGTATTTAAAATCGTCGGTGTAGTAGTCCGCGGGTTTCGCCTGCTCAGCCGCGCACAAAGTCCCGGCCATACTGCACATGACCCCCGCGACTCCGACAACGACACTTGCAAATTTCATACTCATCTGCTTTGTTATTTTCATGATTCTTGTTCCTTGTCTATTTCTTTAAATTCACAATTGCTTCTGCAAACGCCTTGCCTATCTGGGCAAAGATCTTCGCGCTGCCAAAATAGTGATAACCGGCATTCGAAGCGCCTTTGAGGGCCTCCCTGTCTTTGGGCGAAAGGACTTCCTCCAAGGCGAGGTCAAGCTTCTCCTGGTCTGCCTTGGTGATGCCCTCAATCCGCACATCGATCGCGGCATAATGTTCCGGAGAGTTAGGGTCATATTGGTCATTGGCATAGACCGCCAAGACGTTCTTCCCCTTTTTCAAATGCTTGATCTGTTCTTTTCCGAGGACGATGGAACCGTATTGCGGCTTGTCCTGCCACCAGATGTAGGTGTGTATCTTTTGTCCGTTCAAATAAACGTGGAACCCTTGTCTCGCCAAAATCGCGATGCGATACGAATCGCAGTTGAGGTCTTCAACTTCAAAGGTTGAACGCATCAGCAGGAATTCGCCCGTTCCCCATGTTGAGGGGAATTTGTCGAGGGTGATTCCGCTGTGTTTCCAGACGCCTTTTCCGATGGGAGCCTTCCCTTCGGTCCATTTGCTGTCATCGAATTCGGGCGTGTGCCAATTCTCCATCCCGGCTGGCAGCGTGATGTCACGGAATCGCCTGCCGTCATATTTTTCTAATATGTCCTTCTTTTCGGTGGCATCAACCGTCGCGAAGCGCCAGATCCGTTCCTCTGGCAGAGGTGTGCCAACTGGCTTCCAGTAACCATCCCATTTCCGTTCCTTGTCTAAAGTCCCATCGATTTTCAATGTGTGTGCCGTGCTGACGATAGCGTCATACTCGACCTGCTTGGGTTGTGCGGCGGCGATGTCATGATCCCAGAAGGGAGCGGTATCAACGGCAACCACATTGCCCTTGAACTCGGGCATGTCGGCCGGTGCGGCCATGGCCTTGCGGAAATTCACGTTTTTATCACCGTCGACTCCCAATACGCCGATCACGAAGGGCAACTTCGGGGCTGACAGGTCTTTGCGAACATCGCGAATGAAGTGTGCCAACAAGCGCGAGTATTCATCATAATTCCCATTGGGGTAGGTCTGGCCATCGACCAGGTCGTTAAAGCCCTGAAACCAGACAAAACCAGCCAGTTCATAACCAGCCTTCTCGTCATATTCCGGACAGACCCGCTTGATGTCCTTGGTCACTTTCCTGACATGCTCAATCAGCGCCCGGTAAAACACCCCCGAGGCGGCATCCTTGTCTTCCTGCCATTTTTTCCGATCCTCGAGTTTAGGAACTCCGTGGGAGCCCAGGGGATACTTGTCCCACACGTCCTGAACCGCCTTGGGCAGCTGGTACTGCCCGGCACTAGGCGGACGGAAATCGATGTTCAGGCTCCTGCCTCCCCAAGATGTCTTGATGATGAGGACAGGCACCTTGAGCGTTTTCTCACTGTAAATGCCGAAGGTGAACTCCGGGCCGATCTCACTGTCCGACGCACCGAATCCGGCGGTCAGTTTGCCCGTCTTCTCAAGCATGTCTGAGTACTGGTTGCCACCGCAGCCGAGCGACGAAATCCAGACATTCTCGCAGACCCTTGGCTTGCCCTCGGCATCACGCATCGCCGCGAGGATCGGCCCCGTCAACGGGTCCTTACCGATGTAATCGAACGTCGAAGTGTTCGCATGCCCCTGCATATTGGACTGGCCGGCGAGGATGAAGACCTTGAGCGGCTTGGCGAAGGAGATCGGCGATAGGACGCACAGCAGCGCTGCGGTTAGGATTACAGTTGGTTTCATTGTCATTGATTCGTTGGTATTCAGATTTTTGGGGAGTGCGGCTTAGGGCTGCATGATCAGATCGAGGAGACGGTATTTCATGGAGCGATTGCACTAGCATCCCATACCGGGGAATCAGAATCGCGGGCTTTCGGTTGCGTCATCCCCAGCTGGGTGAAAAGAAAGGCGATGACATCCGCATTCTCAGCGACGCGCTCGGCTAGGGCGGTGCCCATGCCGTGACCGGCGGCTGAGCTGAGTTGCACGAGGATCGGGTTGGCGGAGGCGTTGGCTTGCTGCAGACGGGCGGCCAATTTGCGCGAATTCGCCGGACTGACCCGGCCGTCGTTCTCGCCTGTCAGCAGCAGGACCGCGGGATAGGACGTGCCGTCCCGGACCTGGTGATACGGGGAGTAGGCTAGCATCGCCCTGAACTGAGCGGGGTCCTCGACAGTGCCGAATTCGGTGACATTGAATGCGCCGTTCGGTTCCAACTCGAAGCGCAGCATGTCATAGATCCCGACATGGGCGACCACCGCACTCGCAAGTTCCGGGTGCTGGGTCAGGAATGCACCCATCAGCAAGCCGCCATTGCTCCGCCCCTCCACCGCCAACCTTGCCGGGCAGGTGTAACCACGCTCGATCAAGTGCCGGGCACAAGCCGCGAAGTCGTCGAAGACATTCTGCTTGCGGGTGAGATTGCCGTTCAGATGCCACTCCGTGCCGTATTCACCGCCGCCACGGAGATTGGCCATGACATAGATCCCGCCGCGATCGAACCACAGCCGCAGGGTGCAGTTGAATTGGGGTCGCATGCAGTGACCGTAGCCGCCGTAACCCTGAAGGAGCGTGGGATTGTTGCCGTCGAGCGGTGTGCCCATGCGCTTCAGGATATTGACGGGAACCCGGGTGCCGTCCTTGCTCACCGCGAATTCCCGCAGCACTTCGATGTCGCTCAAATCCACCGGCGAGGTGCTTGCCATGGCGGTCTTGATGGAACATCCCCTGCCATCGTCAGCCGCCGGATCATAGAGAAACCATGCGTCCGGTTCGGTATAACGGGTGAGACGGTAGAGCACGCGCTCATCGGCAGCGTGATCCGCCAGTGCCATGAGATCCATCACGCCACAAGCGGCGGGGATCGGTAGATCGCTGGGATTTCCGCCCGTGAGATCGAAGCGGCGGACACGCGACGGTCCGCCGACCATTTCTGATAGATAGAGATGGGAGGCCGTGACAACCAGGCGTTCCATCACCGCATCGCCCTCCGGCACCAGCACCGTAGCATCGGCCAATGCCATGCTGCCATCGGTCGGCAGGCGGAGGATCTTGCCTCGCGGCGCGCCCTGCACCGAGCGCAGGTAAAGCGCCGTACCGTCGTTGCTGAAGGATACCTTTTTGACCGAGTCTTTGAAACGGGTGACCTGCCGCCACGCGCAAGGATCAGCCTGCTTCGTATCCAGCAGCCAGTGGGCATATTCCCCGCCATCGCCGTTGGCCACGCTGGCCAGCAGCCAACGACCGTCCGGCGAAGCACCCAGAACGGTGCTGGCAATCTGCGGAAAGTCGCGCCCAACCGCATATTCGTCGCTCGTATCCGGCGTGCCCAGGCGATGGCGGTAGATCCGTTGATAGAACCTGAGGTCCGTGGACGGACGATCATCCGGATGCGGGTAGCGGGTGAAAAGGACGCCGGAACCATCCGGTTCCCAGGCCGCGCTGCCGCACCCGGTTGGATATTGGACCCGTGGGATGCGGTCGGGCAGGGCCAGCCCGGTTTCCGCGTCATAGAAATGCAACGTGCCCTCCTCGCTGCCGTATTCGGACAGGCAAACCGCCACCAGTTTGCCGTCAGGGGATGGCACGAACCAATCGATGGTCACATGGCCTTTGGGTTCCAGTTCGTTGGGATCGAGCAAAATCCTCTCCGGGATCGGACCCCCGGCCGATGCCAGTGCCAGGATGACCAGCAGGCGCTGCTGTTTCGGCGGTTGGAACTTGAAGGCAAAAAGGCCGCCTGGTCGCGCGACGAGTCCGCTATGGGAAGGCGTGACCTGCGCGAACAGGGCGGTCAATTGGGCGAAGATGTCGGCCCGGCTCTCGATCGTGTCGAGATGATTCCGCGTGCGGCGGTTCTGGGCGTCCGTCCACGCCCTCACGGCGGGATCATTGCCGTCCTCCAGCCAACGGAATTCATCCATTACTTCGACACCATGATAGGTGTCGCTGGCATGATGGTTTGGAGTGGTGGCTGGGATGGCGGACGAGGTGGACATGGTGGGCAGGTTATTGTGCGGATTCTTTTGGAGTGTCGGGTGATGGATTCACCACTATCAGGCTTCGTGTCATAGTTTCTGGTCACAATCGTTGACAGCGCCCTTCAACGCGGCGTCACCCTTCTAGTGACATCAACAACAATGGTGGTGACTGTCGGCTGGAGGGCGCAGAGCAGTGCTGCGGTTAGGATTTCCGTTGGCTTGATGGTCATTGAGTCGTTGGAATTTTCATAATTGGGAATGCCGCTTAGGGCTGCTCGCTCAGTTTGAGTAGATGGCATTTCATGGAGCGACTGTTCTTCATCAAACGACTGGTGCCCGTTTAAGGCTGGATGCTCTCCGGCGTATTTTCCATCCACGGAGGGAAATCCGTGTACATCCGCACCGTGGGTTGTTTGAACCGGGAATCGACCAAGGTCACCACGATCTCGCGCCTCCGCTCGGTGGCTTTCCAACTGACCGATTGGCCTTTGACCCATTCACCCGACGCACTTCGAAACTCAACCACGACGGGATACATGTTGTAGTCATTGACCCGCTTCGAATGGGGGAACTGGGCATATTTTCCGGGCGGGATCTCGGGCGTGGTCGCTCCGGACATGACGTATCGCACCGCCACCGGCGCCAGATTGATCGCGCGGATGCTGCCCATGCCGAAGGTGCCGGTGTCGTCATCGAAGCTCCGCACCTGATAGGCCGGTTTGCCCTCACCCTTTGCGCCCGGCAGGAAGAGAAACAGTTGCCGGTCGGACTTGCCGATGGGAGTTTTGCCGACCAGCTCCAGCACGGGTTGCCCATCCGGGCCGGCCTTCTCGATGTAAAAGGCGGCCTCGTTGGATTTGAAAACACCCTGCACCACCGGCGAGATATCCGTGTAGAGCGGGATGTCGGCGCCTTTTCCGCCACTCGCGGTGGGAATCACGACCTTGTCGATGCCGCCGACTTGCTCAAGGCACAAGGTGCGGAATGTGATCTTGCGTTCCTCCCCGGCACGGGAAATGGCGGCAAACAGGAAAAACAGGATGGAAAGGAATCGGAAGTGTTTCATGCGAATGAGGTCAGGGGGGATATCAGATCTCGGCCGGATTCAGCCACCGGAAGGAGGTGATCCTGAACTGGCGTCCGAAGAGAATGTTGGATGGCAAGGCCGGGATGGATTCCGCGGCTTCCGCAGGGTCGAGATACTCGGGAATGCGCTGGACGATGGCTTCGCAGTAAGCACGTGCCGTGATCCTGCCTGTGGAGTCGCGGGCATCGCCATAGCCGCGGATGCGGAAGGTGTCGGACCGGACGGCGACGAACGAGCCGATGGCGGACAGCACGTCGCCCTGCGTGACTTCACCGGGAGCGGCGGCGCCGGTATTCCCGGTCACTGCCTCGCTGTTCTTCCATCCGTATTTGGCGACTTCGGCGGGCGTGATCTCGCGGGCATTGAAGACCATGTTCGCAGTGACGCTGGAGCGGTCCAAGGCGGCTTGGATCGCGCCCGCGTTCGACAAGCCACCGGCGCTCCCGAGCCGCCGGTTCACAAACTCCGACATCGAGAGGAAGGGTCCGCGGGTTCTCACTTCCGCGACGATCTCTTCGGCGAGTTTCCTGATCTCATCCGGAGTGAGACACCGGTAGCCGTTCCAAAGTTTCTCCTTGGCGCCAAAGGTGCTGCTCGCGGCGGCGGGGCGGCGGACGCGCAGGAAGGGAACTCCGGTGGATTTCTCGCTTGCGCCGGTGGCAAACGGGATATCGCTCTCGGAAAGGCCGGAAAGGATGGCGATCCAAGCAGGCACCGAGGTGCTGTTCACGTTGAAGCCACCTTGCGTCATGATGTGCGCCGCCGATTTCCTGCCGCCGACCGTCAGGGCGTCGGTGCTGGTGGCTGTCGCCGGCTTGCCGGGTGGCTGGTAGGCGATGTTTCGCTTGTTGGGAAGGCTCTCCGTGCCCGCGAAGAACTGCTCGGCCAGTGCCTTCTGCGTCATCGAGGAAGCGCCCGTGTAGGCCGTGCCCTGAAGCGTGGACAAGGTGGAGAACCAGTATCCGTCCCACAGCCGGTCGTTGGCCAGCCATGAGTGGTCGAGGACGGTCCTCGATGAATCCACTTTGAAGAACGCGGCATTGGATGGAAGCGCGGGATGGGCGCGGGACTCACCGACCGTGTAAGTCACATAGGGCACGCTGCCGAGGCTGCCACCATTGGCGTGGCGGAGCTGGGCGATAGACTGAAGCGGTGCCATCGGAATTTCATAAATGGTGGCGGAGATTTCCCCGTTGAAGGAACCATTGCCGCCAAACAGGAATCCCTGCTCGTTCTTGGGACCACCGGATTCGATGGCGGCGCTGCCATTTCTCACCGGGACAAAAGCGAACTCCAGCGGATTGGTGCCTTGCGATGTGGAGTTGATGAAATCACAGGTTGCCATCTGGAAGGCGGTTCCCGTGTCGGCCACCGGGCGGCTTTGGGTGAATGATTCGACGGTGGTCTTCGCGCCGACGCTGAAGATGGCGAACGGGCGGGCCTTGACATAGGCGCTGACCGGGGTGGTGTTCGCCTCATAGATACTCAGCGTATTGACAGGCGAGGCCCCCGCGGCTGGAAAGAGCGCGGGGAATGACCGCGGCTCCGGGAAGCGTGGCGAAGTGCCTTCTTCCATGATGGCTTTCAACTTCGTCTCATTCGCATAGAAAAACTGGGTTTTCGCCGCGTCGGCACCGTTCAAGCGCACCGTGATGGCAAAGGTATTGCTGGCGTTGTCGGGGATGAGAGGCCCATAACGGACTGCAATTTTGTCCGTTGGCAGCAGCGGCAGAACGGGGTTGTCCCATCGCGCCTTATGCTCGGTTGAGCGATTGTACAAGTCCGGGACCAGGTGGTCGAGGTCGAAACCCGCAGCGTCGTTGGGACCGGTCATCAGGCCGGGAATCAACCTGGCAGCTCCCGTCAGGTTGCTAGCCCAGTCGTGCATCTTCCTTTCTCCATTCAAGTCACGCTGAAAAGTCATGTCTTTGGGATAGGGCGTTCCGAAAAGTCTCGTTTCGCCCGGCTTCATCACCACCTCCGTCGCGCTGTCCAGGCTGGTCGAGAGCGTCATATTGAAGACTTTATCCCTGCCCAGCCCCCAAATGTACATTTCCTTGAAAGCGGCGAGTCCCGCGGTTGGAGTGGGCTGGTCGTTGATCAGGAATTGGAACCCGATCGGTACGTTGGCAAACTCGACCTGGAGATTGGTGCAGCGGAGCGGCACGTTGTAGGGATTGTGCAACGTGATGACGGGGAGATACATCAGGTGGAGCAAGTACATGTATTTGCCCCCTTTCGTATCGGTGTGGTTATCCCGTGCCACCAAACTGAACACCATGTCCACCCGCGCCACCGTGGGCATCAGCACGGGCCTCTTCACCTTGCTCATGTCCGGTTCGTAACGGGGCTTGTTCAAGGTGGCATCGTTGATTGCCTTCAAGTAGCCTGACGCGGATGCGACGGGCAGGGTCGTTTTGAGGCCGTCCTTGGGATTGTCGCTGGCGGTGGTGCGGCGATAGAGTCTCGCGTAATTCGCATAGAGTTCCCACTGGCTGTCCGAGGTTGCGTTTTGAAACGGGGTGGTTTTATCGGAGTAAAGATACCGTCCCGAGTATCCGGCAGGCAGGGTGTCCCCATACTGCCCATCGAACAACACGCTCAGATCGGTCTTCAGGCCCCCGTTTGCCACGTCCACCTGCAAGGATGAGGAGTTGACGGTGAAGTCGTTGAAGAACCGCTGCACGGAATCCTGCGAGGAAGCCTTGAGTTGCGCCTCATTGAGGGTGACGAGTCTGGGCAGGGAATCCCGCAACTTGGCGGGCGGCTCGTCGAGAAACCCCATACCATCCACCTTGATAAAGCGGTTGCGCGCCGGAGTGCCCGCTTGCGTGATCGAGTCACCCAGGCCGGCCGGTTCCTCCGCCGGGAGGAGATCGATGCGGCTTTTCACCCCCTCGTCGAGAACCGTCCAGGCAAAGGAACCGGGGTTGTTGGCAGTGGCCGCCGTGCCGCCCTTGATCCGCATCAGGGGCGCGGAGATTTCACGGTTTGTCAGATTGTTCCCCAGGCTGCCGGTGCTGACGAGAGGGGTGCTTCCAAGCGAGGAAGGAGCCGGGAGCGTTTGTGGATCCATCGCCGCGGCGGGATTCGGGTTGGACATGAGATACCCGAGAAAGTTGGCTCCCGTTTTCGCATCGACATAATTCTGATTTGAAACGCCGGAGGGCGCGGGTTTCCAGGCTTTCCACACCCCGGTGACACCCTCCGGATGGGTGGGCTTCGCCAAGTTCGCCGGGGCGGTCACCCGGCGGTCCGGCCCGGCGGTCTTCTGCAAATCACCGAGCGCCAACATCAGCGCCAACCGCGCGTTGGCCCGCGCTTCCGCCAACGCCATCCCCTGGCTTGAGGCGCGCAACGAGATGCTCGAAAGGGTGAGCAAACCCACTGCGATGATCGTCAATAGGATCATCAACGAGAGCGTGACGACCAAGGCGAAGCCGGGCTTCCAAGAGGAGTGGATTGGAGATTTCATAAGAATCGAATGACGAATGACGAATGTTGAATGATTAGCGACGCATGATCATTCATGCAGCTCACTGATGTTCTTTGTATCGATTCGTTTTATGATTTCACTGGCCGGAGGGCGGGAATATGGGGTTGAATCTCATCACGTTAGAAAAGCTCGGGACATCGTTTCTTGATCAGCGCCTGCTCCTCTTCGGTGAGATCCTTTAATGGAACCGGAGCATCTTCCGGCCGACGATGTTTCTGGTTGATACGGTTGATCAGACTCCAATTGCGCGTCGGAGTGTCAGCGGTGGGATCGGCAGGTTCGCGGGCCGGTAGATCGTAGCGTGTGAAGTCGATGACCATGCCAGGTTCATCTTTCTGCCAGTCGCGCAGGATCGCCAGGCGGAAATCGGTGTTCATGAACCAGCGGATTTCCAGATTGGGCTCCGAACCGCCGATGCCGGTACCGCGTTGCACAAACTTGTAGTCCAGTTTTTTGTGATCCGGATGCTCGCGCCGCCATGCTTCGCCGAACTCCCCCTGCGTGACAACTTGGGCATCGGGCCAGCGTTGCCGGACGTTCTGGAGCCACTGAGTGAGGCAAAGCAGAACTTCCGGTTTCAGGTTTTTGACCAAACTGATCTCCCAACAATTGGTGACCCAGCCGAAGCCGTTGCGCTTGAAGCCATCGTCAAAATGATCCGCCGTGACCGCCATCACCTCGGCCATGCCCTTTTCCAAGCCGAGATTGCGATACGACTCAATCGGCCCCACTCCGAGACGGCTGTTGAAACCGCCTTCAAAACCGAAACGCCGTGCGCACAGAAAATCACAGGTCCAACCGTCCAGATTCACACAATCAATGAAGTCGGTCTTCCCCTGTGCTGGCTTACAGCCGTGTTCGAGGCTCGGGTAATAGGGGTAACTGATCGAACCGTCCCCATCACCATTGTCGATGCCGTACTGGCTCCAGATCGTGCCCTGGCAGACATGGATGCCCTCTTCTTCGGCAAGGTAGCGCAGATTCTCGGCGGACAGGAAACCCGCCACCAGGCTTTTGGGTTTGTAGTCATTTCCAACGATGTCGCGGATTTTCAGCAGGGCCTCTTTGATGTCCAGGTTGACTTGCGCCCTGGAACTATACATCGGCGCGAAATATCCACCCGGAATAAAGGTGATCTCATCGCCATAAGTTTTGTGATAGCCGGCGACCTGTTTGCGGATGGCGTCGTAATCCGGCCGTTCATCATGAAGGGCAAGCCATGAGAAGGCCCAGGTTACTTTGGCACCCGGAAACCCTTTGCTGACCGCATCGCGGAATGCGGCCACGGTCTCCGGCGTGTGAACGGCCGCTTCGTCCGTGCCTTCGTTCAAGTTGCGCGCCGCCTCGATCTGGTTGACGCGGATCACCGTGTTCAAAGTGAGAAAACGCCCGCCCTTCACGGTCAGAGCCTGCTGTGGGGATGGTTCGGAAGCGGTTAGCAAACCTCCTGCATATAGTATAGACAGCATCAATCCGATATAACGATTCATCATAACTTAGAAATTTAAATGATTCATGGAAAACGAAGGTGGATCATGCGGGTGCCTCATGGTGCTGGCGTTGCTTCCACGCGGACGAACAGCTTGCCATTGAGCGGCGTGGCGGCGGCCAGCGTGACCGTTACTGTTTCCACCCCGGCGACCGCAGCGGCGGGCGACTGGCTTGCGGAGGCATCCAAGGTCCAACCCGATAGAGTCGTGCTGTAATAGACCTTGTAGGTGAGGCCGGAATCCTTGGTGCGGGTGTATTTGAAAACCCCACCGGCCAGTTGCCGGGTGATCGGATTGACTGACGAGCCGGTGGTGGGATCGAGGCCGAAGGCGAATTCATCCTGGTTGCTCTGGCCGTCGCCGTCAGGATCACTGGTGGCAGCCGTGTCGGTGAAGGCATGGGCGAAGGTGCCATTGGCCCAGGTGCCGTAGGGGCCGAGCGTTGCGACGGGCACATCGGCGAAGGTGAGCGCGGGGATGCCATTGGCACCGTAGAGCAGTGACGAAATACTTTCGCCCAGATTCCAGATGCTATCCTTCAGGTAATCCAGGGTGGCGTTGGCGGCAGCGGCGCTGGACAACTGGAGGGTGACGACATTGCCAGACGCGCTGCCGGAGGTGATTTGTCCTCCGACATCGTCCACATAGTAATTGGGCATTGAGAAGCTGCTCCAGCTCATGGTTTGGTCGAACTCCAGGGCGATGGCCGTGCGGGCGGACGATGTGAAGTAGGCCCGCTTCAGGTTGGGCGCGGTGACGGCACCGCCGGGCACAATCCCGTAGAAATCCCGATTGACCGCTGGCAGGATGCGGCTTGCGATGCTTTCATAGCCCGCCTTGGTGAAGTGGCAGCCGCCGTCGTTGCCAAACCCCAAGGTATTGAGGATGCTCATCTTGGAATACAGAAACGGCAGGGTGCGCTGGACTTCCCGGAGTTGGTCGCCCTTGGGACCCATCGAGCAAGGCTTGGGCATCACCTGGAAGATGATGTAGCTCTGGAAGTTCGGATAATCCTGCTTCCACTCCGCGGACATGTTGAGGAAGTTCTGCTGATAGGTCGTGTAGTCATAGTCAAGGATCGGCCCGAAATTGCTGCAATCGCTCTCACCCTGGTGCCAGAAGACGCCGCGAATTCCGTGGGTCAGCTTGGCCGCGATCACGCGATTCAGCAAGATGGCGTAGATGTCGTAAGTGCCCGCTCCCACGGTATGGTTTGCCGGGTTCGCCTGATGTTGGTGGATCAGGGTGCCGCCGACAGCGCCGTTGATGATGCACACCGGCATCGAATGCTGGCTAACGATATCCCGCGCCAGCTTCATTGCCCAGAAGCCGATTTTACTGTCCCACTTCGGACTGGTGGGCTTCGCGAATGCCGGCCCCCAGCCCAGCGTCGGGTTGTAGGTATAGATCCATGGATAGGAGGTATCGACTTGAGGTTCCGAGTTGTCGGTGGCCACCGCGTTCGACTGGCCATCGATGATGTAGGCATCGCCGCACAGCAAGTCAGTTACCGTGGCGACATCCGTGTCCGTTCCGCCGGTGGTGGTGCCATACACCACGCGGTAAGTGATGAGGCCCGCGGCGATCGGCGCGGAGAAGGCGTAGGCACCTCCCGCGAGCGGCTGGCGGTATGCCGCATCAAGCGTTTCGGTCCCGCCCGAGGGTGTCTTGTAAACCTTGAGGTAAACGCTGGCCGGCGTACCGCTCTGGGTGCCGTTGTAGAAAATCGTGCCGAGATTGGTGAACGGATTTCGGGCGAAAAACTGGCCTGGTACCGGCTTTTCAGTCGCGCCGGGCGTGCGTTCCACCCAGGGATCGGTCGCGGGTTCCTGGACTTGGATCGTTGTGGAATTGGTGACGCTCTCAGTGCCATTGGCCATGGTCAGCGTGACGGCCAGCGTGCCGACGCCTTGAGAGCGCGTTAGAGTCAAGACGCCGGGCGTGATTTGTTGGGTCACGGCCACTCCGTTGACGCTCCATTGATAGGTGAAATTGGTGCCGCCGTTGGCTTGCAACAGGGCCAGGTTGGTGATGTAGGGCTGCACCGTGATCGTTTGGCGGCCATCCCAGGTGGCCGGAGCGGTCAGGGTGAATTCCGGCAGCGGAGGAGCGATTGCGACCGTAGCGATGTAGTTCTTGACGACATTGGAATCCGAGGAGGTCACCGTGTAAGTCTGCGAGGTCGTGAAATCCCGGGCAGTGCCGGATACCGGAACACAAGTGGCTCCGGGCCAGAGCGTGAAGGTGGGGGCGAGGTTGGTCACACCCGCGCCATAGGGCATGGTCAGGGTGATGTTGGTTCCGCTGATGACAGCCTCCCTGATAGAAAGTGGATTGGACGCCAGGCTGAAATTCAGCATATCCGCACGCGGGGCGACCGCGCCCGTTTGCACAAGCTGGAATCCACTGAAGGCGGTATTCGCCCCATCGCCGATGCGGAAGCTCACTTTGCCATCAAGATCCGGGACGATGCCCACGATGCGGCAGTAGTTTCCGATGTTTCCCGCGCCGGAGGTGACATTCGCAGGGTTGGTGTCCGGGGTTAGGGCGGGCACCGTTCCGTAGGTTCCCGATTGGATGCGGTTGAGATGGAAGGTGCCGGAAAGCCCGGTGCCGGCAGTCTGGGTGATGGGCAGGCTGTCGCCATCCTTCCAATACCAGTCGGAATAGAACAGGATGTCGTAGGTCTTGGCAACCGTGAGCCCGCGGAGAGTCATGGAGGATGAGGCACCGGCCCCACCGAAATATCCGATGAAGATCTTGTCACCGCTCGTCAGGGCTTGGCCACCCGGATTACCGCCGCTCGTGAGATC
>CAIVKO010000255.1 GCA_903906515.1 Akkermansiaceae bacterium
CGTTGCAGGTCCTCCGGGTTTTCCTCCCAATCCGGCAGGTTGTAGGGGCCGGTGGTGATCCCATGCGCCGCGAGTTCCTCAAGAAACGCCCGCTCCGGTAGTCCGGGGTTGGGAAGACGGCGGGCTTTCTTTGCCAGTAGAACGATCCGGCGATGGCCCAATGCCATCAACTCACGCACCATCTGCCGGTAGGCGATCGATTTATCGGGGCCGCCTCCTGCGATCGCGAGTTCGCGCCGCCTCCCGAACAGGGCGAACACTGGAATTTCCTGGGCGACAAACCAATCCAAGACCTCGCGCGGGCCGCTCACCACCACCCATGCGTCCGCTTCCGTGCGCTTCACCAAGTCTTCCAAGCGCCGCAGATCGAAGTGGATTTCCACCAGGCTTTTCTTCGCAATCCCCACCGCAAATCCCGCCTCCTGCAATTGATGCTGAAACGCGATGATGTAGCTGTCGTTTTGGGTGTGTGGCCCATATTTGATGATGCCCACCCGCATCCCTTTGTTGTCCTTCGCGCCCCCAAGTTGGATCAATCGCCCTCTGCCATGGCCCTGAGGCACCAGCAGTCCCTCCTGCTCCAGTTCCCGCAACGCCCCCTCCACCGTATTCCGCGCCACCCCCAGCTCCTCCGCCAGCCGGATCACCCCCGGCATCCGCCCGGCCCACCGCCTCTGCCCCAATTCCACCCGCAGATACTCCGCCAACTGCGAGACAGCCGTGGGTCGTTGCCAATTCAACTTCATGGGAAAACCGTCATCTAAAAAAGGATGGTTGGCCAGAAAAAACCTTAAATTCCAAGATGAAAATCGTTGAAAGCCCAAACTCCTCACATACTATGTCCACTGCAAGCCAGCCTTTTCCTGTATCCAAAGCCCCCCCCCACGGTTTTGTTTATTTAGATCAAAAATCCAAATAACCAATCATCACTTTCCTCCCCCGTCTTCCTCCCCCGTCTTCCTGATAACAGATAACCGAGAACCATTTCCTCTTCCTCTCAGCTTTTCAGCTATTGACTCCGTTGCTCTCCGTCCAAGCCATTAGGCTTCGCGTTAGTATATAGTTCGCTGCCGCTCACACCGCTTTTAGCTTCTATCCAATCCCTCTTCCTCTTCTTCTTCCCTCAATTTCAAATCTCTAATTCCCAATATCCTTCCCACCCCCTATGAAACCTACCGCATTCCTCCGCCGCTTCCTCGCCATTACTGGATCCGCCGCTCTAACGATCTCGTATGCGCATGCTGCCACTCTCACGTGGGATAACGCCGCCGGTGGTGTCATCACTGATGGTGCTGGCGCTTGGCTCGGTGCAGGCCTGTGGAATAATAGCGGCACACCGAGTGCCACTTGGACCTCTGGCGATGATGCGATCTTTGGAAATGGTGGCGCGGGCGGTGCTGTCACCCTCGCCAGCCCGACAGTTGTTAATTCGATCACTTTCAACTCCTTCACTGGCACCTACACGCTCGGGACTGCCGCTTCGACCATGACGCTCAACAACGGCATCACCATGAACTCCGGTGCCGGAGCGGCTACGATCATTAGCCCTATAACGTTAGGGGCTGCCCAGAGCTGGACCAACAATTCGACGAGCCTCTTGACGGTAGGCACCGGTGCGGTGACCAATGGCGGCTACCTGCTCACGATCGGCGGAACCGGTAACACCACCGTCTCCAGCATTATCGGCGGTGCAGGCGGCCTCACCAAGTCCGGCTCGGGCATCCTCACCCTTTCCAATAACTTCAACCAGTTCACGGGCAACACCGTGATCACTAACGGTAAAGTGGCGCTTGGCGCGCAATTCGCTCTGATGAAGAGCGCCTATGATACCACGAGCTCGACTGGAGCCATTGGGCTCAACGCAACGGGGCAGGTCGCCCCCGTGCTCGGCGGGCTCGCGGGCAGTGTGGATCTGGCGACCGCGATCACTGCCTACACCAGTATTACCAGTCTGACCCTGAATCCGCAAACCGGTTCGTCGGTTTCCTACGGGGGTAATATTTCCAATGCTACCATGACTCTCTCTAAGACTGGCTATGGCACTCAGACCCTCACCGGTGCTAATAGTTACGGCGGCGCTACGACTATCTATGCCGGTACGCTCGCTCTCAGTGGCGCCTCGGGATCGGTCCTCAACTCGGCGTTTTCCGTCAAGGGCGGCACCCTGTCGCTGGATAACTCTGGGGGCGCGTGGGTCAATCGCATCGCCGATACCGGGGCTGCCAGCGTTTTGAGTCTAGGCTCGCTGTCCCTCACCTCCTACAATAACGCGGGCATTCAGACTGAGACAGTCGGTGCCACTTCCTTTACCACCGGTGGCAAGGTCACTATCACCAACGGCACTGGCACAGCCCAGACCACTCTGGCCATGGGTACGGTGACGCGCTCGGCCGGTGCAGCCGTCGACTTCGTCGGCACCAATGGCACCCTCGGCGGCGGGGCCAACAGCCCGAATGTCACTAGTTCGAGTTGGCCAGCATTGACCAATAGCATCCTGCCGTGGGCGACAGTTGGAGGCACCAACTGGGCCACAACCGGTGCCAATGGCATTGTTGCCTATTCGCCTGGTTCGTTCGTCGATCCCACCAGCGCCGCTTCCAATGCCTTAAACAACGCCCAATTGACCGGTTCGGGCACCATGAACGCGGTCAAGTCATTCAACTCTCTCAACGTCATCTCCAGCGTTGCCAGCCAGAGCTTTGACCTCAGCACGGCTGGTGTGCTTACCTTGACCAGTGGTGGCATCCTCAAATCCGGCATCAACGCCTACACCATCAGCGGTTCGGCGGCCAACGCCATCACCGCTGGCACCGAACTTATCACCCATGTGGACGGGGGAGCACTGACCATCAGCGCCCCGCTTAATAGCGCTATCGTCGGCATCGCAAAGGGCGGCACAGGGAATCTCATTCTCACTGGAACCCGCGCGGGCACCCTTTCCGGGGCCGTCGGCCTCGGCGGCGGCACCTTGGAGTTTCAGGGGCTCACCACCACCATCACCGGCCCGATCACTGGCCCGGGTGGGTTGACCGTCAACCTCAACGCTGGGCAAAAGCTGGTTTTTTCCAACCAAAACAAGAACTACTCCGGCCCCACCGTCGTTAAGAGTGGTATTTTACAACTGGGCACCGCTTGGAACGCCCAGAGTTGGTCTACCACAGGCACACCCTCAGGCGATTACTCCGGTAATACGCAGCCCGGACTCAGCAACATCGAGCTTAGCGGCGGCCATCTCGCGATTTTTTACTACACAAGCTGGTTTCTCGGTTCGGGCCCCGGACAGATCCAGCTCACCGGCGGCGCGAGCGGCTTTAGTTTTTGCCAGGGAGGTGGGGACGGCTCCAATGCTATAACTTTCAACGGCGATACCAACTACGAGGTCGTGTGGGGAGCTTCCGGTGAAGGTGCTGCCACAGGCTTTTTCAATCCCTCGACGCTAGTGCTCAGCGAAAACGCTGCCACTCCAACTTCATCCTTCCGGATTCCAAACAAGTTCGATCTCAACGGCACCACCCGCAACATTGCGGTCAATTCGGCTAGCTGGGCCGGCACCCTCCTTGGTGTCATCCGCAATAGCAGCGGCACGGCTGGCATTACCAAGACGGGCGTCGGCACGTTGAACCTTTCTGGCGCGAATACCTACAATGGCGCGGTCACGGTCAGTCAGGGAACGTTGTCTGTTGGCTTTTTGGCCAATGGTGGTGTGGTCAGCGGGCTTGGCGCTTCCTCGAACGCCGCCACCAACCTCTTGTTGGCCAACGGCACGACCCTGCAATACACGGGTGGCGCCATCAGCACCGACCGCAGTTTCACCATCAACGGCACGACGGCGGGCGACGGTGCCTCCCTCGACGCCTCGGGCAGTGCAGCTGTCAACTTCACCAACACCGCCACTCCGGCCTACGGCACCACCGCTCAGACCCGTACGCTGACCCTCACCGGCACCAACACTGGTAACAACATTCTGGCGGCCAACATCGCCGACAACAGCGGGGCCGCCGTCTCGCTGACAAAAACCGGTGCTGGCCTGTGGGTTCTTTCCGGGACTACCAGCAGCTACACCGGACCGACCACAATCACCGCTGGCACGCTCAGTGTCGGAGCATCCTCCAACCTTAGCGGAGCATCCTCCAACCTTGTCCTCAACGGCGGCACGCTCCAGATCACCGGCACGGGCCTAACGAGTTTCACTGGATTGGGACGAACCAATCCGGTCGTATTTAACTCCGGCGTGTATGTTGGACTGGATATCAACAATGTGGGCAATACCTTCATTGCCGACCAAGTCCTCAACCAAGGCAGTGGTGGTTTGACCAAGCTGGGCACAGGCACGTTACAGCTTAATCAGGCCAACACCTACACCGGCGCGACCATGATCAGTGCTGGCACTCTGCAACTCGGCAGTGGCACTGCCGCCGGATCGCTCAATACCGGCAGCGGCATCAACATAGCATCGGGTGCGACTTTTGCGGTGAACCAGA
The DNA here is from genome assembly GCA_903906515.1 of Akkermansiaceae bacterium. Taxonomy (GTDB): domain Bacteria; phylum Verrucomicrobiota; class Verrucomicrobiia; order Verrucomicrobiales; family Akkermansiaceae; genus Luteolibacter. The sequence continues at coordinate 4,482 of CAIVKO010000255.1, forward strand.
CTGACACCGTCACCCAAGGCACCGACTTTAGCTCCACCATCATCGGCGCGGGCTCCTTAGCCAATGTCGGTAGCGGCACCTTGGTGTTGAATGCCCCCACCTATCACACCGGCAACACTTCCGCCACTCTTGGCAATATCACCCTGAGCCATGCCCTGGCCATCCAGAACAGCGCGCTCAATACCACCGGCTCAGGCTTCGTCACCCTAAGCGGCGTCACCACTCCGACGTTTGGCGGCTTGGCCAACAGCGGAACCACTAGGAATCTCGCCACCGTGATCAGCACCGGCTATGGCAGCGTTACCAACCTGACTCTCAATCCGCAGTCCGGCTCCGTCACCTACGGCGGCGTCATCGCCAACAACGCGGCTAACCTGTCCCTCACCAAGAGCGGCGCAGGCACGCAAATTCTCTCTGGCGCGAACACCTACACGGGCACCACCATCATCAATGCCGGTACGCTTACGATCGGCAACGCCACCGCCGGCAGTCTCAACGGGACCACTGGCACCGCACTCACTTTTGGTGGCACAGGCACTTTCAATGTGGCGGAAGCCGCGGGCAGCAATCAGGGAATGACTTCGCTGTCCCTGAATGCAGGTGATGCCACCGTCCAGTCCACCTTCACTGCCACCAGCGCAAACCTGACCTTTGCCGCCGCGCCCAGCCGGACGGCGGGAGCTACCGGAACATTCATCATTTCTGCTGGTGCGATAGGTACGGCCGGGACGAATGCCAACGGCACGCTTGGCACCAACAACATCAAACTCACGGGACAGACTGGCCAGACACCCATGGGGGTGTCGTATTTCGTCGGAACCGCGTCCGGCAGCAACTATGCCTTCTACGACGGCGCAGGTTTTGTCCGTCCGCTCGACTACGTGAAAGATGCCACTCCCGCCGGTGCCGCCACCTACTCGGGTGTCCAGACAAGCCTTGCCTCGTCCACCTACGCCCAGTTGCAAAGCGGTGGCTCGGTGAGCGCCCAAGCCAATGGCTCCACCTTCACGGGTTTGAATATCGTAAACTCCGCCGCCGCCACACTACAGGCTTTCACGCTGGCTAGCGGAGCCACCGTCACAGTCAACGGCATCTTGCGCACGGGCAATACTTCCGGGGCCACTTCCGCGACAACCATCAGCGGTGGCACCGCCCTTCAGGCTGCCAACAATGCCGAAATGATCATCCGCACGGACTTGGTCAATGACTTCCTCACGATCAATACGAATATCGTGGCCAATGGCACCAATGTCTTGACCAAGTCCGGTGCTGGCACCCTGACCTTGGGCGGTACCAACACCTACACTGGCGGCACGATCATTAACGCGGGAACTTTGGCCTACAACGCAGATGCTGCCTTGGGGGCGAGCAGCACCCGAAACGTCACCTTCAACGGAACCAGTACGCTCACGCCTTCCGCCACGTCCTCGCTGGGGACGCTCACCATCAATACGGGTGCGGCCGCCACGCTCACCAACGGCGGCGCTCTCACCTTTAGCTCGACGACAGGCTCCGGATCAATTCTTGTCAGTCAAGGCGGCGTTAACACTATCAATATTGGAAATGCCAGCACCTTCACGGGCAACCTCAAACTCTATGCGCCCGCCACCAACAGCGGCACACCAAACATGGGTCTGCAGTTCAGCTCCCTCAATGACGCCGCCGGCTCCGCACTGCAAATTCAAGGCGGTGGAAGCGACTCGAACCAGATTGCAACCGTCGCGCTGGCCGGCGATGTTGGCCCGCTGATCTTCAATAATCGCCAGGTTCAGATTCTCGCGCGCACGGGAAGTAACTGGGATCTAGCCAATGACATGCTGGCCAATAACAACACCAGCACGGCAAATACCTGGGTGATCAACACCGACCTATTGAATAATTCGGATCGTGCTGTCAATAGCGGCGGCTGGCAAGAATTCACGTTGCGGGGAACCAACACGGGCAACAATCAATTCGCCGGCGTCATTGGCGATAGCACGTCAAGCAACCCAACCCAAACCTATCTGGTTAAGGCCGACGCGGGCAATTGGATCGTCTCCGGCAACAACACTTTTACCGGCCAGGTGATTCTCAACCAAGGCACACTGACGGTCAGCAACATCAATAACACCACTGTCGCCGGTCCCCTCGGCATGGGTGGTGCCGTCCAGCTGGGCGGTATTGATAAGGTAGGGTCGGGCCACGGCTTCGGCAACAACTCCGGCACGCTCGAATACACCGGTTCCGGCCAGACCACGACCCGTACCTTCCAGATGGGTGATACGACCGCGGCTGACACCAGCACCGGCACGATCCTGAATGATGGCTCGGGAGCGCTGATCTTCAGCGCCGCCAACTTCAACCCGACGATTTCGGGCATCACAGGCACCCGCACCTTGACCTTGGGCGGCACGAACACCGGTGCCAACGAGATCCAAGGCATCATCCAAAACAATGCGGCAACCGGTCTGGTTGCCGTCACCAAATCCGGTATCGGCACTTGGACCCTTTCCGGCACCAACACCTACACCGGTGTCACCACGCTCAGCGGCGGTGGTGCCTTGGTGCTCGACTATGGCACGAACAATACCAGCAAGCTTTCCGACACTATCAGTGCTCTCAACCTCGGCGGCGGCACCCTCACCCTCAGTGGTGCGACAGGCAATCACATCGAAGTTGTCACCTCCACCACCCTGAACGCCGGCGGCACCTTTCTCACCCGCAGCGGTGCGAACACCGCCCTGCTGCGCATGAATGCCATCACCCGCGCGGCCGGTGGTACCATCTCCTTCGGCAATGCCACGATCGCCGATACAGACACCAATAATGTCAATGGCATTCTCGGTGGCTGGGCAACCATCGGCAACGATTGGGCAACCAGTGTGACGAGTGGAGCGGCAGACACTACCATCACCGCCCTCTCACCCTCCACGCCCTTTGTGGTCACAACGGGCAGCTCCACAGCCAACTATCTGCTCAATGGGTCGGCCTCTATCGTCACAGCCGGTGTCGCAGCCAACACCGTCAAGATTACCAACTCCGCCAACAGCCAGACGTTAGCTCTAAATGCCCTCAACTTGACCATTACCTCCGCCAGCGCGACCAGCCTTGGCGGCATCATGTATGCGGGTGGCAATGATAATCTCTACTCCATCACCGGTAGCACGGGCCGCATCGTTACATCAGTTGCGAGCCAGGAACTCATCTTCGCCGTCCAGACTGGTACACTCTCGGTCGGAGCTTTTGTCGGAGCATCCGGCAGCACCGGAGGTGTCACCAAATCTGGCGCGGGAACCATGGTGATAAGTTCAGCAAACGACTACACTGGGGCCACCTACGTCAATCAGGGCGTCATGCGTCTTGCTAATAACACCGCATCCGGCACCGTCGCTGGCGGCATCAACGTTCAGAATGGAGCTGAACTTGAGCTTTCCAACAATATCACTGTCGGTGCCGAAGCATTGACCATCACCGGTAATGGCATTTCCAACGGCGGTGCTCTGTGCAACTTTACCGGAATCAACACCTATCAAGGTGCCATCACCATCGGCAGCGGCGGCGCGCGCATCAATGCTGAATCCGGCACACTCACCGTCCGCAGCATCACCACCGCATCCGGTGCGAATGTCACCTTCAGCGGCGCGGGCGACATCGCGCACAGCACTACCGCCATCAGCGGTGCCGGAGCAGTTGTCAAGGAAGGAGCAGGCACCCTCACCCTGAATTTGACCAACACCTACACCGGCGGCACCACACTGAACGGCGGCACGGTAGCCTTTGTTAACGGTGCGCTTAGCACCTCAGGCAATGTCGCATTCACAGGCAACAGCACGTTGCAATGGAGTGGTGTCAACGTCCAAGACCTCTCCAGTCGCCTGGTGATGTCCAACGGCGTGACCTCCACTCTCGATACCGGTGCAAATAATGTTTCCTTCGCCTCTGGCATCGGTAGTTCGAGCACGGGTGCCATCACCAAATCCGGCAGCGGCAAGCTCACCCTCAATGGCACCAACACCTACGCCGGTCTGACCACTATCACTGGAGCAGGCACGTTGGCGCTCGGCGCTGCCGGCAGCATCGATAACTCCAGCGGTGTCGCGCTTGGTACCGCCGGCACCTTCGATGTTTCCGCCAAGTCTGGCTATATAGTGGCGAACCTCACTGGCTCCGGCACGGTCATCGGATCGCTCACCGTCTCCACCGGACTGGCGATTGGCAATTCACCGGGATTGGTTACCTATAATGGAGATCTCACGCTGGGAGTCGCATCCAACTCAATATTCGAAGTCACCGGTGGTGCAATCACTGGGGATCTTGGCGATGTTAGCGGCCTCTTGACGATTGCCACCGGAGCTACCCTCGATCTCGTCCAGCTCGGAACTTATACAGCTAACGACAAGTTCACCTTGTTTGCTTATAACACTCTGTCAGGAACCTTCGCTGGATTGGCAGATGACACGAACTTCACCGATAATCTAGGTGGCATCTGGAAGATCAACTACAACGATGACACAGCAGGCCTGAATGGCGGCGTGGGTAGCCTCTATGTCACGGTTACCGCCATCCCAGAGCCCGGAGCCGCCTTCATCGGCAGCCTTGGCATGCTCGCCCTGCTGCGCCGTCGCCGGAACTGAGTGATCAAGGCAGGGACCGTCACTCCGTGCGGTCCGTGCCAATGAAATGCGAATGGCAGATTCGGAAGGGCTTATTCGATTCTCCACTCATTGATATGGACCGCCCGGAGGTCGGATCCCTGCCTTTGCGCCGTCCCCGTTGAAGCGGCGCGGCCTGTGCGGGAATTGCTTTTTCCTGCTCATATCATGTACATAGTGGACCTAGGGGTCTTAAAAGTATTGAAGGGGCGCGTGAATGCTTCATCCAAACCATCGATGGGGACGCTCGACGCCAATGAGGCGGTCGCTTCCGTTGCTTACCGCCTGAACGAATTTTTCGCGATTTATCCGATCACGCCGTCGTCGCCGATGGCGGAGTTTGCGGATGAATGGTCTGCCGCCGGCAAGAAAAACCTGTGGGGGGCCGTGCCGAGTGTTGTGGAAATGCAATCGGAAGGCGGTGCCGCTGGTGCTCTGCACGGTGCGCTGATGGCGGGTTCGATGAGTGCCTCGTTCACCGCGTCCCAAGGCTTGCTGTTGATGATCCCCAACATGTATAAAATCGCTGGGGAGTTGATTCCATTCTGTCTCCACGTCACGGCCCGCGCGCTGGCGACCCACGCGCTGAGCATTTTCGGCGACCATTCGGACGTGATGGCCTGCCGTCAGACCGGTTTCGCGATGCTCTGCGGCGGATCGGTGCAGGAGTCTCAGGACACAGCGGTGATTTCCCAAATGGTGACGCTGCGCTCGCGGGTGCCGTTCCTTCATTTCTTCGACGGTTTCCGCACGTCCCATGAGGTTTCCAAGATCGAGCTCATGAGCGATGAGGACCTGCAATCGCTGATTGACGAGGACAGCATCCGTGCCAACCGCGACCGTGCGCTCACCCCGGACAAACCGGTGATCCGCGGCACTGCCCAGAACCCCGACGCTTTTTTTCAAGCCCGCGAAGGCTGCAATACCTACTACGATCAAGTCCCGCGCCTGGTGAAGGAAGCGATGGACGCATTCGCCGCCCGCACCGGTCGCGCCTATAAGCCATTCGACTACGAAGGTCATCCGGAAGCTGATCGGGTGATCGTCATCATGGGCTCGGGTGCCGAAGCCGTGGGGGAAACCGTCGGTTTCCTCAGTGAACAAGGTGAAAAAGTGGGTGTCATCAAAGTGCGCCTCTATCGTCCGTTCTCCGTGGAGGATTTCGCATCCGTCATGCCGAAGACCGTCAAGTCCATCGCCGTGCTGGACCGCACCAAGGAGCCCGGCGCGCTAGGTGAACCGCTCTACCTCGACGTGGTCGGCGCACTCCGCCAGGCGGATACCGCAGGCTGGATGAAGGACTCGCACCTGATTCGCGTGATCGGCGGTCGTTATGGATTGGGCTCCAAGGAATTCACTCCTTCCATGGTCAAGGCGATCTACGAAGAACTTTCCAAGGCCTCTCCCAAGCAGGTTTTCACAGTGGGCATCAACGACGATGTCACCGGACTTTCACTCGACTACGATCCGGAATTCGAGGTCGTGCCTGCCGGTATGAAGCAGGCGGTGTTCTTCGGTCTCGGCTCGGACGGCACCGTGGGTGCTAACAAGAACAGCATCAAGATCATCGGCGAGGGCACCGACAACTACGCGCAAGGATACTTCGTGTATGACTCGAAGAAAGCCGGCGCGATGACAGTGTCCCACCTGCGTTTCGGCCCCGCGCCGATCCGCTCGACCTATCTGATCCGGCGCGCCGAGTTCGTGGCCTGCCACCGCTTTGACCTGCTCCACCAGATCAACGTGCTCGATTACACCAAACCCGGCGGGATTTTCCTGCTCAACTCGCCCGGCGACCCGCACGAGGCATGGAATGCCCTGCCGCGCGAACTCCAGGAGCAGATCATCCTGAAAAACCTCGATTTCTACGCGATCGACGCCAGCACCGTGGCCCGCAATGTCGGCATGGCCGGGCGCATCAACACGATCATGCAGACCTGCTATTTCGCCATCTCCGGGGTGTTGCCCAAGGATGAGGCGATCGCTGCGATCAAATACGCCATCAAGAAAACTTACGGAAAACGTGGCGACGCCGTGGTTCAGAAAAACTACGAAGCGGTGGACGGCACTTTGGCGAACCTCATCAAGATCGAGTATCCCGACGCACCGACTTCGACGATCCGCCTCAATCCGATTGTTCCGGAAAACGCCCCGGACTTCGTCCAGCGGGTGACCGCACTCATGCTCGGCGGCAAGGGCGACCTGCTGCCGGTGAGCGCCTTCCCGGTGGATGGCGTTTGGCCGACCGGCACCACCCAGTGGGAAAAACGCAACATCGCGGATGTGATTCCGGTTTGGGAATCCGACCTCTGCATCCAGTGCAACAAGTGCGCCATCGTTTGTCCGCACGCTGCGATCCGTCCGAAGGTTTTCACTCCGGAAAATCTTGCGAACGCACCGTCCACCTTCAAGTCCACCGAGTTCAAGATGCGCGAGTATCCCGGCATGAAATACTCGCTGCAGGTCGCTCCCGAGGATTGCACCGGATGCGAACTTTGCGTGCAGGTCTGCCCGGCCAAGGACAAGGCCAACCCGAGCCGCAAGGCGATCAACATGGTGCCGCAACTTCCGCTGCGCGAGGCCGAACGCGAGAACTTCGCTTTCTTCCTCAACCTTCCGGAGCCGGACCGCGCGATGCTTCGCGACGACGTGAAGACCACGCAGTTCATGCAGCCGCTGTTTGAATTCTCCGGTGCTTGCGCCGGTTGCGGTGAAACCCCGTATGTCAAACTGCTCACCCAGCTCTTCGGCGACCGCTTGATGATCGCCAATGCCACCGGTTGTTCGTCGATCTACGGCGGTAACCTGCCGACCACTCCCTACACCACCAACGAATGCGGTCGCGGCCCGGCTTGGGCGAACTCGCTGTTCGAAGATAACGCGGAGTTCGGTCTCGGTTTCCGCGCCAGCCTCGATCAGTCCCGCGTCTATGCCGAGGTTCTGCTACGTTCGCAGGCTGGTTTGTTAGGCGACGACCTCGTTACCTCCATCATCAGTGCCGATCAAACGACCGAAGCCGGCATCAATGCCCAGCGCGAGCGTGTTGTGGCCCTGCGGAAAGCCCTGACTGGAGCATCTTCCGATCAAGCCCGCGCCCTCAGTCAGGTCGCGGACTACCTCGTGGACAAGAGCGTATGGATCGTCGGCGGCGACGGATGGGCTTATGACATCGGCTTCGGCGGACTCGACCACGTCATCGCCTCCGGCAGAAACGTCAACATCCTGGTACTCGACACCGAGGTTTACTCGAACACCGGTGGCCAGCAGTCGAAGTCCACGCCGCTCGGTGCGGTCGCGAAATTCAGCATGGCCGGTAAGGCACTGCCGAAAAAGGACCTCGGTCTGATCGCCACAACCTACGGATCGGTTTACGTCGCCCGGATTGCCCTGGGTGCCAAGGACGGCCACGCCGTATCGGTCTTCCGCGAGGCGGAAAGTTATCAAGGACCGTCGTTGATCATCGCCTACAGCCACTGCGTCGCTCACGGCTACAGCCTGTCACAAGGACTTGAGCAGCAGAAGAAAGCGGTTGCCACCGGTTACTGGCCGTTGTTCCGCTTTGATCCGCGTCGCGCTGAGAAGGGTGAAAACCCGATGAAACTCGACTCCGCTCCTCCCAAGGGGCTGCTGACCGACTTCACCCGCAACGAAACCCGCTTCCAGATGCTTGAGCGCATCAATCCGGAACGCTCCGCGATGCTCCAGGAAATGGCGGCGGAATCCGTGAAGGAACGCTTCGCCCTCTATCAACAAATGGCGGCGAGCAAAGAGCCCACCACCCCATCATCCGAAACCACCACACCTAACGCCTGATTGCCATGGACCTTTCCACCACCTATCTCGGACTGTCACTGAAAAACCCGGTGATGCCCGGTGCCAGTCCGCTGGTGCATCAACTCGACAACGTGCGCCGTCTGGAAGACGCCGGTGCCGCTGCGATCGTCATGCACTCGCTCTTTGAAGAGCAGATCACCAACGACTCGCTCGCGGAATTCGCCCATACCGAAAATCCGGCGGAATCGTTTTCCGAGGCCACGTCTTACTTCCCGCGGATGGAAGATTACGCGCTTGGGCCGGATCGCTACCTCAACCAGATTTCCCGCATCAAGGAAATGGTGAGCGTGCCGGTCATCGGGTCGCTCAATGGTGTGAGCATCGGCGGTTGGACCGACCATGCCCGCCTCATTCAACAGGCTGGGGCCGACGCCCTCGAACTCAACGTCTATTACATCGCCACCGACCCGGACGAACCCGGTATCGCCGTGGAAAAACGCACGCTCGATATTCTCGAAGCCGTCATGGAATCCGTGACCATCCCGGTTGCAGTCAAACTCTCGCCGTTTTTCTCGTCGCCAGGGCATTTTGCCAAGCAACTCGATTCCTTGGGTGCTGCGGGTGTGGTGCTCTTCAACCGCTTCTATCAGCCGGACATCGATATCGAGGAACTTGAAGCCACCCACCGCCTGGATCTTTCGAATTCCACGGAACTCCGCCTGCGCCTGCGCTGGGCGGCCATCCTGCACGGTCACTTGAAAGCGGACATCGCCGTCAGCGGTGGTGTTCACACCGTCGAGGACATCGTCAAGGCCATCATGTGCGGTGCCAGCGTGACCCAAGTGGTTTCCAGCCTGCTCAAATACGGGCCATCCCACATCGGCAGCCTGATCACCGGTCTGAGCCACTGGTTGGAAGACCACGAATACGAATCCGTGGAGCAAATGCGCGGCAGCATGAGCCTCAGCCATTGCCCCGATCCCACGGTGTTCGAGCGGGCCAATTACCTGCGGGTGTTGCAACTCTGGAAAGTCTGAATCGGAAAACGTGCCAAGTTTATCACACACCACAGGATATGCGATCGAGGCCCTTGCCTGCCTGGCAAGGACCGACGCGGGTTCCATGCGTGTCTCTGAAATCGCAGAAATCACGGGGATTCCGGCACCATACCTGGCGAAAATTTTCCAACGCCTCTCGGATGCCGGTATCGTGAACTCCAAGCGCGGTTACAAGGGCGGGGTGAAACTCATCAGGCCGCCGGAGGAAGTCTCCCTGCTTGATATCGATTCCGCTATCGATGGAGCCAAGACCGCGGCCCATTGCAAAATGGTTGAAGAAACTCCTCGATCTAACACATTCTGGCAGGCATTTCATCATTCCTACCGCGAAAAACTCGCCTCCATGACCCTGGCGGAAGTTTTAGCGTATCAATCCATACCTCTTGTCACCACACGATGAATCACCCATTTCTTCCGGTTCTGGTCTTTTTCGGAGTCGCGCTCGCCGTGCCGATCGGCGCGTTGGTGCTGGCCCGAGTGTGGATGAAGTTTTTCACGCCCATCAAGCCTGGCAAGGACAAGAACGCTCTTTACGAATGCGGTGTGAATCCGCTGGCCGAGCGCCAGACGCGCTTTCACTCGCAATACTACCTCTTCGGTCTGCTTTTCCTGCTGTTTGACGTGGAAACCGTTTTTCTGCTTCCCTTCGCCGTGGCCTTCCTGAAACTCTCTGTCGGGTCGTTTATCGTGGCCATGCTTTTCCTGCTTCTGCTGGCCGAGGGGCTGGTCTGGGCATGGAGCAAGGGCCTGCTCAACTGGCGTGGAACCGCCAAACCAAAACTCAATATCTATGGCGATTGATCAAAAACTGGCGGACGAACTGAAGTCCCAGGGCGTGCATGTCACGTCATTTGAACAGCTCATCAATTGGGGCCGCTCCAGCTCGCTCTGGCCGCTCCAGTTCGGACTCGCTTGCTGCGCTATCGAAATGATTTCCGCCACCATGGCGAAATACGACATGGCCCGCTTCGGGGCCGAGGTGTTCCGCCCGTCACCGCGCCAGGCGGATTTGATGATCGTCGCCGGCACTGTGACCAAGAAAATGGCTCCGCAGGTGGTGCGTCTTTATAACCAGATGGCCGAGCCGAAATACGTTCTAGCCATGGGAGCCTGCGCGATTTCCGGCGGCCCCTTCAAGGATGGTTACAACGTGCTCAAAGGCGTGGATCGCTTCATCCCGGTCGATGTCGTGGTGCCTGGTTGCCCGCCGCGCCCGGAAGCATTGCTCGAAGGTCTGATGACCCTCCAGAAAATCATCAAACACGAAAAATTGATGGGCAAAACCCGTGCCCGCCACGCCGACCCGAAGGGCGCGGCCGAAATGCCTGTCCCGGAATTCGGAGCCCACGACCTCGAACCCACTGCAAACCGCGATATCTGGAATCCGCCGACCATCGTTCGCGAAGGAGGTGTCTCATGAGTTTGGAAATCGAACCCATCGTCGCCCGCCTGCGCGAGGCCCTACCCACCGCCGGAATCTCACTCCGCAAAAACCCCGGACCATCCGGCCAACATTCGCTTCTGATCGACTCCGCCAGCTTGATCGATGTCTGCCGGACCCTCCGCGACACACCGGGACTTGAATTCGATTTTCTCTCCAACGTCACCGGCGTCGATTGGCCGGTCGCCGCCAAAGCCGACACCATCGCCATTCCCGAAGGGGAGGGGACCGCGCCGACCGGCGGGATGCTCGAAGTCGTCTATCATCTTTATTCCACGACTCTCCGCACCGGTCCGTTGGTGTTGCGCGCCCGCACCGTGGATCGCGAAAAACAAGTTCAGATTCCCTCGGTCGTCTCGGTTTTCCGCAGCGCGGAGCTCCAAGAGCGCGAGATTTTCGACCTCTATGGCGTCATCTTCACCGGCCACCCCGACCTCCGCCGCATCCTGATGTGGGATGAGTTCGTCGATCATCCGATGCGCAAGGACTACGTCGCCCCGGACGACTACGAATACGAACCCACCCCGCACGAAGCCGTGCTGGAAAAAGCGAAAAAACATTACGGAGAGAGACAGAAGATTTAGAGACAGAAGACAGAAGAAAAGAAAAAGCACCATGTACCAATCCAACCCAAGCCACAGCCTCGACTGTCAGATTTCTCTTCGTCTTCTTATTTCTCTTCCTCTCAGTCTTCTGTCTTCTGTCTCCTAGTCTTCTGTCTCTTCCCATGATCTCCGATTCGTCCATGCCCTACTCCGCTCCCACCCTTGAACCGGGTGAGGACGACGACCAATTGCTGCGCGTTTCGTTAGGGCCGCAGCACCCGTCCACCCACGGCGTCTTCCGCATGAATGTGGTGCTCGATGGAGAGACTGTGGTCAGCCTCAAGTCGGTGTTCGGTTATCTCCACCGCAATCACGAGAAACTGGCGGAGAACATGACCTATCTCAGTTCGATGCCTTACACCGACCGGCTCGACTACATCTGCCCGCTCACCAACAACTGGGCGCTCGCTCATGCTGTTGAGAAACTCGCCGGCATCGAGGTGCCCGAACGCGCGGAATTTATTCGCGTGATCACCGCCGAACTCACCCGCCTGATCAATCACACCGCTTTCATGGGATTCATCCTTGGTGACATGGGCGCGTGGGGATCCGCGCTGATGTATGCCTTCCGCGAGCGGGAGAAAATTCTCGATCTGTTTGAAGACCTGACCGGCGCGCGCATGATGTCGAACTTCATGCGTTACGGCGGATGCCGCAATGACCTGCCCGCAGGCTGGGCGGACCGCTGCTCGATCGTGGTCAATGATTACGGTCCATTCCTCGATGAATTGGAGAAATTCCTCGTCGGTAATGAAATTCTTCTCGCCCGCACGCAGGACGTGGGTCAGCTACCCCAGAAAACCCTAATCAACGGTGGCATCACTGGTCCCATGCTCCGCGCTGCGGGTGTGAATTACGACATTCGCAAGGTCGAGCCCTATGGTATCTATGATCGCTTCGATTTCCGCATCCCGCTCGGTGCGAAGGGCGATTGTTACGATCGCATCATGATCCGCTTCTTGGAGATGCGTGAGTCGCTCAAGATCCTGCGCCAGGCGCTCGACCAACTTCCAGCGGGTGATTACATCCATCCCAAGGCGAAGATCCGCAATTTCAAACCACCCGTCGGCGAGGCATACGCCCGCATCGAGGGACCCAAGGGCGAACTGGGTTTCCATCTGATCAGCGACGGCACCGTCAATCCCTTCCGTTATCGGATACGCCCGCCGAGTTTCATCAATCTAACCTTGTTGGAAGATATGTGTCTGGGTCTCGATCTTGCGGACGTCGTCATCATTTTGGGTAGCGTCGATATTGTGTTAGGGGAGGTGGATCGATGAGCGCTGAGAAAACCATCGACCGTCTTCCCGCAGTGCCGAAACCCGGCCGTTGGATCATGCCCGGCCTCGGTTTGATCCAAGGTCTTGTGATCTCGGGGAAAAATGCGATCCAGAGTTATTACAAGAAGGATCGGATGACCACCATCCAGTATCCCGAGCAACGCGCGGTGATCAGCCCGAATTTCCGCAATTTCCCATTCCTTTGTTACGATGATGATGCAGCCACAGGCCTGCGTTGCACCGCCTGCTCGATCTGTGAGAACGAGTGCCCGCCACAGTGCATCTACATCGTGCTGGATCGCGATGAAAACGGCAAATCGCTCAAACGTCCGAAGGTTTTCGATATCGATATCTCGGTCTGCATGAACTGCGGCATCTGCGCGGAAGTTTGCCCCTTCGATTCGATCTACATGGATGGTGAATATGAAATGAGCACCGACGACCGCTTCGGCGGACTCATGCTTGGCCTCGACCGCCTCGCGAAATCCGCGGAATATCACATGAAACTCCGACCCGAAGAGGCGTCCGCCGTGATGGCGAAGCGCAAGGCCGAGGAAGAGAAAAAGGCCGCTGCCGCCGCCGCGAAGGCCGCCAAGGCAAAAGCCGATCTGGAAGCCAAGGCAAAAGCCGCGGCCGAAGCGAAAGCCGCGGAAGAGGCGCAGGCCGCAACCGAAGAGAAAGGAGAAAGCGCATGATTTTTGCCACGGTTCCATTTCCGTCGTTCACATTGGAGTCACTTCCGCAATTGCCGAAGCTTCTGGTGGAGTGGTTGCTGATGTTGGTAGGCGCACCCGATTGGCTGGTGTCCATCGGCGGAACCGCCGCCATGGCTGGCACTGTGGTCGGGGTTTTCCTGAGCGCCTTCGCACTGCTTTCATTGGTCGAGCGCAAAACCCTGGCTCGCATCCAGAACCGCCTCGGTCCTAACCGGGCCGGTTGGTTTGGTATCCTGCAACCGGTGGCCGATGGCATCAAGATGCTCACCAAGGAGGACATCGTTCCCACCAAGGCGGAGTGGCTTCTGCATTTGGCTGCGCCCATCCTGATTGTGGTGCCATCCATTCTTGCGCTCGGCGTGATGCCTCTCGGTCGCGAGTGGGTTCCGGTGAATATGGAACTCGGCTTGTTGTTCTTTTTCTCTGTCGGCGCGCTCACCGAGCTCTCGGTGTTCATGGCCGGTTGGGCGAGCGGATCGAAATTTCCGATGCTGGGTGCCATGCGTGCGATCTCGCAGATGGTGAGTTATGAGTTGCCGCTGATCATTTCCGCCCTCGGCGTGATCATGGTGACGGGCTCGCTCAGACTTTCGGATATCGTCGTCCATCAGGGAGATTTCTACTTTGGCTTTATTCCCAAGTGGAATCTATTCACGCCGTGGGGATTTGCCGCAGGGTTGATCTTCTACATCGCCAGCATCGCTGAGGCTAACCGCTGCCCGTTCGACCTGCCGGAAGGTGAGTCCGAAATCGTCGCCGGCCACATGACGGAATACTCGGGTTTCAAATACGCGTTGTTTTTCATGGGTGAATACCTCGGACTCTTCGCCATCGCGGGCTTGGGCGTGACCCTCTTCCTCGGTGGCTGGCAGGCACCTCTTCCATTCCTCGGGTGGGTGCCTACATGGATCTGGTTCTTCGCCAAGCTCGCCGTGATCATCATGTCCTATCTCTGGATTCGCGGCACATTCCCACGCGTGCGCATCGACCAACTCATGCGCTTCGCCTGGCTCTGCCTGATTCCGATGGCGCTGCTGACGATTCCCGCCGCGGCATTGTGGGTCTTCACTGGAAAAGGCATCGTCTCATGGGTGGTCACCGTGCCGCTGTTGCTGATTCCTTGGGTGATCCTTACCATTCTTTTCAATAAACGCCTCGCACCTGCGACAAGGACTTATACATTTGCTGATTCATAGGTCTTATAGGACCTATATGACCTATCAAATATGATCATTCCTCTACTCATACTCACTCCGCTGGTTCTTCTGGCCGCGCTTGGCGCGGTGTGGAAGGCGCGTCCGGTCCATGCGGCGCTGCTGCTGGCCCTTTCGCTCGCCCTTGTGGCGGTGCTCTATCTAACCATCGGTGCGGATTTCATCGGCCTCGTCCAGTTCATGGTCTATGTTGGCGCGGTGGCCATCCTGATCGTCTTCTCATTGCTCATCACCCGTCCCGGTGATGAAGCGGAGGAAATCCAACGCCGCCCACGCTCCATGGTCACCGGCCTGATTTGCACGTTGCCGGTATTGGCGGTTTTGCTGATTGCGCTGGTGAAGGGGAATCCCGAGAGCGCACCGGCGGTGGACGCTCCACCGCTTTCCATCGCTCATCTTGGAGAGTTGCTTTTCACCACTCATGCGCCTGCGGTGCTAGCGGTGGGCGTGTTGCTCACCGCCGTGATGATCGGAGCCGCGTTGTTTGCGCGGGATACCGAGAAACCCAAGTCTAACCAACCCGAGAAATGAATCCGCTCGCTCTCCTGCTCACGCTTTCGTCGCTGCTGTTCTCACTCGGACTGCTCGCCGTGCTGACCCGCCGCAACGCGATTCTGATTCTCGTCGGCATCGAGTTGATGCTCAACGCGGCCAATATCAACTTCATCGCCTTCTGGCGCTACGGCCCACCGGATCCGGAACTCACCGGGCCGATGTTCGTGTTGTTTTCCATCGCCATCGCCGCCGCAGAAGCCGCCGTGGGACTTGCCATCATCCTGATGGTTTTCCGCCACACTCGTTCAACCGACCTCAACCGCCTCGATTCACTCCATGGCTGAAGCCCTCAAACCTCATCTATCGACCATCCTCTGGCTGGTGCCGCTGTTACCCCTGCTTGCGGGAGGCATCACCGCGTTCTTGCCGGATCGTCACGGAAAAACCGCATCCAGGATCGCGCTCGGCGCCTTGTTTGTCTCGTGCCTGATTTCCATCGGTGCGTTCATTTGCGCGCTCCATCCTGCTGAGGGTGAAAAAATCATTCTTCACACCGCATCGACCTGGTTTGTGTTCGGTGATGTTGCGCTGAAGGTCGGGTTGCTGCTCGATCCCATGAGCGCGGCGATGGCGGCGATGGTCACCTTCGTGGCATTCTGGATCTTCGTTTACAGCACCGGCTACATGAGCAAGGAGAAACGCTTCGGGCGGTTCTTCTGTTTCCTCTCGTTGTTCTGCGGCGCGATGTTGATGGTGGTGCTTTCCAACAGCCTGCTGCTGTTGTTCATGGCGTGGGAACTCGTCGGTCTCGCGTCCTATCTGCTCATCGGGTTCTATTTCGAAAAACCCTCCGCAGCCGCAGCCGCACAGAAAGCCTTCATCACCACGCGTGTCGGTGACATGGCATTCTTCCTCGGCATGATCTGGCTCTACGGCCACACCGACACAATGTTGTTCTACGATCATGGCAAGGGTCTGCTGGAATCCGGCGCGCTCGCATCGATGGCAGGCGTCACCACCGTCGGCGGACTCACGGTTTCCGCCGCGGCTTCTCTGCTTCTGTTAGTCGGTGCCATGGGTAAGTCCGGCCAAGTGCCGTTGCACACGTGGTTGCCCGATGCGATGGAAGGCCCGACTCCGGTTTCCGCGCTCATCCACGCCGCAACGATGGTCGCCGCCGGTGTGTTCCTCGTTGCCCGCACGCATCCGATTTTCATGAGTTGCGGAGCAACCGGTTGGCCGCTCACCGCCACCGCATGGATCGGCGGCATTACGGCGCTTTACGCGGCTTGTGTCGCGCTCGGTCAGAACGATATCAAGCGCATCCTCGCTTACTCGACGGTTTCGCAGCTCGGCTTCATGATGATCGCGCTCGGCACCGGCGGTGTGGCTGCGGCGATGTTCCACTTGATCGCGCATGCCTTCTTCAAGGCGCTGCTCTTCCTTTCCGCCGGTTCCGTGATTCATGGTTGCCATGACGAACAAGACATCCGCAAGATGGGTGGTCTGCGCACGGAGATGCCGAAAACCTTCATCGTTTATGCTGTCGGCATGATGGCATTGGCGGGTTTTCCATTCATCTTCTCCGGGTTCTGGAGCAAAGAGGCCGTGCTCCACAGCGCGATGGGTTGGAAGGGCGGGTTTGGTCCGTTTGCATTGGCCGTTTGCGCCGCGCTGCTCACCGCGTTTTACATGACCCGTCAGGCATTGCTCGTATTCTTCGGCAAGCCCCGCACACCCGGTGTCCATCATCCGCACGAAAGTCCGCCGGTTATTCTGGTTCCCTTGTTCGTGCTGGCGGGCGGTGCGATGTTGCTTTCGGTCATCGGAACTCCGGCGTGGCCGTGGTTTGAGGAATGGGTCAATGGCGAGTCGGCTCATTTCGACATCAGTCTTCTTTGGTCTGCGGCCGCGCTGAAGCTTGTCGGGCTCTCCCTCACGTTGGTGACCGTGGGTGTCACCGCCTCATGGTTCGTCTATCGGAATCCATCGACCGACAGCAATGCACCCGATCCTCTGGGTAGGAAACTCGGCGGTGTCTGGGGATTCCTCGGCGCGGGTATGGGCTTCGACGCCCTCTACGATAAAGCCATCATCGCACCGCTGGCCTTCATCGCGGGTGGGGTGGATGTGCTGGAGCGCCAGATCTTCGTTCCGATGATGGCCATGGCCGAGAGTGCTATCAAGTTGATGGGCCGCCTGACCGGTGCCACCGATGAAAAAGGCCTCAACGATGGCTTCAACGGAGTGTGTTCCGGTCTCCAAAACCAAGCGGATGCCGTGTCGGATTCACAGTCCGGCAGGCCCCAATCTTACCTCCGCGCCATCGGGTTGGCGATGTCCGTTCTGCTCATCCTTTATTTTTGGCTAAGCGCCTGATCCAGTCATGCTGATACTCCTGCTCATCATCCTACCATTGTTCGGAGCGGCCATGCTTGCCGCATGGTCCGGTGCGGACCGCACACGTTCGTGCCGGTTTGCATTGGGTTGGTCCGTGCTGCCGCTGGCCTGCGTCGCATTCATCGGCACTCAAGATAAAATCAACGGCGTGATGGCCGAGGCTCCCCCACTTACTTGGATCCCCGATGCTAAAATGGACCTGCGTTTCAGCATCGATGGCATCTCATGGTTGTTCCTGCTGCTCACATGTTTGGTCACTTTGTTCTCGTTCGCATCCTCGCTGGCGAGCGGGCGTGGCGGACGGGCGTATTGCGGGTTGATTCTGGTTCTGCAATCCGCGCTCTTCGGTGTGTTTACCGCGCGGCATTTCATTCCCTGGTTCCTGTGTTGGGAAATGACGCTCATTCCATCGTATCTGCTGATCCGTTTGTGGGGTGGTCACGGTGCCCCGCGCGCGGCGCTCAGGTTCTTCATCATGACGCTCGGCGGCAGCGCGTTCATGCTGGTGGGATTCCTCGCACTGCAACTCTCGGTGGGAACGATGGACTTTTCGGAGCTCGCGAAACTCGCATCTGACCATGCCCTCGCCGGTGGTCTCGCCAAAACATTTGCCGCCACCGGAATGACTGGCAGTGCCTTGCTAACCATCGTCGCGTTGGCGGTGTTTCTCGGTCTTGCGGTGAAGGTGCCGGTGGTGCCGTTCCATGCTTGGTTGCCCGCTGCTTATGCCGAGGCACCCACGCCCGTGACGATGCTGCTCACCGGCCTGCTCTCGAAAATGGGTGTTTATGGATTGCTGCGGATTTTCCTGCCGATCTTCCCGGAAGTCCTTCCATCGCTCGCGCCGCTGCTTACCGGACTCGCAGTGGCGACGATCTTGTTAGGAGCGATGGCCGCGCTCGCACAGACGGATTTGAAACGCATCCTCGCCTATTCATCGGTGAATCACCTTGGTTACTGTGTGATGGCCATCGCTGCGTCCGCAGCCGTGCATGCTGATCGCGGCGCGCTTTCTGCCGCGCTTTCCGGCACGGTGTTGCAAGCGATCAACCACGGGGTCATCGCCTCCGCCTTGTTCTTCGGAATCGGCATTCTCGAATCCCGCAGCGGCGGATCGCGCGGCTTGAACGACTTCGGCGGCCTGCGTGCCAAGACACCGGTGTTTTGCGGGGTGTTTGGCATCGCGGTCTTTGCCTCGCTCGGCCTGCCGGGCCTGAGCGGGTTCATCGGTGAGTTCCTCATGTTCAACGGCGTCTTCGCACTCACGCCATGGGCGGCTGCGGTGTCGTTGATCGGCCTTCTTCTAACCGCCGTGTTCCTGCTGCGCATGATCCGCAAGATTTTCCATGGTCCTCTCAAACCGAACTTCGCCAAATGGGCGGACCTTAGCGGCACCGAGCGCGGATGGTTCGCGCTGGCCATGGCCCTGATCGTCATCCCCGGATTGTGGCCGCAGGCGCTGTTGCATTTCACCAATCCCGTAATCCTCAATATTCTCGACCTCCTCAGCCCGATCCCATGACTCCCGCCTGGACCATTCTAACCGCATTTGCCGGGGCATTGTTGGTGCTCCTGCTCCCCGCCCGATCTGCCGCGTTCTCGCGGGTCGTCGCGCTGGTGGCATCGATCGCCGGAGCGCTGGTGGCCGCCGTCGCCTGCCTGGAGCGCCTGAACCATCCCGACGCCCCGGTTTGGGATCTCAATCTACCATGGGTGCCGGATCTCGGCATCAATTTCCATCTGGCGGCCAACGGGCTTTCGCTCACGCTGCTTCTGCTCACCGGCATCGTTGCCATAGCAGGTGTGCTTTTCTCGTGGAATGTGAGCCACCGGCCGCGGGCGTTTTTCGCTTGGTTTCTCACCATCATCGGCGGGGTTTACGGAGTCTTCCTCAGCCGCGATGCATTCCTGTTGTTCGTCTGTTATGAAGTGGTGATCCTGCCGAAATACATGCTCATCGCCATCTGGGGATCGACGAACAAGGAATACGGCGCGATGAAGCTCACGATGTATTCCATCGGTGCCAGCGCGTTGATTCTGATCGGCATCGTCGTCGCCTACGCGGCGGCAGGCGGCAAGAGTTTCGATCTCGATTATCTGGCACACGCCACCTATGCGCCGTCGTTGCAATTCTGGGCGTTCCCGATTCTTTTCCTCGGCTTCGCGGTGTTGGCTGGCATGTGGCCATTCCACACCTGGGCTCCCACCGGCCACGTGGCGGCACCGACTGCCGCATCGATGTTGCTGGCAGGCGTGGTGATGAAACTTGGAGCTTATGGCGCGATGTGTGTGGCGATGCCGCTCTTCCCGCAGGGTTTCATGGAGTGGCGCATGGTGATCGCCGGATTGGCCGTGGTGGGAATCATTTATGGAGCGCTCACCGCGCTGACTCAGAAGGATTTGAAATTCGTGATCGGCTATTCTTCGGTGAGTCACATGGGTTTCATCCTGTTAGGACTTGCCGCCGCCAATCAATGGGGACTGCGTGGTGCGGCATTGCAGATGATTTCGCACGGCATCATCGCGGGACTGCTCTTCGGTATTGCCGGTCGGGTGGTTTACGAACGCACCCACACCCGTGACCTGACGGCGCTTCAGGCGTTCGATCTCTGGAAAACCCTGCCCGGAGCGGCGGTTGCGTTCACGCTCGCCACCGCGGCCTCGATGGGACTTCCCGGTTTCAGCGGATTCGTCGCGGAAATATCGGTGGTGATCGGACTCTGGAATGTCTATCCATGGCTCACGATTCCTGTGGCCATCGGCATCATCATCACCGGCGCGTTTTCGCTGCGAGCCATGATCCGCGCGTTCTTTCCGGAGCGGAAATCCACGGATGCCCCGGCAGAAAAGATGCCACCGCTCACCCGTCCGGAAATCTCCGCCATTGCCCTGTTGCTCGTCGTTTCTCTGGCCATCGGTATCTATCCTAAACCTTGGGTGGTCCTCATCGATGACGGCCTCCGCAGTCCCTTGTTCCAATCGATTCTCTCCCTGCCGTGAATTACAACGCCCTATTGATGCAATTGATGCCCGAAGCCGTGCTGGTAGTGACCGCGCTGGTCTTGCTGGGTATGGCCGTGGCTTACGAGTCGAAGACCCTCAAGCCGTTTCCGGTCAACTCCGCCATCGGAATCGCCACAGTGGGAATCCTGCTTGCGATTGCGGCCTTGTGGTGCCCTCCGCTCAAGTTGAATGGCGATTCTTCATTGATCGCGTCCGACGGCCTGGCCCGCTTGTTCAAGGGATTGGTGCTGGGTTTGGGGTTGCTGGCCATCTGTATACCACCGGCGCGACGTGAGATTCCGCAGATTGGAGAATACTACGCGCTGATGCTTTTCGCTCTGACCGGTCTGCTGCTGGCGGCCGGGACCAACCATCTGCTGTTCCTTTTCGTTGCTCTGGAACTTGCCAGTCTTTCTCTCTATCTGCTCGCCGGATTTCCGCGCACCGCCAAGGCTTCCGAAGCCTCGTTGAAATACTTCCTCTTCGGCGGTGTTTCCGCAGCCTTCATGTTGTTCGGGATGAGTTTCCTTTATGGATTCGCCCATACCGCGAAGCTTACCGAAATCGCCACCGCGCTCGCCGTTGGGCCGCCGTCCGCTCTGGCCATCGCTGGCCTGCTGATGGTGCTGGTCGGGTTGGCGTTCAAGATGGCCGCCGCCCCGTTCCACTATTGGGCACCCGATGTCTATCAGGGCGCTCCCGCCACCACCGTCGCTCTGGTTTCCGCCGCGTCGAAAGCCGTGGGTATGGTCGTTTTGGTCCGCCTGCTGCTGATTGGTTTCCATTCCGCTGGAGGCTCAGCCTCGTGGGGCGGGATGCTGCCGGGTTGGACGATCTGGCTGGCAATCCTCTCCGCTGTATCGATCCTTTTCGGAAACCTTCTGGCGCTCGCGCAAACCAGCATGCGGCGTTTGCTGGCCTATTCCGCGGTTGCCAATACCGGTTATCTGTTAGTGGCGCTTGCGGCCAACGGCAGGGATGCCGCTGGATCCGCGTTGTTCTATGTCATCGTCTATGGTCTTGCCACTCTCGGCGCACTGGCGGTGACGGCCGCTGTGGAACGTGATCGTGGGAACGATTCCATATCGTCTTTTGCCGGTTTGGTGAAGCGCTCGCCCTTCCAAGCGGTGTCGCTGTTGGTATTCCTCACTTCGCTGGCCGGCATTCCTCCCTTGGCTGGATTTTTCGGCAAGTTCGCCATGTTTAGCACGGCCATGGCCGCCACCGCCTCCGGTGAGAAATCCGGACTCGCCTGGCTGGTCGGTCTCGGTGCCATCATGAGTGCGGTTTCCCTCTATTATTATCTATCGGTTTTGAAGCAGGCGTATGTGAAAGACGCGGCGGAGGATTCGGTTTCCTCATCCGCTCCGTGCCTGCCCGTGTTCCACGCGTTGTCCGTGGCGATCCCGGCGGTATTGCTCGTGCTCCTCGGTCTTTTCCCTTCAATCCTGCTCGCTCCGATCAGCAAGGCGGTGATTGATTCGTTAGGACTTTGAGCTGGCTCAGATAAAGCAGCGCCGAGTCACGGTCGGATATTCTTCCTTCGAGTTGTTCGGTTTGGAGGTTTTCGAGGATTTCCTTGAAGCGCGGGCCGGGCTGGAGTCCTAACTGAATCAGATCTTTTCCGGTCACCAGGGGTGCGGGAATCAACGGTTCCGCCGCGAATTCCACCTCTTTGGCTTGGAGAAACTCGTAGTTGTCGGTGAACCCGTTGGACGACCCGCAATCAACGCGGTGCAGTTCCATTTCCATGTCGAACGTCGGCTCGGCCATGAAACGTTTGAGTTTGGCCACGCGCATTTTCTGAACGTTCATGAACTGCATGTGCCGGGCGACCATCGGCACGACGGCGGCGATGGTGTGATTCGGGTAGCGCAGGCGGCGCAGGATCGCCTCGGCCATTTCCGCGCCCATGGTGTCGTGGCCATTGAAGCGGATTCGTCCGCTGTCCTCATCGATCGTCCGGCACGGTGGCTTGGCGATGTCGTGCAGGAGCACGGCCAGGCACAACTCCAGCGGCGCATCCTCCGCGAGCATATCGAGCATGATCAGGGTGTGCGTGTAGACATCGCCCTCGGGGTGCCATTCCGGTGGTTGATCGCAGCCGATCATCGGCAGCACTTCCGGCAGGAAATGGCGGATGAGATCTGTATCCACCAGCAGACCGATCCCGGACCGACGGAGCGGGCAGGTGAGGATTTTTGAAAACTCATCGCGGATCCGTTCTGGTGAAATCCGGTCTAACAAAGACGCGCGGTCTTTGAGTGATGCCAGTGTTTCCGCCTCGATCCGGAATTCCAGCCTTGAGGCAAAGCGCACGGCGCGCAGTAATCGCAGGCCGTCCTCATTGAAGCGCGCCGTGGGATCGCCGATCGCGCGGATGATGCCTGCCTTGAGATCCGCCATACCGCCTACGAAATCGATCACCTCGCCGGTTTCCGGATTTTCGAACAAGCCGTTGATGGTGAAATCCCGCCGTTGCGCGTCTTCCTCCGGTGTGGAGAAGGTCACAGTTTCGGGACGTCTGCCATCGCGGTAGCTGCCATCGGTGCGGAAGGTGGCGATTTCCACATGGTGGCCGCCGTATTTGGCGATCACCACGCCGAAGTGGGCGCCAACCTCGTTGGATCCTGGGAAAAGAGCCATCACCTCGGACGGCACCGCGCTGGTGGCGATGTCATAGTCTTTCGGCTCATGTCCTAACAAACGATCGCGCACACAGCCGCCGGCAAACAAGGCCTCGTGCCCGGCGGTTTTCAGCCGACGGGCAAGATCCCGTGCCGCATCGCGCGCGGTCATTTCCGGGGTGGATGGTTTCATGGCTCAGGCCGGGTTCCTTCGTAGATCGATACCACTCCGAAGGTGAGGGGGCAGGCATCCGCTTTGATAAAACCGCAGGACTCTAACAAATTCATCATCGCCGTGCCGGATGGAAA
>CAIVKO010000256.1 GCA_903906515.1 Akkermansiaceae bacterium
CGAGCACGCCATGGGCGCGATCTGCAACGGCATCGCCTACGACGGCATCTTCCGCCCCAGCGGCGCGACGTTCCTCGTCTTCGCCGATTACATGCGCGGTTCGATCCGTCTCGCCGCCTTGGCTGGTCTTCCCGTCACCTATATCCTCACCCACGACTCCATCGGCGTCGGCGAGGACGGCCCCACCCACCAACCGGTGGAAACCGTCAGCGGCCTGCGTGTCATCCCGAATCTCGACGTGATCCGCCCCGGCGATGCCGAGGAAACCGCCGGCGCCTTTGTCGCCGCCATGCGCCGCACCGACGGCCCCACCGCCTTGATCCTCACCCGTCAGGCGATTCCGTTGATGAATGAACTCACCGTGGAAACTCGCCGCGATGGTACGCTCAAGGGCGGCTATATCGCCAAAAAGGAAACCGGTGCGCTCACTACCATCCTGTTAGCCTCCGGATCCGAATTGCAACATTGCATGGCCGCTGCCAAGGAACTCGGCGACGGCGTGCGCGTGGTTTCTCTGCCGTGCTTCGAACTCTTCGATCGCCAGAGCGCCGCCTATCGCGAAAGCGTGCTGCCAACCAGCTGCACCAAGCGCATCGCCATCGAAGCCGGGGTCACCAGCCTCTGGTGGAAATACGTCGGTACCCAAGGCAAGGTCCTCGGCATCGACCGCTTTGGCATCAGCGCACCCGGCAACACGGTCATGAAGGAACTCGGCATGACCAAGGACCACGTCATCGCCGCAGTAAACTAACAAGGCGGCAAAGGTGCCGCGACCTCGACGAGACCGCATAAAAAAGGTAGCGCGGTCTCGATGAGACCGCAGCACCAATCTAAAACGGCACATCTCCGGCCAGTTCTCTGGCCTCTGCCGCCACGCGTTCTGCCTCTTCCTGCAATTCCCCAATCTCCCGCTCCAATTCCTCCCGCTGCACGGAAACGATCCGGTCGATGACTTCCTCATCTTCATCCACCTCCCGGAAAATTTCCATCTCCGTGCTGGCTCGCAGTTCGTCCAACGTCTCGATCATCTCCAGAATCCGCGCCTGAAGGTGCTCATAGAGCGACCGCAGTTCCACCAGTCCGCGTTCGACGTCTAACGAAACGCTGGCCCAACCTTGTTTGAGAATGAACGCCTGCGGATCCTTGGCGATGAGCTCCAACAACTCGATGTCTCCCCGGTCGCGGGCTTCATTGATCGCCTGGGTGAGCATTTCGTAGGTCTTGCGATTTTCCGGGTCCTGCTCGTGGAGATCCGGATGAAACATCCGCACCAGCTTCTTCCATAGCTGTTTCAACCGCGCCGTTTCATCCTCGTTGAGTTCCCGTTTCCCTTCCAGCGCCGATGCCGTGGAATCGTATTCCCGATTCTTCTCCGCCGACTCGCGCTGATAGTCGCCTGCCGTCGCCCCGGCGGATTCCTCGCCTTCCGCCAGCAGACGCTCGATGAACGCCTTGCGAAATTGCACCAACAACCGCAATCGGTCCCGTTCCTGATAGGTCGCCCGCAGCGCTCCGAAAAGTTTGGACCGGACGGAATCCACCTTCGACTTCTCAATTCCATATTCCAATTCCAACTCCGCGAGACGGTTCCGCGATGCCTCCACCAATCGTTGATAAAGCTCCATCTCCGGTTGCTGGAAAACGACCAACCCGGCGACGGTGGATGTTTCGCCCGCGTCCTCCTGGATTTGCAGATCGAGAAACGCCGCGTCTTCCAACCCACAGCCGTCCTCCAGTTGACCGAGATACCAGCGACCCATCGCCGAACTCCGTTCGTTCGTGGACTCCGCCAACCACTCCAACCACGCCCTTAACTCCGCATCCTCCCGCGCCTCCTGATAGAGCCGACCCTTGAACTTGCCAAACGAAAGCCGAGAAGGAAACCACTCGTCGCCCGCGAACGCCACGATTTTCTGCCAAGTATCCAGCCCCCGCTTCTCCGCCAATGGCCGCAGCACCTGCTGCATCAGGTCGATCACCGTCAACACATCTCCCAATGCCGTGTGCGCCCCGTTCTCCGGCAACCGATAATACTGCCGCAAGGTTTGGAGCTTGCAATTCCCCGCAGGCACCGGATCGAGTAAACGCTGCGCCAGCTTCAATGCACAGAAACCAGGCAAGCCGATTTGTGGAATGCCGAGCCGCTTCCACTCGGGCAAAAGCACCTTGTTCCAGTCGTAGTCCAGATTGTAAGCCACCACCGACAACGATCCGGCATACGCCGCAAATGCATCATAAACCTCCGCGGGCGGACTCCCGTCTCGCTCGAGGATTTCGCGGGTATAGCCATGCACTCTCGATACTTCGGGGAGGATTTCGCAGCCGTGATTGAGCATACCCCGGAATGGCTCACCAACTTTCTCCCACCCACGCATCTTCTGCGCTGCCAAATCCACGGCAAAGATGGGTTTCGCAAAGCCAGTTGTTTCCGTGTCGATCAATGTCCAGAATGGGCGATTATTCATCTAATGTTATTTTGGGGTAGTTTAAGGACCACTTAACGGTTTCTGGAATTTGGCACGATAGAAAATTTGCCCCAGAAAAAATCGGATTTCTTACACGCTCCAACTCCACTTTGTTCAACTCATGCTATTCCTATAGGATTAATCTGCGGGCTAAACGGAATCCGACATGATATTCTGCGTTCGACGGGGTGAAGCAACCGCGTTCCGCAACACGCCAGTAGTTACTCTTGAGGCCAGCCCAACTACCGCCCCGGATCACTCGGTAACTACCTAAAACGGCTCCACAAGGATCAGCCTCGAAACCGAGAGGATAGGGCCCAAGCCAATCTGAACACCACTCATAAACATTTCCGAGCATGTCATGTAATCCCCAGTTGTTGCGTTTTTTAAGAGCCACCGGATGCGTCATTATGCCACTGTTTGCATTATACCAAGCAATCTCGTCCAAATTCCCGTAATGCGGCCCAGTTGTCCCTGCCCGGCACGCATACTCCCACTGAGCTTCTGTTGGTAAATGAAAACATCCATCCGACGTGGAAATCCAGTTTATAGCCTCAAGAAATCCTCCAGTTCTTGTCTCATCCCCACAAATATCGTTCCAGCTTACTCGCTCTACCGGTAAGTCTCCGCCTTTGAAGTGACTCGGATTATTTCCCATCACTGCCTGCCACTGTGCTTGAGTGGTAAGGGTCTTCGCCAACCAGAATCCCTGAGTGATTTCCACTAAATGTTGAGTCTCGTTTTTTGATCGTCCTACTTCATTCTCTGGGCTTCCCATCAGAAATCTCCCGGGAGGGATCCAGCACATCACGATCTTAACGCCTTGATCGATCTCGAACTCCCGCTCATCACCTGGTCGTGGTATAACTATTGTCTTAGTTTTGCTGCTCGGAACATGGATAAGGTTTTTCACTTTATCCACCATATCGTTCCTCTTAACATTATCGGTGGTCGCCACCAGTTGCTCATCACTTATTTGTGGATCTGAATCAGCCAGAGCATTACTCGCCTGAATGTGGACGAGTGAACGATTGATGATTTCTGACAGCGCTGACGAGCCACCCTCCGGGATGCTCACCAAGCCTTTCGATGGCTGGATAATGAGATCTTTTGGCTGTGTTAGGTCTTGTTGATCTGATGTCATTTGCGGAATTTCTAAAATATATAGTTCATATGCACTGCCGTCTATGTGGTCAACCTTTTGTCATTGCCATCCGACTCACGAGTGCATCAAGGCTCATAGGTGATGTCCGAAAGACGACTTTCCTCGCGGGTTTCAATTTCTGAAAGATCGCAGTATGCAAATCTAGGTGAATATTCAGTAGGAGTGATAAATCTCGCCCATCCACAGGAAGTGTAGAAATCCGTGTTGCCTTCGAGGCAATCATCAAGGGAATGTTTGCCAATTTCGACTATCGCCAGAGAACAGTCTGAGTGTTTTGCGATTCTAAAAAAGTTATTCAGCGCCCTGCGTCCGTGACCTTTCAACCAGTCTGCTTTGTCATAAATCTGGATATCACTGAGCAAGGCGATTGGAAAATTCGAAATTTTCTGGCGGATGTCAGCCGCAATTTTCGTAAGATCATCAAAGTGGTCCTTGGCTGAAAGGAGGGGGAACAAATCATTCATGTCCGTAATCTCGCGCCAAGACCAATGACCAATTTTCCTGCCTGAGTCGTCTAGAATGACGTTAAAGATAATATTGTCTGATTTCAGCGACATCGACAAGATATCCAAATAGATCAGAGGCTCCTTTAGATCATGGCCTGAGAGTATTATGGGGTCCATATTTGGATAAATTCGATGAGTGATTTCGAAAATTTAGGAGTCTGCTGCTTTCCGCTTCTTGCTTGTCAACTCCGGCTCACCATCCACGAAACAGACCGATGGCAGGACAAACTCTCCGTGGAGGGAGCGGGAGGTTAGATTTAGCAGCAGTTCCCGGGTGGCGGCGTAGAGGACTTCTGCACCATCGTCGTGGACGAGGCGAGTGGCTTCGGTTTTTCCCAATGAAGGATCGACATGAAATCGGCCGATGATTTGGACCTTGCCGGAATAGGGGGCGGATTTCTTTTCGTCCTCAGTGCCAAAGCGGGTGGTGAGGGACAACCGCCATTCATCACCGGCTTCGTTGGGGTGGTCCCAAATGAGTTCGGTATCGAGTCGGATGGGGCCGTAGGCGCTTGGATCGGTGCAGGCGTGCAGTTCGACCTCTGCCAAGCGGTGACCGATGAGCTGGAGTGCGGGGGTCATGATTTTCAGGGGAGCGAGAAGGCGAAGGTGCGTTTACTGCGTCCCGCGGGGCGTACGTTGAAGTAGAGTCCGCGGTCGGTGCGTTGGCGGAGCAGGAGGTCACTGGCCTTGTCTTGGACGAGCGCGCCGGATTCCCAGCGCTCGATGCTGGCGCTGCCGACGCCGAGGTATTCGGCGAAGCGTTTCTGGGAAAATCCCATGACCTTGCGGCGGGAGAGGATTTCGCCGCTGGTGAGGAATCCGTATTTCCGACGGTAGGCGTCGTGTGTGGCGCGCTGGAGGGCATCGAGGTGGCCGGGGCCGAGCGTGCCGAAGCCGCAATGACGGCATTGCAGGGCGGGCGTGGTAACGCGGAAGGTTTCGCCACGAAAATCCTGTTCGGTTTCGCGCTGGACGAGATTGAAGGGCTTGTCGGTGGCGTCACAGGCAGGACAGAAGTCGGGGATGGAAAGTTGCATGGGAGAGAGTCTGAAGGTCTTAAGGTCGAAGGTCGAAAAGATGAATGTGGGCGAGACGCCCAAGCTCCTTGAGTTATCGGTCGGGGTGGCAGTCGATATGGATACAGTGGATTTCGCCGGTTTTCGGGTGGGGTTTGAGGGCGAATTTGAAGTAGAGCGGAAAAGGGTATTCAGGGAGGCGAACTTTGAAGGCCCAGAGTTCGAGGTTTTTGATGGCGGGATGTTTGGTGCTTTTCCGGGGAGGCCGGGTACCGGCGTAGCTGGTGGCGGGACCGTTGAGTAGTGCTGCTTCAATCAGGCGGGGCAGCAGAGCCCAGTAGGTGGCTTCATCAACTCCCAGTTCGTCCATATCGGCGACGACGTGGCGATCAGAATCCACTGCGCTTAGGCGTCCGGACGTGATGGCTTTCTGTGCGGCTCGCAACTTCTGATGCAGGGTTTTCGGACTGGGGTGAACTGGAGCGCTCATGGATGATGTTTTTCATAGCGACGCCACCATATGATGGCAAATTGCCGATTTCAAGAAATCTTTTTGGGGTCTTTTTGGGATACTGATCAAGGAATGGTTTGCATTATGAATTATGAATTGGGTCAGGTTCCGCATTTCAACACGTTATAGAAGTCGCAAACGGACTTGGAGCTCATCCACCGAAAGCCAGGTGGCTTTGCCGGAGTCGATAATTTCGGATCGTTCGGCGAGAACCTTGCCGTGCCAATCGGGCGAGGGGTAATCGATGCCTTCATTGGCAAAGGATTGCCCCAGAAGTTCCATGGTTTCCATCCGCTCGCTGGATGACATTCGGGAAATTTGCTCCATTGCCAACATGCTGGGAGAGTAGTGCTCGCGGGGGATTTTCATACCGCCAATGCCTCGTCGCGGACGAAGTGCAGGCGGATGATCTTCGGCATTGGGCCAGGTGCGCCATCGCCAAAGTGACACCGCACGGCATCGCGCGCCATTTTCCGCAATTCTTCAAGAGTGTCGCCTTGGGTGGCAATGGAATGACCCAGGGCAGTAGCCACAAAGCCGCCGTCAACCTCATCCTCATGCACTTCAAAAATAATCTCTTCCATGCCGGGAATATGGCACAGCCGCAGGAAGGGGGGCAAGGCGGAATCTTTGAATTAACGTCGAGTCCCGAATGTGAGTGTTTTTCACGGGAATCAGTCCTTGTTCGCCTGTTCCCGCCACGCACGGCCCAGTTTCTCCGCATTGCGGGAAAGTTTGTCATCAGGGACTTCAAGGGTCATGGCCATGCGATGACACTAGCATTCCGTGGAAAGCCTTGCAAGTGCCCGTTTTGTCGCTTTATTTTTTCCAGGCGAGCGAAACCTTGCGTCCTGCTTTGGCGCAATCCAGAAGGTAGAGGTTGATGAGATTTTGATAGGGGATATCGGTCTCTCCGGACATGGACTTGAAGTAGTCGATGATATCCGGATCCAGACGGATGGTGACGGCTTTTTTGAGCCGCTTCGCGTAGGGATTCCGTTTGGCCTTTGAAAAGTCGTATTCCGCTTTCATTTCTTTTTTTTCAAGTAGGGTTGCTGTTCCTTTGTTCCGGCCCTTCTGGCCGATATGATCCTGATGGATGAACCGGTCTTACGGAAGCAATGGACCACCACAAGGGTGCGTGGTTTGCTGCTTCGCCCCATGATGATGAAACGCTCTTCATCCAGGGAATGTTCCGGATCTGGAATTACAAGCGCATCCTCATCATAGAATACGGTTTTTGCCTCCTCGAATGAAACTCCATGTTTGGCGGTATTGCTCGCCGCTTTTCTAGGATCCCATTCGAAAGAAAGTTCGCTCATTCGCAAGGAGCAATACGGCATATTGCTGAATGATTCAAGGAATGTTTCTCGAATAGTGGACGACAATGTGGAACCACGGCAATTGTGCAGCAGCCTACTGCACAAATCGCATATCCGGACAATACTCGGCAAAAAGCCTCATGTAATGGAGGTTCCGGGTCGAAAACCCCTTCATGGCTCGGGAAGGCGGTCTTCTATGGCTTGCGCTGTGGCAAGGGCCTTGGTGGCGGCTTTTTGGTGGGGTTCGGCTTCTTCGGACAGGTCGGCGGCGATGAGGAGTTGAGCGACTTTTTCCTTTTTGGCGGCGAAATTCCGCAGGTCGGTGATGCGTTGGATTTGCTCGGGGGTGAGTGCCGGTAATTGCGGTGGCGGCGCGCCGTCGGTTAGATTTCGGGTGGCCCGCGTGTTGAGGGTGATGAGGCCGGAGGCGGCGAGTTGTTGGATGGCGGACCAGGTTGACTCGTCGAGGACCTGGAGGTTCGGAGGATTGCCGCGCCAGTCGGTTTGATAGAAGAGGGCGGAAACGGCGGCGGCGCGAGTGGGGTCGCGTAGGACGGTGAGGATCACAGGTGTTGTCTGGCCGGGCAAGATGGCTTCCTGGCAGTGGAGCAGAGATTGGCCGAGGGCTTCCGAGGCGCGTTCCGCAAAGGCGAGGGAGGGATCGGCGGGCGGCGCTTTGAGCGCGACCTTGCCTTCGGGAACGATGGAGAGGATCTGCTGGAGGCGGGCGATGTTGGCTTCGCGGCCACGCTTGAGTTTGGCTTCGGAGAGCGATTTTTCGGTGCCGTCGAGCACGCCTTCGGCCAGTGTCATCTTGTTGGCGAGTGTTTCTAACATCGCGTGTTCCAGCGTGTTTTCCGCGATCAGGTTGACGACGGTGACGGGGCGGCGTTGGTGTTTGCGCCATGCGCGGGCGATGCGCTGTTCGAGGCGGGCGGGATTCCATGGAAGGTCGCAGTTGATCACGACGCTGGCGTGCTGGAGGTTCAGGCCGACGCCGCCGGAATCGGTGCTGAGGAAAAGCCGGCAGTCTGGATCCTCGCGGAAAGCGGTGATTTCCCCGCGTCTCTTTTGTTGGGGAACGCTGCCGGTGTGCCAGGCGTATCCGATCGAGTGTTTATCGGCCCAGCCACGCACTTTTTTCAACATGCCTTCCCACTCGGAGAAGATGATAACTTTGACGTCCGGATCGGACAGGCATTCGTCGAGCACACGGGCGAGTTCGTCGAGTTTCGGGCAATCCTGGCAATCGTGATTCTTGATGATGGAGGGCGAGTCGCAGATCATGCGCATGATGCCTAACAAAACCATCATGAGGTCCGACTCCTTTTTGGTGAGTGGACGTCGCAGGGATTTCTGAACGAGTTGGGAGACGGTCTGTTTGTATTCGTCATACTCGGCTCGCATGGCCGGTGTGAGTTTGACGAAGTGGTTGCGATCGGTGCGTTCGGGGAGTTCGGTTTCGACGTGGTGTTTGCGGCGGCGCAGGAGGACGGGTCTCACGCGCTCACGCAGAGCCGGAAGATCGCGGTATTCGGAAGGGCGGCCCTTTTCGTCAAACTGATAAAAATCGCGGTTGAAGCGGAACAGCGGACCTAACAATGTCGGATCGAGGAAATCGACGATTGAATAGAGTTCATCGATGCGGTTTTCGATGGGGGTTCCGGTGAGGACGAAGGCGTATCGGCTTTCAAGGCGCTTGACGGCCTGTGCGGTTTTGGTGGCCCAGTTCTTGATGCGCTGGGCTTCGTCGAGCACGATGACGTCGGGCTTGAGACGGGCATTGATGTCGAGGGAATCGGAGACGACTTGTTCGTAGTTGACGATGGTGAAGAACGGAGGATTTGGATCCGTGTAGTAATTGACGCGGGCGGAGCGCGGTCCGAAGATAAGGCGCTGCGTGAGGGTGGTGAACTTGCGGATTTGTTCCTCCCACTCGGACTTGAGCGAGGCCGGGGTCACGACGAGGACGCGTTGCGCTTTTCCAAGGTGGTGGAGCAGTGCGCAGGCGGCGATGGCCTGGATGGTTTTACCCAGGCCCATTTCATCGGCAAGAAGCGCGCGTTCCGCAAAAGCGAGATGGAGCATGCCTTCGCGCTGATAGGGGTAGAGCGGGCAGAGGGTGACGTGTTCCGGGTGACGGCCTTCGATCACGCCGGTCTCGTAATCGCGGCGGAGGACGAGGCGTTCCTCTGCGCGTCGGCGGGATTCGAGCACGGGTTCGACATCCTGGGAAATGCGGATTTTAGGATTGCGGCGGAGTTTTTCGAGAGCGACCGAGGTGTCTCCGCCGAGCACGCCGTCCGTGCCGAAGAGCGTGCGTAGCGAAGGTGTGAGTTTGGACAAATTGCGCTCGACGTGCAGGGAATCGTCGGGAGGCACGATGTCGATGCGGGTGGAACCGAATTTTTGGGCGAGCTGGAATTCACCTTTGAAGCGGCGTTTCAACCAGATGAGTGTGGCTTCGACATGCTTGCAGGTGCCGAGGCCGTTGATGCGGAAGTCGGGGCAGGTGCATGAGAACGCGCGGATTTGGATATCGCGGATTTCGACCTGATATCTCATGCCGCTTGGCGACTGGACACTGAAGTTCGAAAATACGGGATGTTGCGGATCGAGATTTTTGACGGAGTGCTTTTCGTCGATGGCGCGCTGGATTCGGCGGTGGATTTCATCCTGATCCGTGGTGCGCCAGTCGTTGGCTGGGGGAGCGGAAACGGCAGTTGGTTTCTTTTTGGCGGATTTTTTGGCGGACATGGTGGGAGTTATTGGAAAAGCAGCGGAGATTCAAAGCATCCACAAGGATTCTCCGAATTGACCCTTTCGGGATCAATCAAAAACGCCCTTGGCTTTCACTCCCCCTTGTCCGGCGGCCTCATCGAGACCGCCCTACCTTATTCCAGCGGCCTGCATAGAGGCAGCGCCACCTTGTTTGAGGAAGAATCATGAACAGCAGAATCATTGGATGCGGAAGAATCGGACAATCGAGGCCGCCATCCCATGACAAAGGCACCATCACCCATCGACTTCATGGGCTTTCAAAAATGATTCGGCTGTCCATGATTCTGCCATCTCTCTTCTTGATATCCCATGGCATGGGCGTGACTATCCCCCGTGAAGCTCGACCGCCTGATCGCCAGACATGAATCGACCGGCCGCAACCGCGCACGCCAGGCGATCATCGGCGGCAGGGTGTGCGTGGATGACGCGGTAGAAACCGGCATCGACCGCGAGATGGGGCGTTTCAACCGGGTGGAGTTGGACGGAGTGCTGATCCAACAGGCGGAGCGCCTGCTGC
Source organism: Akkermansiaceae bacterium (assembly GCA_903906515.1). Taxonomy (GTDB): domain Bacteria; phylum Verrucomicrobiota; class Verrucomicrobiia; order Verrucomicrobiales; family Akkermansiaceae; genus Luteolibacter. The sequence continues at coordinate 10,287 of CAIVKO010000256.1, forward strand.
ACATCATGCTCAACAAACCTGTGGGCATCGTCAGCGCGACCCTTGATGCGGAACACCGGACGGTCCTCGATTTGATCGACGATCCGGATCGGCACAGCCTCCACATCGTGGGGCGGCTCGATAAGAGCACCTCCGGACTGGTGCTGCTGACCAATGACGGCCGTTGGTCGAAGAAGCTGATGGATCCAAACCACAAGGTGGCCAAGGTCTATCGGGTGGAAACCCGCGACCCGATTCCGCCCGAAGCGGTGGCGGCCTTTGCTGCCGGCTTTTACTTCCACACCGAAGACCTCACAACACTTCCCGCGGAGCTGGAGATTCTATCAGAAAGATCGGCGCGCCTGACCCTGCACGAAGGCCGCTACCACCAGATCAAGCGCATGTTCCACCGGACCGGTAACCGCGTCACCGCGCTGCACCGCGAGCGGATCGGATTGATCGCACTGCCGGACGATTTGGCACCCGGCGAGTGGCGGATTCTAACGGATAACGAAATTCAGGATTCTTCATCCCGGATTCCGAAGTTGCCTCCCTAAATTCGGGAAAAAAACCGCAGAGGCACAGAGAAACACAGAGGACACAGAGGATCTGAATGATGAAAATGGAAACATCAAAGGGTGCGTGACAGAATGCTCTCTGTGACCTCAGTTTCCTCTGTGCCTCTGCGGTTTAAAAAGCCGACCTGCCTTTGTAATTTCGGAGTTCGGGTTCATGACGTAGCCGGAAGCCCCAGAGCCACCTTGTCTCCCACGCTCAGGGCCATTTCTTCGAGTTGTTTGCGGGAAATCTCCACTTCGATGAACTGGCCGTCGTCCGCGCGAACCGAGAGCGACGCGACCGGACCGGCGGAAAACAAGTGCTGGACTTCGGCGAGTCGGTCGGTCTGGAGATCGAGTTCTGCGGCGAATTTGACTTCGATTTCATGAGGCCTGACATAGCGGGTGACTCCATCCGGGGTGACGAGCTTGTTCACGTTGCCAAGGAACTCGTAAACAAACGGCGTCCGTGGGTGGTCGTAGATTTTCTGGGGCGGGCCGACTTGTTCGATGCGGGCGTTGCGCATCACAACCACCTGATCGGCCAGTTCGAGTGCTTCTTCCTGATCGTGGGTCACAAACAAGGTGGTGAGACCGATTTCATCGTGAAACAGGCGTAGCCAGCGGCGCAGGTCCTTGCGTACCTGGGCGTCGAGCGCACCGAACGGTTCGTCTAACAAAAGAACCTTGGGGCGGATGGCGAGAGCGCGGGCAAGCGCCACCCGCTGGCGCTGCCCGCCGGAAAGTTCGTGCGGGCGGCGCTGGTGAAGACCGTCGAGTTTCACCAGGCTGATCAGTTCCGCCACACGGTCGTTAATCTCGTTGCGGGACGGGCGCTGGTTGCGGGGCAAGACGGTCAGACCGAAGGAGATATTATCCGCCACGGTCATGTGACGGAACAGCGCGTAATGTTGGAAGACAAAGCCGACCTGCCGTTTGCCAGCGGGAATATCCACGACATTCTCGCCGTGAAACAGGATGCGACCCGGTCCGGGGTCCGCGGATTCCAGACCGGCGACGATGCGGAGCAGGGTGGTCTTACCCGATCCAGAAGGGCCTAACAACGCGGTGAGAGAGCCGTTGGGGACTTCAAGCGAAATATCCTCCAGCGCCTTGTAGGTGCCGAAAGTCTTGTGGATGGAATGGATGGAGATGGACATGGAATTGAAAGGAGATTGGATAATTGGGAGATTGGATATTGGGGAGATTGAAGAGAGTTGAGCAAGGTGCTCACTCAATTTCATAATGTCTCATGTCTAATGTCCGTTGGCGACGTGTCCGGTGAAATGTTCGATGGCCGACTTGATGCCGAGGGTGACGAGCGCGAGTAATGCTAGCAGGGTGGCGCAGGCGAATGCGGCGCTGAACTGGTATTCGTTGTAGAGCACCTCGACGTGCAGCGGCAGGGTGTTGGTTTCACCACGGATGTGCCCGGACACCACCGAGACCGCACCGAACTCGCCCATGGCGCGGGCATTGCAGAGCAGGATGCCATAGAGCAGTCCCCACTTGATATTTGGCACGGTAACGCGCCAGAAGATTTTCCATCCGCCGGCACCAAGTGTGACGGCGGCCTCCTCCTGGTCCGATCCCTGGGATTCCATCAGCGGAATGAGTTCACGGGCGACAAAGGGAAAAGTCACGAAGGCCGTGGCGATGACAATGCCGGGCAGCGCGAAGATGATTTTCAAATCGTATTTCTCCAGCCATTCACCAAACCAGCCTTGACTGCCGAAGAGCAGGACCCACACCAAGCCTGCAATCACCGGAGAAACGGCGAAGGGCAGATCAATGAGGGAAATCAGCAACGCCCGTCCCTTGAATCGAAACTTTGTCACGGCCCAAGCGGCGGCCACCCCGAAGAGGGTGTTCATGGGCACGGAAATCGCAGCCGCCGTGAGTGTGAGTTTGACGGCGGAGAGAGCGGCCTCGTCGCGCAGTGCTTCAAAAAAGACCTCCCAGCCTTTGCGGAGTGCCTCGATGAAGACCGCCATCAGTGGCAACAGCAGGAACAGTGTGACGACTCCGCCTGCGGCGGTGATCAGCAGCACACGGACGGCGCGGGATTCGGTGGTGACCTCGGAATGGGACATGATGGATGTGGGATCGGATTTTCTAACGAGGTTGCCAGTTCAGCCAGCGCTGGAGCAGGTTGATGCAGAACAGCAGGGCAAAGGAAATGATCAACATGCCTGAGGCAATGACAGCCGCGGCCGGCACATTGAACTCTTCCAACTTTGAGACGATGAGCAACGGCAGGATTTCGGTTTTGTATGGCAGGTTGCCCGAGATGAAAATCACCGAGCCGTATTCACCGATCGCGCGGGCGAAGGCGAGGGTGAAGCCGGTGATCAGCGCTGGCATGAGGGCGGGAAGCACCACCCTGCGGAAAGTGGTCCAGCGCCCGGCCCCGAGGGTGGCGGCGGCCTCCTCGGTATCGCGGGTGAAGTCCTCCAGCACCGGCTGCATGGTTCTAACCACAAATGGAAATCCGATGAAAGTGAGCGCCAGGAAAATCCCCAGCGGACTGTAGGCGGCCTTGATCCCGATCCGGTCGAGATAGGCGCCGATCCAACCATTCGGCGCATAGATGGCGGTAAGCGTGATGCCGGCCACCGCCGTGGGCAAAGCGAAGGGCAGGTCGATCATCGCATCCATCAACCTGCGTCCCGGAAACCGGTAGCGCACCAGCACCCAAGTGACTAACAATCCGGTCACCGTGCTGAGAGCTGCGGCACAGGCGCTGGCCCCGAATGTCAGCTTGGCCGCAGCCAGCACCCGCTCGTTCGTCAACAACTCCAACCACCCGCGCCAACCCACGCCCGCCGCCTTGAGAAACAAGGCTGCTAACGGAATGAGGATCAGCAGGCTCAGATAAATGACAGTGAAGCCCAGAGAAAGCCCGAAGCCGGGGATGACACGACGTTTTGACATGACGGTGGGATCAGGGACTTACTTCGTGCCGTAGATTTGGTCGAAGCTTCCGCCATCGGCGAAATGCGTTTTCTGGGCCTGCGCCCAGCCGCCGAATTTTTCATCCACAGTGACGAGTTCCAAGGCGGGTAGTTTGCTTTGCTGCTTGCTGTTCCGCGGTCGGTAGAAGTGTTTGGCGGCGAGGGCTTGCGCTTCATCTGTGTAGAGAAACTCCAGATAGGCCTGCGCCAGCGCGGTGGTCCCGTGTTTGGCTGCATTAGCCTCCACAACTGCCACCGGCGGTTCTGCCAGAATACTGAGTGACGGATAGATGATCTCCGTCTTGCCAGGAAATTCCTTTTCAATCAGATAGGCTTCGTTTTCCCATGAAAGAAACACATCGCCAATGCCACGCTGGGCGAAGGTCGTGGTGGCCGCGCGGGCACCGGAATCCAACACCGGAACATTGCGCAAGAGGCGCCCGATATAGTCGCGGACCTTGGCCGGGTCTCCAGCGAATTGTTTCTCGGCCCATGCCCAGGCGGCGAGGTAGTTCCAACGGGCACCACCGGAGGTCTTGGGATTGGGCGTGATGACCTGGATCCCATCGCGAACCAGATCGCTCCAGTCCTTGACCGCCTTCGGATTTCCCTTGCGGACGACGAAGACGATGGTGGAGGTGTAGGGCGCGCTGTTGTTAGGCAGCTTGGTCGCCCAATCCGCAGGGAGCAGGCCGCGCTTGGCCACGGAGTCGATGTCACCGGCGAGGGCCAGAGTGACAACGTCGGCTTCGAGGCCATCGATCACCGCGCGGGCTTGTTTGCCGGAGCCGCCGTGGGATTGTTTGATGTCGGGTTTGTCGCCGTGGTCGCGTTCCCATTGTTTGGCAAAAGCCTGATTGACCTCCGCGTAGAACTCCCGCGTGGGGTCATAGGAAACATTGAGCAATGTATGGCTGCCGCCGGTTTTTCCGGAAGTGGATTTTTTTCCGCAGGACGCCAGTCCCAGCAACACCGGAAGGGCGATGCTGGCTACGGCGATCAAGCGTGAGGAAAACAGGGGGGTGGACGATGTGTTGATTCGGTAGTTCATGGGCTGAGTTGCTTTCTTCTCCAGTGGTCCGGTGGTTGTCAGTCGTGTGTGGGGCAGGCCTCCTGATCACAGGTCGGCGAAAAATATCGAATGATGCAGCGGATTAAATCGAGGGCGTGAATTGGGTGAGACCCGCGAGAAACCCGTCGGCGGGGTCCACACGGCCTTTATCCGCCTTGCCGGATGCCGCGTGCTCGGGCATCGCGAACGGTGGAACCACGCCGTCCCTGCGCATCTTGCGCATGGTGACTTCCACCACTTGGACCAGCGTGTAACGGTCGAGAATGTTGGCAATCGCATTGCGTACGTCGATCATGACCATGCGCAGGCCGCAGTGATCCTCGTCGGGGCAGGAACATTTCTGATAAGCACGCTCGCTCGCGCAGCAGATCGGCGCGAGACGGCCGTCCATCAGGCGCACGATGTCCCCCATCTTGGAGTTGACGCCCGAACCCGTGAGGCTGTAGCCGCCGTTTTTCCCACGATGGGTTTCAACCAGGCCCGCATCGCGCAGTTCCTGGAGAATACGCTCCACGAACTTGAGCGGCAAGCGGTTGACCTCTGCGAGTTCGGCGCCCGGCAAGGCACTGCGTCCCATTTCGGACGCAATGCCAAGATTGATCATGGCGCGCAGGGCATATTCAGCTTTCTTAGATAGGTGCATTTGGTTGTCTGGACAAAAAGGTATAGATTAACGACGGTACCGCAAGGTATTTTAAAAATTGGGGGAATTTATCGTCAAAGTGCTGCAACCAAGCGTGCTGGCATAGAGTTGGAACGGAACCTCTATTTCCGGTAAATCTCATCAAAAGTGCCGCCGCTGGCGAAGTGGGTGCTTTGGGCCTTGGCCCAACCACCGAACTCCGCGATGGTGACTAGATTGATTTTTGGAAAATTCTGCGACCATTTCGCCAATGCCGCCTTGTCACGCGGGCGGTAGAAGTGTTTGCCGGCGATGTTTTGGGCTTCCGGGGTGTAGAGAAACCCCAGATACGCCTTGGCGAGCGCTTCGGTGCCGTGTTTTTTTGCATTCTTTTCAACCACTGCGACCGGCGGCTCGGCGAGGATGCTGATCGAAGGAATGACGATCTCGGTTGTGCCCGGAAATTCCTTCTCGATCAGATGCGCCTCATTCTCCCAGGATAGGAATACATCGCCGATGCCACGCTGCGCGAAGGTGGTTGTGGACCCGCGGGCTCCTGTATCGAGCACCGGCACATTCTGATAGAGAGAGCGAATGAATTCCTTGGTTTTGGCAAGATCGCCGCCCGCCTTGCGCGATGCGTAGGCCCAAGCCGCCAGGTAGTTCCAGCGCGCGCCACCCGATGTCTTCGGGTTGGGCGTGATGACCTTGATGCCGGGTTTCACCAGGTCCGACCAATCCTTGACGCCCTTCGGGTTGCCCTTGCGGACGACGAACACGATGGTGGATGTGTAGGGGGAACTGTTGTTAGGCAGTTTGGCCTGCCAATCCTGCGGCAACAGGTTGGCCTTATCCGCGATGACGTCGATGTCACCCGAGAGAGCAAGGGTGACCACGTCGGCCTTGAGGCCGTCGATGACGGAGCGAGCCTGCTTGCCCGAGCCTCCGTGGGATTGTTTGATTTTGACCGCCTCGCCGGTTTTGGCCTTCCAGTGGGCGGCGAACGCTTCGTTGAATTCGGCGTAAAATTCCCGGGTGGGGTCATAGGAAACATTGAGAAGTTCCGCCGCGTGGTTGAAGCCGGCGAGCAGAAAGGACAATGCAAGTGTGGTGAATGATGATGTTTTCATGATGATCGATTGGAATGTTTTGGATTGAGGTTTTTGGTAAGTGGTTAGAACGAGAAGCGGATGCCCGCCAAGGTAGTGATGCCGTCGTAGCCGGTAGGTCGCCCCTCACGAGAGAGCCTCGCCCATTCGGCACCGGCCATCAATTTGAGTTTGTTGCCGTAGATGAAATACTGGGCACCGAGATAGACCGCCTGGTATTCGTCACCGCGGTTGCTGCTACCGGGCACACCGGGAATCTTCTTGATCGGGACCTCGCGTTCGTAGCGGCTCTGGGCCTGCACGCTTGCCGGTCCGTCGCCGTTGGTATAACTGTATCTGCCGACGAGCTGCAGCTTGTCCGGAATGATGTCATAGGTGGGTTGTAGATAGAACCCGAAAACATCGCCGTTCACGCCGTCGCCACCGCTGGCGGCGAACGCCTCGGCCGTCAGGTTCCAATAACCCTCCTTGAGTTGGAAGGTGGTGCTGATGATATCGTCATAACGGTTGAGCACCACATCGGTGGCTTCTCGTTTGCTGTGCAGCCAATCGAGGCGCAACAGCGCTTTCTCGACATCGAGCTCGTGATTGAAATTATATCCCGCGCCGAGGCTGACAGCGTATCCGCCATTGAGTTCCCCGAACTCGCCATCGCCCCAAGCCCCGCTGCCGCCGGTGTTGTTGGGCGTGTCGTTAGAATAGATTCCCGCCTGCCAGAGCACACCGCCGGTATCGCCTTCCACGGTCAGCGCCGTGGCCCGGTTGATACCTAGCTGGTTGAAAATCTGCGAGCGTTCGAATGCGGGTGTTTCATTGGTTGAGGAAATCCAATCGGCGTAAGCAACCAGCGGTTTGGTTTTGCCAAGAGTGATCGCGAATTTCTCATTCGGTTTCCATTTCAGATAGGCATCCACGAGGCCGTCGTAGAAATCCGTAAACCCATCATTGCTTTGGAAGTCCACTCTGGCTTCCAACTGTTTGTCGAAGAGTTTGGCATCGAATCCCAGGCGCGAACGGCGGTCTTCCCAGCCGCCGGAGTCGCCTTGGTCCGCGCCCACATCATGGTATTGGCCGTGGTAGCGTCCGCGAAGCTTGAACTCCTCAAGGATGGGATTGAGATCATCCTTGTAGAGTGTGGCAAGTCCCCAGATTTTATCGTAGGGGGTGGGATCGAGATATTCGGTAGCAGTTTCACTGGCACCGAGCTGGCCCGCGAGGGCAAGGGTCAACAGAGGTGCGATCTTGAGGTTGTGTTTACGATGTGTGTGTTTGAACGATTGTTGCATTTTTGGTCTTACAGGAGCGCTCTTCTTCCATGATCCGGTGGAAGAGCGCGGATGGTGGTATCCTCCGTTGGCACGGTAGGGAAAAAACTGGACTAGGATTCCTGACCGTCACGGGTCTTGGTCAGAAAACGCGTTTTCTCCAAGCTCTCAACTTGAGTGACCCGCCCGTCATGCACGGTGATCTGTAACGATCCAAAACGAAGCTTGGCCACTTTCTGGCGGACCACTTCGAGCCATTCTTGCTCTTCGGCTGTGGCGCTGCTTTGGGGGTTGGATGGGATGTTCATAAGTGATTAATTGAAACAAGTTAATGTGGAGTCGCGAAGACGAACAAGATGGTATAGATTAAAGAGTAGAGAGCAAGTGTTATTTTCAAATTTTTTCAAAACAGTCGAAAACCCGCGCCCCGGCCTACGCGCCGGGGCCTGGGAATCACCGTCCGCAGTCAAAACTCGCGCGCATCGCGGCCAGGGGCTCGGTTTGCGGGAACCAATGTCGGAATGCCAGCACGCCCTGATGCAGCAGCATCGAGAAGCCGTTGGCCGTGCGGCAGCCCTTGGCCTGGGCCGACGCGAATATCGAAACTCACAGGAACTTGGGAAACGCTTTACTCTCTGCACGCGGACGAAGTTCAATCAGGTGACCTATTCTGGAAGCTCTTATTGAAAATCACATTGGCGGGGTCATGATGTCGATGCGCACAAAGTGAAGTTCTTGTCCAGTCAGGGCGAGTGTCTTTTCTCTCGCTGCCGGACGTGGAATGAACGTAGGGTGTGCTGCGTCACGAAGGCCAACGGGAAACCGCTTTGCCGCCGTGCAAACTTTCACGATTTGCCGACCATGGGGAAATACGACTCGCTGACCAAAGAGGAACGGCTTCGGCTGATGGAGGCCCGCGACCGCCGCGAGGCGACCCGTTACGGACTGGTCTGGGAAGCCGATGGCGTTGAGGCGGAACAGGTGCTCAATGGCGATTACGTGGCGCTACAGTTGGCATTGATCGGTAGTCGGCGATGGCCTTCTATTTTAAACTTCTCGGAACTTTTAACTGGTCTTTTGAACATCTCTCGGTAAGGTATTCACCATGAAACCACTCGCTCATCTTCAGATTCCCTTGATTTCGGAAACAACCGAGCTTCCGCTGGCACTTGAAAACTTTCCCCGCTTCCGCTACATGGGAAGCAAGTTTCGTCTACTCCCATGGATCCATGACGCTTTCCAAGAGCTGGATTTTGATACTGTTACCGATGCCTTCTCCGGTTCTGGTGTTGTGTCCTACCTTCTAAAGGCAATGGGCAAACAGGTAAGGGCAAATGATTCTCTCGCATTCCCGTCTGTCCTGACGGCTGCAACTGTGGCAAATAATGCCACACGCTTGAATAACGATGATCTGGATTTATTGCTCAACTCAAAAGCCCGTAAGTCCGATGAGAAGTTCATCCGGCAGACATTCGAAGGCATTTTTTACACTCCACTAGAACTTTCATTCCTAGACGACTTATGGGTTGGCATGCGGGAAATGGATTCTCCTTTTAAGCGCTCGGTTGCTCTCGCTGCTATCTTGCGCTCAGCCATCAAGCGTCAACCGCGTGGCCTTTTCACGGTCAGTGATCCCGAACGCTACCAAGATGGTCGCCGTGATCTCAAACTGACGTTAAAACAGCATTTTTTAGAGCAGGTTGAGGCCTATAATGCCGCCGTATTCAGTAACGGAAAGCGCAATTCCTGCTCTTGTGGAGATGTTTTTGAGGTCAAAATGGGTAGTGATCTGGTTTACATGGATCCGCCCTACGTCCCGCTGGCCGACGATAACTGCTACATCAAACGCTACCATTTTCTCGAAGGCTTGGCCTGTTACTGGGAGGGCAAAGAGCTTATGATGAGCAGCAAGGTTCGTAAAATCACAAAGCCTTTCACACCCTTCTCATATCGAAGCACCGCGATTGATGCTTTTGATCGTCTCTTCCGAAAATTTGCCGATTCCACACTCGTGCTTTCTTATTCGTCGAATGCTTTCCCAGATCTCGAGACGCTTCGCAAATTAATGGGACGCTATAAGCGCACGGTGGAAGTGCTGGAAAAGACCCATCGTTACCACTTCGGCACGCATGCAGCGGCCAAACGCAACCTCGTTGAAGAATATTTAATTATCGGCACCACATGAAGCGTTACCGTCAGACATTTGAAGAAATCGAAGCCTCTCTTTCACGAATCGAAAGTTCATGGATGGATGCTCACGCAGGTGAAGTTATCACGATCTTGAAGGGAATGCCTGTTAAAAAACGCTATAAAGCGCAGGACATCATGGCTCTTTTGGATATCAATTTCACGATAGGTTTCACCGTCATTCGTTTGTTCATGGATCAATCCAAAGACGAGTTCGTTCCAAATCTCACGGCTGCGTTGGGTGAACAAGGTGCATTACGAGGAAGTGGAGTGAAATGCTATAAAGCGTGCAAAGTCGAATACGTTGCTGCCCTAATCGAAATGGGATTGGCTAAAAAAATGACAGAAGCGGTGAATCGTCCGCTTCATTGGTTCGATGCTATCACCGAGCGACTCAAAGGTGGTCGGGGCAGTGCCACCAAGGGCCAAGCGAGGGGACGCGATATGGAGAATTTTGTAGAAGGCATAGTTCGCTCAGTCTTCCGTCCGGAACAAGTGGCGATTCGCTGTCGGTTTACAGGTGCCACAGGTATAAGCACGGAAAAAGCGGACTTTGCCATTCCTTCCGCATCTGACCCCGCTATCTTGATTGAAGTAAAAGCATACGGAGCTACGGGCAGCAAACAAACTGATGTCTTGGGAGACATTGCCCGCATCGTAGATCAAAAGCGGCACGACACCGTCTTTATCCTCGTGACCGACGGGGTGACTTGGAAACAACGGTCGAATGACCTCCGAAAGTTGGTCGCTTTGCAGAATGAAGGTAAAATCTTGAGAATTTACACGAAGTTAATGGCTCAAGATTTGAAAGAGGACTTGGAAACACTGAAGTTGGAAAATGAACTCTGAGGCGGCGCAGCCCCGTGGGGAGGAGGTTCTAACGGGTCGCGACGATCCGTGCCCTTGCGGCAGCGGTAAAAAAGTCAAGAAATGCTGCATGAAATGACTCATGTTTCATTAGGGCGCGCAGTGCTGATGGAAAAATATTCCTACGTGACCGATGTGTTCCTGATAACTTTTAATAAATAACACAGTCATCCCACAGGATGGTATAGTTGAAGGTTGAAAAATGGGCTGGTGTTGAGTTTAAATCCCTGCCACTCGGTAGGGTGTAATGAAAAACACACCACCAACCCGCGCCAATGTAATCGTTCTCAAGCAAATGCTCA
>CAIVKO010000257.1 GCA_903906515.1 Akkermansiaceae bacterium
CCGCACATAGGCAGGGACCCGACCTCCGGGCGGTCCGCGAGCATGGAATGCGAATGCATGGAGAATGTGTGGATCTGCAGATCAATCACTCGCTGGATCATTCTCAACTCATGCGAACGGACTGTTTGGAGAACGGTCCCTGCCATTTTTCAGACAGGCTTTAAGACCATCGTGTGATTTGCAAATGGACAATCAGATCGTGTTAGAACATACTTACTCATGTTGAAATTCCCGTGTGTTTTGGCTGGTGGCGCAGCATTGGCGTGTCTTTCCCCGTTGATGGCGCAGGACCTGCATCCGTCGATGATTCGTGCCGAACGGAATACCGGATCATCCTTCACGACAGACGACGCACAGTTGCAGAAGCTCTATTCCCTGGGGATGACACAACTTGAAAAAAGTCTCAGCAAGTTTGCTCCTGGCATGACGATCCTGGTCGAGGGTGGCGGCTACAAAGACGCCTGGCTCGAAACCCAGCCGATGGGTGGCGAGATGTATGCGAAGCACGACCTGCAGGTAGCTCTCAACAATCAGGTGGTTTTCATCCGTGCCCAGCGTGAGGACGGACGCCTGCCGGGCATGGTGATCAAGGGATCCAAGGTCGCGGAGAAGGGCTGGAAAGAAAAAGGATTTCCGGAGGGTTATGTTTGGAAACCCGAGCACGACCTGGTGGCGGATTACGAGATGTTCCAAGGGTATTGTTTTCCCGAGCCGGCATGGCGGATGTATTTTTGGGTGGGAAAAAACCGCGATTATCTGAAGCTACTGCAAACGGCACTCAAGGGGCACGACGCCTATCTGTGGCGGACGAGGGATTCGAATGGTGATGGCATTCTTGAAACGTGGTGCGCTTGGGATACCGGCGAGGACGGCAGCACACGCTTGCATCACCGGGGTGCCAGGGACAACTGGCCATTCGAAAAACCGCCGGGCAGCGAGGCTCCAGGAATACCAAAGCTGGCGGCTGATGTTAGAATGCCATTCCAGTCGATGGACATCATGGCCTACAGCTACAGCGGGCGGGCGGTGCTGGAGAAAATCTCACGTGAGCTGGGTGATGGAGAGGAAGCAAAGTGGAAAAAATCGGCCGAAGAGGCGCGCCAACAGGTGATCGACAAGTTGTGGGACCCGAAACGCCATGCTTGTTTCGACCGCGATCGTGACGGCAAGGTATTACCAGAGCTGATCCACAACAACCTGCGTTGCATGTGGTATGGACTCTTCACGCAGGAGATGGCGGATGCATTCATCAAACATCACCTGCTCAACCCGAAGGAGTTTTGGACACCGGTGCCGCTGGTATCGATCGCACGCAATGAAGAGTTGTTCCTCAGCAAGCCGCGCAACAACTGGAGCGGCCAACCGCAAGGCCTGACCTATCAGCGTGCAATCCACGCCCTGGAGCGCTACGGCCACCATGCCGAGGTGATACTATTAGGAAGAAAACTTTTGCCGATTCTGATGCGCAACGGCCAATTTTCCCAACAACTCGATCCCGATACCGGTCAACCCTCGCTGTCGAATTCCGATGGATATTGCCCAATGATCCTGGCGATGCAGGAATACGTGACGAGGATGCACGGGATTCACATCGATGTCGAAAACAGTCAGGTGTGGTGGTCCGGTTTGTCTCCCGCGAGCTGGGATAAGGTGATGGATCGCGATCAAAACACGCCCGGCAATCTAACATTCACCCAGAAGTGGGGTGAGCATTCGTTCGAGATGTCATTGAAACGCAAGGGCGTGCTTGAGGCCAGAGTGAATGGCAAGATCATCTTCACCGCAAGTCCCGAGACGCGGGTGGTCACCGACCTGAATGGAAACCTCCTTGCGGTAGTCGGCATCGATTACGTGAAGCGTGATGTTAGAGTGAACCAGCAAGAACGCCACTGGACGGGCGCGGTTTCACCCAATGAAGTGAAACGATTTGAGGCAGATACCCTGGTGCTGGATCGTCAGACGCCGTTTGACTATCCCTATCCGTCAGTCGAATGACCGATTACCCTGAATGGAAAAATATTTAAAGACACCGGGGGATGCTATCTCAGGGCAGTTGAGTTTCTTTCCGACGTCCCGACGGACAAGGAGATCGTGGACGCCTTCCTGCACCGAGGCATCGACACCGTATGCATGGTGGTGAATTCCATCCTTTCCACGATGGACCAGTATTTCATGGATCTTTTCTGTTTGCCTAGCGGCGGAAAGGGAGAACAATGCGGATTACATGAAGATTTTCATCTCCATTCTGGCGTTGGTTCTCACTCCTGTTTCAGTAACCAACGGTTCAGCAGTGAGCAGGCTTACTCTTCGCCATGATGTCATCACCTTCCTCTATTTCCCTCATCGTCAACACGTGTGGTGATGAATTTCCACATCTTCGGCGTGACATGAGTTTTTATCGTTAATGAGCAAATGTGGCCGATTGTGCTCAATGAAACTGTCAAAAAGTGCACCGGCAGGCTCTTGAATTCCTAACCATAAACAAACTATTACCTTAACTCATTCATTATTAAGGTGGTACCCCGGCTTGGACTCGAACCAAGGACCAATTGATTAAGAGTCAACTGCTCTACCAACTGAGCTACCGAGGCATTTCACTGGTGCGCCGGGGAGGGTGTGATTCCTTGCCGCGCGACGACTCAGACAGCAATACCAGCGACTGGAGCGAGAGCAATCGCAAAATGTCGCAGGTCTGCATTTTTTTTGTAGAAACCTCCGAGGAGGCATTCCAAAGGAAGAATCGCATGGACAATTGGCCTCATTGGTCCGAGACACGGCCACACCGATGAAATGGATTGAGGAATCCCGCCTGACGCTGCGACTGGCGCTGCCCCTGATGATCGGGCAGCTCAGTCAGATGTTGCTTGGGGTGGCGGATACCCTGATGATCGGCCACTTGGGGGTGACGGAGTTGGCGGCGCTGACCTTTGCGAATTCGTTGTTTCATGTGCCGTTCGTGTTCGGGATCGGTGTTTTGACGGCGGTCTCGGTGTTTACTTCCAATGCGAAAGGTGCCGGTGACACGGAAGACGCCCGATCGAGCTGCCGACATGGAGTCATGCTTGCAGCCGTGGTCGGAGTGGTGTGTTTCGCGCTGGCTTGGTGGGTTTCGATGAGACTCGATTTTTTCGGGCAACCTTCCGGAGTGACGGCCCGCACAACTGTGTATTTCCGAATTTTGATGGCTTCGATCGTGCCCGGGTTGGTTTCCATCGCGCTGAAAAACCACGCCGACGCCCTCAACCGTCCGTGGTCGCCATTCTGGATATTCCTTGGCGGGGTGGGATTGAATGTATTTCTCAACTGGGTGATGATTTACGGAAATCTGGGGAGCAAGGCCCTCGGGTTCGAGGGAGCGGCCTGGGCAACGTTGATTTCGAGATCGGCGATTCTGGTAGTGATGTTAGTGTGGCTGACGCGGACCAAGGGTCTAGCAGAATGGGTGCCGGATGATTGGTTCAAACCACCGGTTTTTGATGAAATCCGGCGTCTGTTATCGATCGGCATGCCCGCCAGCGTGCAGATGCTTTTCGAGGTATCGGCATTTTCGGTGGCGGGTTTATGGATGGGGCTTTTCGGACCGGTGGCCATGGCGTCCCACCAGATCGCCATCACTTTGGCGGGTACGGCGTTCATGATTCCTCTCGGACTTTCCATGGCACTGACCGTGCGCATCGGAACGGCCGATGGGGCTGGAGAACGGGACCGTTTGCGGCCGATCATGTTCTCGGGGTGGTTTCTGGTGGCGGGTAACGCGCTGCTGGTGGGCACATCATTCATGGTTTTCGGCAGGTGGATCACCTCGCTTTTCACCAACGACCCGGAAGTCATCGCTCTGAGCGCGTCGTTACTGGTGATCGTCGGGATTTTCCAAGTGGTGGATGGTTTGCAGGTGGCATCGGCCTCAATGTTGAGGGGACTTCACGATGCTCGGGTCCCGGCATTGATCGGACTGGTTTCCTATTGGCTCATCGGACTTCCGGTGAGCGGGTGGCTTGCATTCACTTTCGGGGTCGGGGCCTGCGGCGTGTGGTGGGGGTTGGCGGTTGGGCTTGGTTTGGCTTGCATGACGCTGGGACCGCGCTTGTGGAGACAAGTCAGCCGCGCTCATCTTGGTGTTTGACCCTCCGGTGCCCCACCGCTAGTTTGGCCGCGCGATGACGATTGATACTTACGCAAACCGATTTGTCTGTGACCTGGTGGCCTATGAGCCTGGAAAACCGATCGATGAGACCGCCCGCGAACTCGGGCTATCCCCCGAACAAATCGTCAAGGTGGCATCGAATGAAAACCCGTTAGGACCATCGCCACTGGCCAAGATCGCCATGCGCGAGGCATTGGAGGAAGCGCATATCTATCCGGATGGAGGCGGATACCGCCTGCGCACCGCGATCGCAGAATCGGTGGGCATGGCCCGTGAAAACGTGATCATCGGCAACGGTTCCAATGAAATCATCGAGCTGCTGTGTCACACGTTTCTCAACCGCAGCACCGAGCTCATCGCCGCCGAGCACGCCTTCGTGGTTTACAAGCTGATGGCCACGCTTTTCGGCGCGAAATACATCGAGGTGGAGGACCCCGGTTTCGTGCATGATCTCGATGCAATGGCGGACGCGATCACTGCGGACACCCGGCTGGTGTTCATCGCCAACCCTAACAACCCTACCGGCACAATGGTCGATCAGGAAGCCATCGATCGTTTTATCAAGCGTCTGCCGGAGCATGTGATCGCCGTGTTTGACGAGGCCTACATCGAATTTCCCGCAGAAGCGCCGGATACACTGCGTTACGTGCGGGAAGGACGGAATGTCTGTGTGCTGAGGACCTTTTCGAAAATCCACGGACTCGCAGGATTACGGGTCGGTTATGGATTGGCTCCGGCACATCTGGCGGACATTCTACAAAAAGCCCGGCAGCCATTCAACGTCAATGCCATCGCCCAAGCCGGCGCGATTGCCGCCCTGGCCGACAAAGAACATGCCTCGAATACGCGCCAACTCAATCTGGAGGGCATGGCCTTTTATGAAGCAGCCTTCAAGGTGCGCGGGCTCGAATACGTTCCCAGCCATGCGAATTTCGTGCTGGTCAAAACCGGCGATGGCGACCGCGTGTTTGCCGAAATGCTCAAGCAAGGGGTGATCGTGCGGGCGATGCGCGGCTACAAATTGCCGGACTGGATCCGGATATCCATCGGCACCAGGTCGCAGAACGAACGATGCCTTGAAGTGCTGGATTCGGTGATCCATACCGCTTAATGCGTGCGGCTCTGTTTCATGATCCATCCCCTGCTCCGCCGAAATAAACCCCAACCGGATGCAACAGGCCCCCGATCCACACCGCACGACGATTGCCGCTCCGGCCACGCCGCATGGCACAGGTGCGGTCTCGTTAATCCGGATTTCCGGACCGGCGGCGATCCGGGTTGCGGACTTGGCCACGGACGGCAGGGTTTCTAACCAAACATTCCGCTGCGCGCGCCATTGCCGCGTGACGGATTCCAATGGTGAAACCGTGGATGACGGATTGCTCACGGTTTTCCCAGGACCTAACAGCTATACCGGCGAAGACTGCGTAGAATTCACCGGCCATGGCGGGATTCTAGTGACCCGCGAAGTGCTTGCCCGCTTCCTCGCCTGCGGTGCCGTGCCCGCCGCTCCGGGGGAATTCACCCGACGCGCGTTTCTCAACGGCAAACTCGACCTCACCCAGGCGGAGGGGGTGATGGATCTGATCTCCGCGCAAACACGGCTCTCGCTGCGTGCGGCACGCAGCCAGCTCGAAGGGACACTCGGACGCCGCACCACCGTGGCCCGCGACGATTTGTTGGAAACACTCGCCCATCTGGAAGCGTGGATCGACTTCCCGGACGAGGACATCGACCCGCAAACCGGCACGTTATTAGTCTCCCGCATCCAGGCGGTGCTGGCCACCGTGGATTCCCTGCTTGCCACCGCCGACCAGGGCCGCATTCTGCGCGAAGGCGTGCGCACCGTGATTTTTGGGGAACCAAACGTGGGAAAATCCAGCCTGCTCAACCGATTGTTAGGATTTGAACGCGCCATCGTCAGCCACATCGCCGGAACCACCCGCGACACCATCGAAGAGACCATCAATCTCCAGGGAATCCCGCTGCGTCTGGTCGATACCGCCGGCGTGCGCGAAGCGGAGGATCAGATCGAAGCCGCCGGCATCCAACGCACGGTCCGCCAGATCGAAGCCGCGGATTTGTTGTTGGAAATCGCCGATGCAAGCGCGCCGAAACCTGTCGAAGCGGTGTTTCCAGCGTCACCGGCCATCCATCTGCGGGTGCTCAACAAAACCGACCTTGGCGAACATCCGTCCTGGGCGGGTATCGATGCAGTGCGCCTGTCCTGTTCTAACGGCACTGGCTTCGACGTGCTTTCCGATAAAATCAGCGATGCGCTTCATTTCAACGACGTCGATTGGGGCGAGCACGCCGTGGCCATCAACGCCCGCCATCAGGCGAGCCTGATTCAAGCCCGTGCCGGATTGACCGCCGCACTGGACCTTCTGGCGGACCCCTCAAATGACGTCGAACTGGCCGCCATCGACCTCCGCGAGGCACTCGATGCCCTTGGCGAGATTCCCGGCCGGGTGGACACCGAGGATTTGTTAGGTGTGATTTTCAGCACCTTCTGCATCGGCAAGTAGCGTGTTTCACTCAAACCATTCCGGCGGAGGAGTGATGGTGCGCAGGCCATCGATCCGTTGGAAATGTGCGTCCGATGTCAGCACCGCCGCGCCAAGTCGCATCGCGCTGGCGGCGATCACCGCGTCCGCGCCGGGAATCACGATGCCTTTTCGATCCAATTTCCATGCCAGTTCAGTGGCCTCTCTCCAAAAAAGGTCGTCACTGGGAACATTGCATAGCACGTCCATGAAGGCGGAAATTCTTGTCATCAGTTTCAAGGATTTCAGTCCGCGCAAAACCTCCAGACGGACCATCCCGCAAATCACCAGATTTCGATCTCCCGCCCAGGCGGGTAAAAGCCACGTCACGTCTTTCCTAGCCTTCAGGAGGTCGATATAGACATTACTGTCCACCAAAACATCACTTTCCATACTTGGTGGGTGTTTCGGCCACTCTCATCGCATTGACGTCGTAGTTTGGGTCCACACCCTCGGCTATTTCCTCGGGCGTCATTTCCAATCCGCGCGTTGCAAACTCGCGGTAGCGCGCCTTGCGGTCCAATTCGCGCAAAGCCATTTCCACGGCCTCTGTCTTGCTGACGTATCCGTATGCCTCAATGACTCGTTTCAACAAGTCCTCGTCAATATGCATGGTCATTTTCATGCCATACTCGATACGGCATCCCGCCCCGATTGTCGAGTATTTTTTTGATTTTCCCGATTTTCGGGCCAGCGACCTTAGGAAAACAAATCCTTGATTCCCTGTTGTCTGGTAACGGGCACGGGCCCTCCCGAATCCCCCCAAATGGATTGTGCTGTCCATTTCAGCCGCGTCAAACTATCCATACCCGCACCTCCCGTTTCCCGCCATCATGAGATTGCGGGAGCATCCCATCCCAAAATGTCTGCCAAGAACTTCCACGTCCGCCAAGCCGCTGTTTCCGCCCTCCGTGCCTGGGCCAAGGGACAGGATTACGCCGAATCGCTGATCGAGCGTCATGCCCACCGCCGTTTGCTGTCATCTTCAGATCGCGGCTTGCTCCAGGCGATCCTCTTCGGCGTGCTGCGCAACCGGCGTCTGTTGGATCATTGGATCGGCAAACTCAGGGATGGAAAAGTCGATCCCGAGACGCGCGATGTCCTACGTGTGGGGCTCTGCCAGATTCTCATCATGGGGCTGCCGGACCATGCCGCGGTCAATGAAACCGTGGAGGCGGGCAAAGCCAGCGTGCGCGGGTTGGTGAATGCCGTATTGCGTAGGGCCATCCTGACCCGCAAGCAGTTGATGGATGAGGTTTCGGATCTGCCTCCATCGGTCGCATTTTCCCATCCGGACTGGCTGGCAAACCGATGGAAGGCCGCCTTCGGCAAACGCGAGGCCATCGCGCTCATGGAATGGAACAATCTCCCGTCTACCAATTATTTCCGCGTCAACCCGCTGGTCCCCTCCCCTACGGAACTTCCAGGGAAACCGCTTGAAAACGCGCCGGGTTTCTACCAGTTGGAGGGTCCTCCACCTGGCGCACTGCTGGCGTCCGGCGCGATCTACATCCAGGACCCCGCCACAAGGCATTCGGTTGATTTGTTAGACCCGCAGCCGGGCGAGCGCATCCTCGACGCCTGTGCCGCGCCGGGAGGCAAGGCCTTCCTCATCGCTGCGGCTCTCGACTCCGCTGAGAACCTGCTCTGCACCGATTCCAACGAAAAACGCCTGCCCCGTCTCCGCGAAAACCTCGAACGCCTGCATTGCGGTAAAACCGACATCGCCGTCCACGACTGGACCAAACCCGCTCCGCCCGAATGGCACGGGGCTTTCGATGGAATACTGTTAGATGTTCCGTGCTCCAATACCGGTGTGATCCGCCGCCGCGTGGATGTCCGCTGGCGCCTGCAGGCACCCGATATCGCCAGAATCGCCACCACCCAGCGCAAGATCCTCGAAAACGCCCTACCTTGTCTCAAACCCGGCGGCCGTCTGGTTTACTCGACCTGCTCGATCGAGCACGAGGAGAACCTCGGCCAGGTGGAGGCATTCCTAGCAGATCATCCGGATTTCAAACTCCACTCCACCCGCGATGCCCTGCCCTTCCGGGACAAAACGGACGGAGCATACGCCGCGAGAATCGAGCGGATCTGAGGGACAATTCCGAATGATCACGCCGCACCAATAGCCGCACTGCACCGGGTGTGGGATAGGTAGTCACTTTTGTTTGGAGTCTCCGAGCATTCCTTCCGGAGCCTTCACGCGGGCGGGTATTCCGCAGTGAACTTCCGGATCGCAGCTTCACTGCCGCAGATGTAAATCGAGTCTTCCGGGGAGAAGCGGAAATCACCGTCAAAGCGCACCAGGACGTCGTCGCCCCGTTCCACAGCCACCACCGAACAACCGGTGCGCTCGCGGATGCGCAGGCCGGCCGGATGGTTGCCGACCAGCTTCGGCGAGGACACCAAAGAAACCTTCAACATCTGGTCGAGCGAGACCGCATTTTTTCCTAACAATTTCCTAGCAAGGATCTGACCGGTCACCTGGCTGATCGAGAGCGCAAAATCAACGCCGGCCACATGGATGCGTTCGACGTTTTCCGGCCGGTTGACGCGGGCAATGACAGGCACATGCGGCACCAGATCCTTGAGGATGACCGTGGCGAAAAGTGTGGTGGAATCCTCGCTGAGCGCGAGAATCACCGCCTGCGCCTCCTCCACGCCCGCCTTGAGCAGCAAAGTGGAATCCAACACATTTCCCGCGATCTCGACGCCGGGTTCCGATTCCATCGATATCACCCGCGTTTCCTCACCGGCGTCCTGCAGCAACTCCACCACCTTCCGTCCGACCTCGCCATAACCCGCGACAATGAACGGACCGTGGCGCTTCAGTTTCGTGGTGCCGGAACAAATCTCCGTGAAATGCGCGATATTTTCGGCGCTGCCGACCATCAGCAGGACGGCACCCGCCTCTATCCGCGTGCCGGATCGCGGCGCGGCATCCAAGCGCCCGTTGAACCACTGGCCGATGACAGTCACGCCGGTTTTATGGCCGATCCGGCACTCGCCGATCGTGCGCCCCGCGAGAGCGCTCCCGGCGTGGATGCGCACCTCGCTGACTTGCAGGTTGGTTCCGAGGTATTGCTCACCCGCGACGGTCGGACTGACCTTGCGGCTGGCGCGGGCTGCCAGCGCAGCGCCTAACACATGCCGCGGCGTGTATGCGGCCGTGGCCCCGGCGAGAATCGTCGGCTGGCGGTGCAGCGGGGTTTCTACCAGAGCAAGGATATCACCGCTAAATCCAAGTTGGCGGGCAGTGATGGCGACTGCCGCATTGCGATGGTCGGTACTGTTGAGGATGATTGCTTTACAATCTGCAATCCCCACGCGGGACATGACATTGCCCTCCAGACTGCCATAGACCACACGGTGGCCGGCATCCTGCACCCGCCGCGCCTCGGTTTCATCCTCCTCGATGATCACCGGGGTGACCGACGCCAATTTCAGTTCATCAAGCAACGAGGCGACCGCCGGGCCGTTGCGGTAAATCAGCACATGGTGACGAAGGCCTGTGCAATCGGTCGGCAAACGGGTTTCGAAACGTTCTTCCAAAAACGGAATCAGATAGATAGGGAAGATCAAAAACACGAGAAACACGCCGAGGAATTGAACCAACACCACCAAGGCCACCATCAGCGGATGTTTCCAGGTGGCATCCGCCCCATAACCGGTGGTGGAGAGCGTTTCGGACGCCCATTCGAGCGATTGCAGGAACCCACGCGGCTTACCCTCCAGATGATTCATGCCGAACATGTAGAGCAGGGCTGCAACAACCAACACCGCGAGCAGAGACAGTATCAACACCAGGAGTCTCTTTTGAGAACGTTTCATTTACGGATCGGTTGCTATTGTTTTCCCTACTTATTCCGCCGGCTTGATACTAACAAAAATGGCATGTTCCGCAGCGAGGTATTTTTTCGCCATGGCATTGATCTCGGCAAGGGTGATGGAAGCATAGTCGGCGTCGCGGGTGCGGGCGCGATCGAGACGCTTGGGATCCAGTTGGGATTGCCTGAGCACGGTATCGAGCCAGTAGCGGTTATCGCGCTTGGATTTTTCAATCGTACTCAAGGTCGGCTTCAGAGCGCGATCCAGTTCGTCATCGGTAGCCCCTTTGGTGGCGAGATTGTCGGCTTGTTCCCGCATGGTCTCGAGCAGACGCACGAGATCCTCGGGTTTACCGATGCTCTCGCTCATCACAAAGCCCATGTCATCCAACGTCTCTGAGCCATCGACAGCGGCGTGCGGGCTGTAGGACGCGCCGAGTTTCTCGCGGATTTCCATACGCAGGCGGTCGCCGAGGATTTCCGCCAACAGATTGAGTCGGCGGACTTCCTTCGAGTTGCCGCGCAGGCCGACGGTTTTCCACAGGGCAATTGCGGTGCCTTGTTTGATCTTGGAATCATAGGAGAACGCCTTGGATGCCGGGGCGTTAGGGAATTTCACCTTGCGCGCCTCGGGCAGCGGCGGCGCGATCGCGGTGCGGGCCGGAAGCGCTCCGAAAGTGGCCAGCAGATCAGGCAGGATTTTTTCCATCTCAAAATCGCCAACCACGGAGAGTTCGAGGTATCCTTTCGTGAGTTCCGGAGTCAGCCATTTTTTCACGTCATTCAAAGTGTATGAACCGAGTTTTTTCATCGGTGCCAGCGAAAAGCGCGAGTCGCCGCCATGCAGCCATCCTTCCATGGCCATCTGCGCGCCCTCGGGCGTGTGCTTGATCTGCTGCTCGATCATCGGGATGGCCTTCTGGAACTGCCAGAGCGCTTCCTCACGGTATCCGGGATCGGTGATGGAAGCACACATCAACTGGCACTGGGTGGTGAAATCCGCCGCCGTGGTGGCACCTGATAGATTGAACGCATCCTCTTGCACAGTGAGTGTCGAACTTACATTTCTCCCTGCGAGAATCTGCTGTAGATCATCGTTGGAGTGCTTGCCAAGTCCGCCACCTTCGAAAACCGATTGAGCGAAGAAATCCAGCATCGGCATGTCCTTGGGCTGGCTGAGTTTACCAGATCCGATGCGGGCCAGCAGGCTTACTTTTCCCCGCTCGAAATCGGTGCGTTTGAGGTTGATCCTGATTTTATTGGAAAGGACCAGTTGGGTGACACCGAGGTCGGCGACTTCCTTGCGTGTGGCCACGGTGCCGGGCTTCCCGAAGTCCGTGTAAGTGAATGCCTGGGAGGCGCGGGCGGATGGCGCTTCGACCGGGGTTCCTCGGGAGTCCTCGAACATGGCAGCCAGGTCTTTCTCCGCATTTTCAGGTTTCTCCTTGGCGGTTAGAATCAGGTGGTAACCTTGGGTATCCCAAAAAGCCTTGAATACCTTGTGGCAGGCGGCGGCATCAATGCCATCAAGACATTTCACGGCAATCGCAAGATCGGTTTCAGGGTCGGACATGACAGTATGGTCATTGATGGACTTGGCTACCTCGGTGGCAATCCCGTCGGACTTGCGGGTGGCTTTTTGTTTGACCTTCTGTTCATACGAATTGAGCAGGTTGGACTTGGCCTCAGTAATCTCGGCGGCAGTGAAACCGTGTTCGATGGCGCGGCGAAATTCTTTTTCAAGAACAGGAACCGCTTCCTGCCACCGGTCGTTTGCCACATTGATGCTGATCGATCCGAAATCCACATAGTTGAAGATTTCCTCTTTGGAGGCATCTCCCCGCTCCACCACGGAACCCTTTTCCTTGGAGATCCTCTCAAAACGCCGGTCCAAAATCGAGTTGGCGATTTCCAGAGTCATGTCATCCGCGCGGGCGGCGGTGGTATCCGGCTTCACCACATGGGGGCGGATGACCGTGAGCGAAACCTCGGTCGAGGGCACCTCCTTGTCGGCAAACACCGAAGTTTCAAGCCCCTCGGGTTGGCGGATGTTCCCCATTTTCGGATCCGCCCCGGCATTGGCCGGCTGGCTCATGGATCCGAAGTTGGATTCAATGCGCCCGCGAATCTCAGCTGGATCGACGTCGCCCACGACTATGAATGTCATGCGTTCCGGCGTGTAGTAGCGCGAATAATAATCCACAAAGCGGTCGCGGGGCGCGGATTTGATCACCCCTTCCTCACCAATCGGAAACCGTTTGGTTAGAAGAGCATCCGGAAGCAGCTCGGCAAACTGTTGTTGCATCAACCGATAGCCTACGGTGTCACGACTGATTTTCTCCGAAAGAATCACGCCGCGTTCCTTATCGATTTCTTCGGCGGCCAACTGCGCACCGTCTCCAAAATCACGCATCACCGTGAAGCAGATTTTCATCGTTTCTTCCGAAAGATCCGGTAAATCCAGCATATACACCGTCTCATCGAACGAGGTATAGGCGTTAACATGCGCCCCGAACCCGATGCCCAGACGCTGCATGAGTGGGACAAGTTCTTCCGAGGAATTGTGTTTGCTTCCATTGAAAACCATGTGTTCGAGGAAATGGGCGATGCCGCGCTGGTCCTCTGCCTCCATCAGCGAGCCCGTGGCGATGTGCAGACGCAACGAAACGCGCTTCTTGGGTTCACTGTTCGGATAGATGATGTAGCGCATGCCGTTGTCCAGGGCACCGAACACAGCCCCCGAATCAGGAGTGATGTCCGACGCCCCCTGAGGCCATGGCCGCGGCGTGACTTTGACGGCAACCGCCGGATCCACCTTCCTCTCCAGGACCGACGCCGTTGTCTTTGTCTTTTCCGTGTTTTTCCGGGTTTCCGTAATCGGTCCCGGAGCGGACGCGGCGGCGTCTTTCGCACTCAGCGACAAATAAATCGCGGATATGGCGAGAATCATTACGAGAACAAGCGGCGTGGCTTTTTGCATGGGCAGAGCGTGGTTGCCTTGCCTCCCTCTTGGCAATCCTGAAAAGTCACCAGATCACCCGTGATTTCACATTTTTCTTCGATCATCTGAAAATCCAGATTGCAATTCCCACCCGGGCGTGTTGTTTTCCCGTCCGACCGCAAGGTCCAAAGTGCGCGCGTGGCGGAATTGGTAGACGCGCTAGATTCAGGTTCTAGTGTCCGTAAGGATGTTCAGGTTCGAGTCCTGTCGCGCGCACCATCTCATTTTCAATGGGTTACGTGGAGAAATCCCGAACCAGTTGCACCCCACACTGCCCTATGAACGAGGGTGGCGACAAAATGACACTGAGCGGACGGCGCAAAATCGCAAAACAGGCAGTTGAAAGCAAGTTCACCAACTGCCTGAAGCAATGATTGAGACTAACTGCCCGTAGTGGAATCTAGACCATGGCCAAATCTCCTGATGTCTGCCGTTTACCCTCATTCAACTCGCCTCATCAGCCATCACTTAACCCTCTTGCGCTCATCCCCATTCCAACTGCGGATTCCAGGCAGGTTTAATCATCAATTTTACGGCCCCGGGCGATCGATTCGGAAAAATTTCGAGAATCCGTGAATTTCCTGTGATTTCCCGGTTGACACCCTGAAACCCGCTCCCTAGCTTGCGACCCCCTTCGCGCACACCGGGTGAGCGGAGCCATTCTTAATCAAAGCACATGAAGACGTTTTCCGCCAAGCCTCACGAAGTCGAGCGCAAGTGGTATGTGATCGACGCCAAGGGCAAGGTCCTCGGCCAAGTCGCTGTTGAGGCTGCACGCCTCCTCCGCGGCAAGCACAAACCCACGTTCACCACCCATATTGACACCGGCGACTTTGTCGTCGTGATCAATGCCGATCAGGTTGTCCTGACTGGAGCTAAAGAAGGTTCCAAGATCTACACCCGTTTCTCCGGATATGTGGGCGGCAAAAAAGTGGAAACCCCACGGATGGTCCGTGAGCGCCGCCCGATCCTGCTCGTCGAACGCGCAGTCTGGGGCATGCTTCCCAAGACCCGCCTTGGCAGCGCCCAATACGGAAAACTCAAGGTTTATGCCGGTGCCGAACACCCGCACGAAGCCCAACTGCCCGTCGAATACGCCATCAAGTAACCCGAAATTTTCCCAACATGACCGCCACCACCACCAAGAGCGCCACCGGCCGCCGCAAAACCGCCGTCGCCCGCGCATGGATGACCGAAGGAACCGGCAAAATCATCATCAACGATCGTCCGTTTGAAGATTATCTGCCCACGATCGAACTCCAAAACGCCATCCTTGCCCCGTTCCAAGCCGCATCGCTGATGAACAAGTTCGACGTGCAATGCGTCGTCAAGGGAGGCGGCACACACGCCCAGGCCATCGCCATCCGCCACGCAATTTCCCGTGCGCTGACCCAAGTTGACCCGGAAAACCGCAAGATCATCAAGCCACTCGGCTTCCTGACCCGCGACCCACGGATGAAGGAACGGAAAAAGTCCGGCCAACCGGGAGCCCGCAAGCGCTTCCAGTTCTCGAAGCGCTGATCTTCCCGATCCACTGCTTTTCAAAAAAACCGCATCCTCCACCGGGTGCGGTTTTTTTTGGGGGGAAAACGAAAGATGGACACGCCATTCCTAAGTGCTACTTTTGCGCGTTCCACTCCGATGACACTCATGAAACGGCTCATCCCATTTTACTTGGCCGCCGCCTGTCTCCCGCTCGTCGGCTGCGCCGGAATCCGGCAGATGGGACAAAAATCCGCCCAAGCAGTCCGCAACACATCGTCCGCTACGGTGGCCAAACTTTCATCACTCACCGATCTCTTACCCGGCAAGCACATCGCCGTCGTGGAAGTCCGTGAAAAAGATCTCAAGGATCTCCCGACCGGTCGCGAACGTGCGCTGGCTTACCAAAACACCCGCAAAGGCGGATTCTGGATCTTCGGCGGCTCCGTCGATTTCAAGGAACCCACGCTCCCTGTGACCGGAAGCGAGCCGGATGGCAGCCTGCTTCCACCCAAAATCCAGTGACCGGAAAAGCCCCCGGAAATCTAACCATATCATTCCCGGCTTGATCGTTGGGTTCCGATGGGAATCATCCCGCCCATGCATCGACTATTCTGCGTCCGCCTTGCTATCCTCGCCTGCACGGCGATGTTGGTCACCGCTTGTGGTGGAAAGCCGCCGCCGCGCATCCAGCGCAGGGGAAACCCGCCCGCTCCTGTCGCAAACCGAGTGCAGGAACCGGCCAGGGCTGCGAATATCCCGCCCACTCCCCCGCCTCCGATCGCAGCGGAAAGCTCGATTGTCATCGATGTTGCCAGCGGTCGCGTGCTCTATGCGAAAAACGCCGATATCCCGCGCGCAGTCGCCAGCACCCAGAAAATCATCACGGCTCTCTGTGTGATCGACGGCGGTAATATCGATACCCCGGTCACCATCGCCGAGACCGACGGAATCGTGGAACCCACCAAACTGGGGCTGAAAGCCGGTGAGGTTTATACCCGCCGCCAGTTACTCAAGGTGCTCATGATCAAGAGCGCCAATGATGTCGCCCGCGCCCTCGCGCGCGATGTCGGTGGTGACATCGATTCCTTCGCAGCGATGATGAACCGTAAATCCGCATCGCTGGGCATGAGAAACTCGCATTTCAAAAACCCGCACGGACTCACCTTACCAGGCCAGTATTCGACCGCACGGGACATGGCCATCGCCACCCGATACGCCTACCGCAGCCCGATGCTGCGCTCGTATGTTTGCACCCGCGAGTTCGACTTTGTTTTCAGCAACGGCACCAGCCGCCACATCGAAAATACGAACAAGGTGCTCAAAATCCTACCGTATTGCAATGGCTTCAAAACCGGAACCACCGACGCCTCCGGCCGCTGCCTCGTCGCCAGCGGCGCGCTCGACGGGCGTGCCGTGATCGTCGTGGTGCTAAAATCCAACACCCCGAACGTCTGGAACGACGCCACCAAACTCCTCCGTTGGGCGCTGGAAAGACCCGGCAGCATATAAATCGTGGATCGGGCATCCTGCCCGGATCCTGATTCATTAAATTTTCAACCACAGATAGACGCAGATGCACACGGATAAGACGGAAGAAATCCCTCTTCATCCGCGTTCATCCGCGTCCATCTGCGGTTCATTTTTTCTTTCGTTTTTATGCGAAAGACATTGAGCGCCCAGCCAGCAGCCACCACACCTATCAATGTCCACCCCAGCGGAAGAACTTCTCAAACTTCGGACCGAAGGATTATTGAGGCACCTGCAACCACTCGATTCTCCGTCCGGCCCGCAGGTCATTCGCGCTGGAAAAACCCTCTGGAACTTCGCTTCTAACGACTACCTGGGATTGGCCCGACACCCGGAAATCGAGGATGCGATGGTGGAAGGCGTCCGGCGCTACGGGGCGGGATCCACGTCATCCCGGTTGGTCTGCGGCACGCTGCCGCCGCACCGCTTGCTGGAAGAAGAACTCGCAGCAGCGAAACTCACACAAGCTGCTCTGGTTTTTTCCTCCGGTTTCGCCACCTCACTCGGTTGCATCCCCGCCATCGTCGGAAAATCGGATTTCATCCTGCTCGACAAACTCAGCCACGCCTGCCTCGTCGATGCCGCCCGCTTGTCAGGTGCCACCCTGCGCGTCTTCCCACACAACAATCTCCACAAGCTGGAAAGCCTGCTTTCTAACATACGCACCAAAGCTCCCCACGCACGCATCCTCGTCGCCACGGAATCGGTCTTCAGTATGGACGGAGATCTCTGCCCGCTGCGTGGAATCATCGAACTCACCGAAGCCTACGACGCCATGCTTCTGCTAGACGAAGCGCATGGCTTCGGCGTGCTGGGAGAATCCGGCATGGGCCTGGCCGAGCGCGAGGGACTCCAGCACCGCGTCACCTTCCAAATGGGCACGCTCAGCAAAGCCGCCGGTCTATCAGGCGGATACATCGCCGCATCGAGCGAGTGGATCGATCTCTTGGTCAACCGTGCGCGGTCATTCATCTACTCCACCGCCCCGCCACCCGCGCTGGCCCATGCCGCGATCACCTCCCTGCGCCTGATCCGTTCGCAGGAAGGCAAAAACCTGCGCGCGAAACTCCGGGAAAACATCGCCACGATCTCGGACTCCCACGCCCCTATCATTCCAATCATCCTCGGCACCAACGAGGCTGCGCTGGCCGCCTCCACCGCGCTCGCGGAGACCGGATTCCTGGTTCCCGCCATCCGCTTTCCCACCGTCCCTCGCGGCACCGCCCGCCTCCGCATCAGCCTCTCCGCCGCCCATCCGCTGACTGCCGTCCAAGCGCTGAAACAAGCCGTTGGTGGCCTTTGTGATCAGGGAGCGGCGATCTCCGAATCGCCGATGTCTTGATCGAAAGGACGTCTGAATTTCAGGATTCCATCACGGCGGAGCATCGTGTAGGAACCTTCACATGGCGAAGGGATACGAGATTCACCAGGCACGGATGATGGCCTTGCAGGGGCTTGGCAAAGACCTTGCAAGGCGGGCCAAATCCAAATGCGAAATCACCGGTTCCGCCGGTGGTCCGTTGTGGCCATACGAAATCCCTCCGGTCCCTGAGGAACCGGACATCGACCGGATTCTCCTGGTTTCCCAAGAATGCCGTGAAGTCCTGGAAAACCCCGATCGCCTGGCAGGCCGTGGCTGGCAGTGCCTTGCGGAAGCGGTCTGGAGCGAGATGCCCGCCGTCCAGGTGGTGGCGTGGCGGATGCTTTCAGAGCTCTCCAAACGCGAGGATTGGGCGCGCGAGGTGCTGGACGAGGTGTTTCTCGATCCGGAAGTCGAGGAATGGGCTACCGCCGCCGAAATATGACTCCGGGTTTCACCGCAACTTCGCGTGCCAATTGTGGTTGAATGTGCCATGTTGAGCGCCGATGCCGCCCCAGCACCCTATTTCCTGAACATGGAGGACCCTCTCACGCCGACCGACGCCGACGAGATCGACCTCGATTTCTCGCTGATGGAACGCGTCGGCGCGGGCGACCACACGGCATTCCGCAAACTCGTTGAACGTCACCAAAACGCGGTGATCGGCACGGTGACCAAAATGCTCGGCAATTCCAGCGAGTCCGAAGACATTTCCCAACAGGTTTTCCTGCGCATCTGGCGCAATGCCAAACGCTACCGCCCGGATGCGAAGTTCACCACCTACCTCTTCACGATCACCCGCAACCTGGTCTTCAACGAATCCCGCCGCCGCGGACGCAAAAAAGAGGTCTCCTCCGATGAACGCGAGGTAAACTCCAATCAATCGATCGAAGCCAGCCCGCACCAACGCCCGGATTCCGAACTACTCCAGGCGGAGTTGCAACACGCCGTGGATAAAGCCATCGCCTCTCTGCCGGATATCCAACGCATGGCCGTCGTCCTCCGGCAATACGAGCAACTCTCCTACGAGGAAATCGCCGGAACCCTGAAACTATCGGTCCCCGCCGTGAAAAGCCTGCTTTTCAGGGCACGCACCACACTCCGCGAGGCATTGAGCGGTCACCTCGAAAGCTGACACACCGCGAGGCGCGCGTAAGGCAGGGATCCGCCCTCCGGGCGGTCCTGCGCATGGGAGGCGAATGTTTGGCGAATGAAAAGATCTGCCGAACCACGCATGCGCCCTTCATTCACGCTCCATGCACTGGACCGCTCGGAGAGACGGTCCCTGCCATTCAGAGTGTGATCCACGAGCGATAGGCAGGGACCCGACCTCCGGGCGGTCCGACGTGCATGAGGTGAGAATGATCCGGCGAATGCTTTGGCTTACGTAATCATTCATTCCACACGCTCTAGCTCCCCATGCGCTGGACCGCCCGGAGGTCGGATCCCTGCCTTGCGACCGCCCGGAGGTCGGATCCCTGCCTTGCGACCGCCCGGAGGTCGGATCCCTACCCACGCAGACTACTTCGCCCCTTTGCCAAACAGCACGGCGGGAATGGTCTGCACAAGGATCGTAATATCGAGCCACAACGACCAGTTGTCGATGTATCGCAGGTCGAGCGCCACCCAGTCATCGAAACTGGTAATCTGATTGCGCCCCCTGATCTGCCACAAGCAGGTGATGCCGGGTTTCACGCTCAGCCTGCGGCGGTGGGACAAATCGGAAAACGCCTCCACCTCGTAGAGGGGTAACGGTCTTGGCCCCACCAGGCTCATGTCCCCCATGGCAACATTGATCAATTGGGGAAGCTCGTCGATACTGAGTTTTCTCAACAACGCACCGAACGGAAAAATCCGGGGATCGTTATCCAACTTGAAAACCGGACCATCCATCTGGTTGCCGTGTTCTTCCTTGATCTTTTGCAGGAGATCTTCCGCGTTGGCCACCATGGTCCTGAATTTCCACATTTTGAACGGCTTGCCGTAGCGCCCCGCCCGCATTTGCGAGAACATGATCGGTGCTCCAGGACTCTTCAGCCGGATTCCGATCGCTGCGATGATCCACAGCGGCAGCGTGCAGAAGATCACGCATGACGCGCCCACACGGTCAAGAATGCCCTTGCACAACAACTCCCACGACAATTCGGGAGTGGAGCGCAACACCAGCATCGGCTTGCTGCCGAGGGAATCGAACACCGGTCGGGCAATCTGGGTGCGAATGAACGAGGCGGCAATCCATGCCTCGACCCCCTGCAACTCGCACGCTTCCACCGCTCGTGCCACTTTGTCGAATCCGGTCTCTTTTGCCGCGAAAATCACCCGGGAAATGGACTCTCTCTTCAACAGTTCGAAAAGGTCCTCGACTGGGCAGGTTTGAATATCGAAGTGTTCCACGATATGCCATCCCGCCCTAAGCTCCGGATCAAGTTCTTCGAGCAATCCGACGGTTTCGCTGGCGGATCCGGCGAGCACCACGCGTTCTTTGGCGAAATTCTCTAGAATCTGCCGCTTGAACCAACGAATCGTGACGCGATCACGCAAAAACAGCAGGAAAAACACCAGGACGAACCCGATTCCCATCACCAAGCGCCTCAGGTCGATCAGTTTTGCGAAAATCGAGTATAAACTGACCATCAGCGCGATAATGATCAGGCCCTGGATCAACTCGACCACGGCTCTTCCAGCGGATTTGGTCCGGAAATGATCGTAGAATCCAAATCGTTCAAGCACCAACGGCGTGAAAGGAACCGCGATGTAGAGCAACCAGTTGATGGAATCCATGAGATCCACCTGCTCGACACCCCATCCCAAACTGATGCGCACCCAATCCCGGAGTGACCAACTCAACCAGAACGCCAGCCATACGAGAAGTGCGTCTGTCAATTGAAGGGCCTGGATTCTGAAGGATTCGCTGCGGTTGCTGGTCATGGAGGGGTTTAAAAAACGGAATGAATGCGATCTGGGACACAGAGAAACCCAATAACCGGCAAACTGCAAGAGTAGAAATAGCCGTTATTGCGGGCATCAAAGAGATCAAATCACTTCCAGATGGCCCACCCCGGCGGTTGTGACTGAAGAAAGAGGGATGTGTTGATCGAATGTAACAAGGCGGCCTTTGTTCTCCACAGCGAGAGCAAGCAGATAGAGGTCGGTAAGGTGTTTTGAGGAGAGGATCGACGCATGTTGAAACGTGCGATCATCCAGAAGACTCAGTGAATCCGGCCAAAACACATGATCCGAATGGCCTGCGAAGTGGGACAACCGGGAGGCGATGTCGTGGACGGCGAAGCAGGTTGTCTTGCTGTAGCTGCTGGAAGCCATGATGCGGATCAAGCCATTCTCCGTGAGTGGGCAGGATGCCCAGGGCCGGACCTCCACCTCCCACCAGGCATGGGCGCGATGGTGAAATGCGTGAGCCTCATCCATCAGGGCGATGAGGACGTTGATATCGAGAAGGTGCCGCATGATAGTTAAATCCCCTCCTCCTCCATCAGATTTCGGATGTGTTCGCTCGTGATCATCTCGTCACGGAATGGCAGGATGGGAATGCCGTTTTTCAAAACATAGCCCCCACCCGGTTCTTCTTGTCCATTTCTCGTTTCGCCCCTCTGGAGGCCACGACGAAAGAATTCGGAAAGAATCTTTCCTGCGGTTTTCCTCTCCTTCACTGCCAATTCCTTGGCCGCAAAGAGCACATCGTCGTCAATGTCGAGAGTGGTCCTCATGCATTTGATGCTACCGCATCTGATGCAGAATGCAAGCCACTAATTTCAGAACGCCCTGAGCATCTCAACAGCTTCCTTAAGTTTTCCATGCGGCGACTCCGCTTTCAGGCGGGGAAAACGCCGACCCTCCAACAAAATATAGTCGCCATTGCGGTGGAGCATCAGCCGCTGACCCTGAATCTCGACCGAGGCGATCTCCTCTGCCGCGGCGAGGGCCTTGATGCGGGCGATCAGGAGAAGATGCGCTGCGGCCTCCGGAATGCGCCCAAACCGGTCGCGCCACGAGGCTTCCAATGCATCAACGGCTTTCTCGGTGCCGGCTTCGGAGAGTTCCCGGTAGGCGGCGATGCGGGTCGATGTTTCTTCCAGCCAGGATCCGGGGAGGAAGGCTGGAAGAGGTTGAACCGCCAAGACGCCAAGTTCGCCAAGGTTTTTCTTGGTGTGAAGGCTCTGGCTTCTGGACTCTGGCTTCTGAACTCTTGAAACCCACTGCGTCTCGTTCGGGACGATGAAGTCCGCCTTGAAGGTGGCTTCGATGCGTGGGGCGTTTTTGCGGCCCTTGAGCCGCTCCACGGACTGGCGGAGGAGTTGGCAATACAGGTCGAACCCGATCTGCGATAGGTGGCCGGATTGTTTCGCACCTAACAAATTTCCAGCACCGCGGATTTCGAGGTCGCGCATGGCGATCTTAAAGCCGGAGCCGAGGGCGGTGTATTGTTTGATGGCGTGGATGCGCTTGCGGGCGTCTCCGGCGGTGACCATGTCGCGCGGCAGCAACAGGATGGCGTACGCCTTCTCCCCGGCCCGGCCGACGCGCCCGCGGAGTTGATAGAGATCGGCCAGTCCGAAGCGGTCGGCGCGGTCGATGAGGATGGTATTGGCATTGGGGATGTCGATGCCGGTCTCAATGATGGTCGTGGCGAGCAGAACGTCGGCATCGCCTTTCACAAACGTGTGCATCACGACTTCGAGGTCGTCCTTGTCCATCTGCCCATGGCCGATGACGATGCGGGCCTCGGGCACCAACTCGCGGATGCGCGATGCCATCTGGTCGATGGTTTTCACGCGGTTGTGAAGAAAGAACACCTGGCCACCGCGTTTCATTTCGCGGCGGATGGCGTCGCGGATGACGCGTTCGTCGTAAGCGCAGACGGTGGTGGAAACCGGAATCCGGTTAGGCGGTGGTGTGTCGATGGTGGACATGTCGCGCGCACCCATCAGCGCCATGTAGAGCGTACGCGGGATCGGCGTGGCGGATAGCGTCAACACATCCACCTGGCGGAAAAGATGCTTGAACTTCTCCTTGTGGGCGACGCCGAATCGCTGCTCTTCATCGACAACCACCAGCCCGAGATTTTTGAAACGCACGTCGCCGGAGATCAGGCGGTGGGTTCCGATGACAAGATCCACCGAACCATCGGCGATGCCTGCGATGGTGTCGCGGATTTCGGAGGGCGTGCGGAAGCGGTTGAGCAAATCGACGCGGATCGGATAGTCCGACATGCGCTCACGGAAGGTGCGCCAGTGTTGTTCCGCGAGCACGGTGGTGGGCACTAGGATGGCGGCTTGTTTGCCGCTTGTAATGGTCTTGAACGCGGCCCGGATGGCGACTTCGGTTTTTCCAAACCCGACATCTCCGCAGATCAAGCGATCCATCGGACGCTGAGTTTCGAGGTCGCGTTTGGTTTCCTCGATCGCGCGGCGCTGGTCGGCGGTCTCGGTGTAGTGGAATGATCGCTCGAATTCCCACATCCACTTGGTGTCAGGCGGGTGGGCGAATCCGGGTTCGTGCTGGCGCTCGGCCTGCACGCGGAGGAGTTGGGCGGCGTAATCGAGGATGGATTTTTCCGCGGCCTTTCTGGCGGTTTTCCATGCGGTGCCGCCGAGTTTGTTGAGGTCGGGCGTCTTGCCTCCCATGCCGACATATTTTCCCACGAGGTGGGCCTGCTCAAGCGGAACCCCTAACAAACCACCATCCCGGTATTCCAGCACCAACTCCTCGCCATCGTCGCCTTGTTGCACGCCGCGGAAGCGGGCAAGTCCGTATTCGTAATGGACCACGAGATCGCCCTCCTCCATTTCATCGACCGTGGCACGGGCACGGGCGGAGCGGGCTTTTTCCAGGGTGGTGCGATGCGCGGTCCCGGGAGTCCGGTAGCGACCGAAAAGTTCGGACGATGAAAGCACCGCGAGCTTGATGACCGGCAAGGTGAAACCGGCCATCAGTTCGCCACACAGCGGGATGAGGCCGAGATCGCGTTCGAGATCCTTGCCGGCGAGCTCCGAAAAACGCTCCTGCTCGCCCTTGTTGGAAAACACCATCGCCACGTCCCAGCCGTCGCGTTTCCACTCGTTGAGTTGTCGGAAAAAGTGGTCCCGCCGGAGTTCCTCCAGAATGAAATCCCCGGCCTCGAAGGTGCCCAGCGGACTGCCATAAGTCGCGAGCGTGAAATCCTCCTCGCCATCTAACACAACGGACCCTTCGAGAATCCGCACATCGGGCTTTTCAATCACCGCATCGAAGGAAACGATGATGTCGTTGGGTCGGCGATACTCGCCGACGGTGGACTCGGTGGCCGGCTCCGCCAACAACAGATCCGCCCCTAACAACCGGGTGGTGGACACCTGCGAATCCAGATCGAACTCGCGGATCGATTCGAGATCGGTATCGAAAAACTCCAAGCGCAGGGGCATGGCGGCCTGCCAGGCGAAAAGATCGATGATCCCGCCGCGCACGGCGAATTGTCCGCGCGCCATGACGCCGGGAACGCGCTCGTATCCGTGATCCGCGAGGGATTTCGCCAGATCGGCCGGATCCAGAGAATTGCCGGGTTTGAGCGAAGTGCGCGATGAACGGAGCGCACCCGGAGAGGGAGCCTTGCCTGCAAACGCATCGCTGCCACAAAGGACAGCGCATTCATCGGAGCGGGCGAGAATTTCCAGAACGGAAAACCATTCGGCGGCGGATTCGGGATCCGCGATAGTGCCATCGCCGGTCTCGCTGGGTGGATCCGGCAGGACCAGCGCGGTGATTCCCCAGAGTTCCATCTCGGCGGCTAACCGTTCGCGGTGGCGAGGGATGTCGCAAACCAGCCAAAGTCGCGATTTTTTACGGGCTTTTGCGGCTTCGCAAACGATGGCTGCTAGAAACGCATGGGATGCCTCGGCGGAATGATCGAGCACGAGTTCACGATCACCGGTGACCAATGAGGCCAGGCGCGCAGCAAAATCCGGGTGGTTCACGGCCCGCCGAAGCGAGACGCGCGAGGAAGAGTCCGTGCGGGACACGGGAGGATTAAGGGGTGGGAAGTGGCGGGTGAGAAGTGAGAAGTGAGAAGTGAGCTTGACGAGCTGAATTTTTGTGATACATCTTCTATCACAATGAAGCGCACCACTGTAGCTGGTTTAAGAAACCAATTTGCCGCTGTTTCGAAGTGGATTCACGATGGCGAATCCGTTGTGATCACCAAGCGGGGTCGGCCATTTGCGACTCTTGCTCCCGTCCGCAAACGCAAGACTTTGCCACCGTTGGACCGACTGGCAAGGCTTCAGCGGATTTTCCCCAATGGTCCCGTCGATGGCGACTCGAGCGCCGTTGTGGATTACGACAGGGGTGACCGATGAGCGCCTACATTGACACCGCCTTGTTCGTAAAGCTCTATGTGTTGGAGGCGAATTCCATCGAGACGATCCAGATTTTGGAGGAAATCGGTGAGCCATTTGCCTATTCCCATTTGCATGATCTGGAGATTCAGAATGCCATCCGTTTGAAGCGTTTTCGCGGTGAAATCACCAAATCCCAAGAAGCGGCTGCGATTCGTGCATTTCTTTCCGATGTGGATGCGGGCCGTTTCGAACGCATCGCGTGTGATCTGGGCGATGTGTTTCTGCGTGCGGGACAGCTTTCCGCCAAACACTCGAGCGACACCGGTTCTCGCAGTCTCGATCTCTGGCATGTTGCTGCGGCGTTGGAAACCGGATGCTCGATCTTTGCCTCCTACGATGCGCGCCAACGGGAAGTCGCCGCTCTTTGTGGGCTAAAAGTGATTCCTGTGTCGGGTTAGCAACGAGATGAGTCGGTAAATGATCACCCAAGCCGGCAGACGATCAACCGGATGAACGCGCCGATTTCACCGCAGCGATCAATGGCGCGGTGAAATTTCCAACCGCTTTGGCTGGATTCTCCAGATTCAGCTCCACTTGTTTGACGATGGCGGAACCCACGATAACGCCGTCTGCAGCCTCCGCCACCATGGCCGCTTGTTCCGGCGTGCTGATGCCGAATCCCACGCAAACCGGCACATCGGTGTGGGCTTTGATCGATTGCACCAATTCCGCGATGTTGGCCGATGGTGCGCCGTGGGCACCGGTCACCCCGGTCCGGGAAAGCGCGTAAATAAAGCCTTCGGCGGATTTTGCCAGCAGCTCCACGCGGTCGGCGGGAGTGGTCGGCGCGATCAAGCGGATGTGCTGGAGTCCCGCGCCTTTGGCGAGATCCGCGTTTCTGGCCGCCTCATCCGGAGGCAGGTCCAACAACAAAATTCCATCGGCCCCGGCGGCGGCGGCATCGTGATGGAATGCCTCGAATCCATAGGTGAAAACCGGATTCAAATAAGTGAATAGCACCAGCGGCGTCTCGTGGGTTTCACGGAATTTCCGGATCAAATCAAGCACGTGGGCAGTGGTCATGCCTGCTTTGAGCGCACGGTCCGCTGCCATCTGGTTGACGATGCCATCCGCCAGAGGATCCGAAAACGGCAACCCCAGTTCGATGATGTCCGATCCCATGTCGGCCAAGGTTTTCATGATTTCCAGCGACTTCTCGAAATCCGGATCTCCGGCGGCAATGTAGGCGACAAACGCCTTTTGGTGATTGGCGCGGAGTTTTTCAAAGGTGGCGGATAGGCGGTCGGACATCGTGAAGGATCGGGTGGTGGCTGGACGAAGGCTTAGACCATGGAATCGCAAAGGTCCAACCCCGAAGTGGAAATCCCGGCGACTGCCAGAGTTTGCCGGATGACAGCGATCAACCGCTCCCGCAACGACCGGGCACGGACTGCCAGGGATTTCTGCAAGGTTTCATAAGTCCGGCGGCCACCCGCGGTTTCGATGGGAACAGCTTCCAAACCCCAATCGCGCAGGTCATACGGGCTGGCCCGCATGTCGAGATTGCGCAACTCCACCGCCAACTCGAAACAATCCAGCAGCAAATCAGATCCCGCCCATGGCATGGTCTTGGCGGTCCATTTGTAGAGGTCCATGTTGGCGTGAAGGCAGGCTGGCTGCTCTAACGAAATCCGGTTTTCCAGCGACGGTTGCAGATGGTTCAGCGGACGCGCGTCGCTGGCAAAAAACCGGAACGCGTCGTGGTGGGAACAACAGATCATCTGCGACTCCACCACCGCGTCGATTTCCTGCTGCGGAAGGCGCAAACGCAGGGTTTTCTCATGGCGCACTTCCCTGCCCCGGTAAACCATCGCCCACTCGTGAAGACCGTGGCAGGCGAAGTTCGGCAAGCGGTCACGCGTGGCGATCAACAATTCCAGAATCCATGCGAGGCGCTGGACCTCTTTGGCCGAAAGCCCGCCCAGATCCGCCGCAAGCACGCCGTTTTTTAAAACATACCGACGTCCGGAAAATGGAGGCGGCAAATCATCGGCCGATGCCGGGCCATCCCATTCAATACCGACGCCCACACCCGGTTGCCACTGATCTAACAAAGAGAATCCGAAGGGATAGTATTCAAACAGGAAGTCCGCGATAGGGTGAGGTTGTCCGCGATCCCTCCGGTGCCGTGCGGGCAACGTGAAAACCTCCGCCCGCGCCCGGTGCTCGGACGCAAGTTCCCGCCAGACCTCGGCGGAAAGAATCGTTGTGGCGTGTGGCGGATTCATCGCGCCCACAAACAATCACGAGTCCGCTGATAATGCAAAATTTCATCAATCGCCGAAATCGTGGCCCCGGCTGGTAAGCGTTTCACAAAAACGATCCGGGTCTCCGTAGATCCGAACTAAAGTCGCGATCCCTGTTTTTTGGATTTCGGGCCATTTTGTTCTTGCCTCAGACCTTCAGCCCCCCTTGAATCCCGGCCCCGCGCCGCAAGGCGCATGGTTCCAATCGCGGGATGGAGCAGCCAGGTAGCTCGTCAGGCTCATAACCTGAAGGTCGTAGGTTCAAATCCTACTCCCGCAACCACTCTCAAAGCCTTAAGCCTCAATGGTTTAGGGCTTTTTGATTTTTGGGAAGAATGACGATGATCACACGAAATGATCACACAATCGCCGGATTCCATACACTCTGGTTAAATTTGAGTACCTCAGCGAAGTCGCTAGCAGTGCATTCCCCTACCCTATTACTTTATGAAGACTCCAATATCCAAAGAACAGATGTGGCAGGCTCGGCTGCAAGGCAACGAAGCGGGATCGAAGCTGACCGCGCAAGAGAAGATGGAACAGATGGCGAGAAACGGAGCCAAGATGAGGCCGAATCCTTTGTATCGTGGACCAGAGAAGAAGGACGACTCTTCCGCCGAGCTGAGTTGGGAAACATCCTCGGAACCAGGTTCGCTTTCACCGAGGATGGCTTTCTGGAGGGTGTTGTAAAAAGCGAGGGCCGGCACATGGTCGCGCAGCACCGGCGGCACCTTGCTCATGCCATGGGTGCGGGTTTCCTCGGCGACCTGCTTAGCGGGCTTGAGATACTCTGCCGCGGCGATCCGCTGGGCCTGGTAGTCATCGATCATCCGGCGGAGGATGGCAGAGCGGATCGACACCCACGGTCTCGTCGTCCCGATTTGCTCTGGCAATGACATGCCCTGACAATGACGTTGCGGCCAGCGGTTTTCCTGTCATAGGATTCGCCTGTGATCGCTTTAATCAATGGCCGCATCCCGGTGCTCTGGCTAGCTGGCATGTTTGCCGTTGCTTGGCCGTCGGACGCTGCGGCACTCGACACTGCGGCGGTGAGAGGGACGCTGGCCGCCGACGGCAGAACCTTCACGGTCACGGCACCGGGATTGACAGGCTTCCAAGGCGGTTTTTCCGCAAGCATCAAGGTGGGCGATCAATTGCGCGAGTTGTCATCGGCCGACGGTGTGGCCGCGGGACCGGCGGAGCACCTGACGGAAACGACTCCTCACGGCGAGGCTAGGATCACTGCGACGACGATCCGGTTTGAGAAAGAGCAGGTTGAACTGATGTTGCGGCTTGGCAGTGTGCCGGGGGTTCCGGGGGTGCTGGCACAAGCCGGGATTCGCAATACCGGCAAGCAACCGGTCAATCTGATGGCCGTGACACCGCTCTCGATGGCGGGTCGCGTGACCGGCCAACCGGCGGATTGGCTCGTGACCGCATTGCTTCCCAGTTACAAGAGTGGGCAGTCGGTTCACACGTTGGATGAAATCCGTGAACCGCTGCATCTTGAAGAGTATGGGGGGGTCTATCGGCGCGATGGGGCCGGCTTTTTGTTCGGACCGGTGGGAACGCCGATCTCTTTCATGCACGCTTATGTCGAGTGCAAGGATGACCACGAGGTGAAGTTCCGGGTGGTCGCTGACATGAGTGGAGTGCGGGTGGACCCGGGCGAGACGCGGTGGGGGCAGCAGGTCGCACTGTTGATGTCACCTCCGCAGACGGCGTTGGCATGCTGGGCGGAGTGGGTGGCCAAAACGCACGGGGCACGCTTGAACAAGGGCGCGCTGTCCGGTTGGAGCAGTTGGTATTTTCTGGGAAGGGAAGTCACTGGCAAGGATGTTCTGGATGTGACCACCGCGGCGTTGGCGACGCCGGGCCGACTCCGTCCGGAAGTCATTCAGATTGATGCGGGTTTTGAGGATCCCAGTGGTAAAAACGAAACCAATGACAAGTTCCCGGAAAGGCTGGCATATTACGCACAGCATATTGCAGCGGCCGGCGCGCGGCCGGGTTTGAGGATCGAGGCAAAAAGTAACTGGAACGCGGACGAAAAAAAAGCCCTCGCTGAAGTGCTCGAACAATGCCGGCGAGCGCGACAAGACGGGTTCACCTACTTCCGATTCAGCTTGAATTATACCAGTATTCCGTTTGCGTCCGGCCCGGAAAACTCGCGAGCAACCACTTTTGAAATGCTCCGGCAGGACTATGCGGAGATCCGCAAAGCGGTGGGTCCCGAGATGTATCTCATGTGTTGCGACACCTGGCCGAGCCGTGCGGAAATCGGGTCGGTGGATGCGAGCCGCACGGGCCGGGCGGCGAGTCGGGCACGGGTGAAAGCAGGAGCCATGGGCGACGTGCTCCGTTCCTATCAACTCCAAGGGCGTTGGTTCAACGTGGATAACGAAGGTTATTACATGGGGACGGATCTTCAGAATGTCAGTGCGGTTGACGGTGGCTGGCCGCTGGTGCGGACGTGGATGAGCATGGTTGGCTTGTCCTGCGGCGCGGCCATCACCTCCGATCCCTGGCATTGGGAGGATTTCAAACCCTACGTGCGCAATGTCGAGGTCCTCACCCCTCCCGCCAAGGAACGCACCGAAGTGTTGGATCTATGCACCAGTCGCGACTGGCCGCGTCTTGTGAGCCATGTGACCCGCGACTGGGGCGATATGACCGTGGCCTTGCTGTGGAATCCCGGCAATACCGAGCGGACCGTCACGCTGGATTTTGCCGAGGTCGGTCTGGATCCTCATCGGCGTTATGCGGTGTGGTCGTTTTGGGATAATCGCTTTCTCGGCGTGGCCGAAAAATCCTGGACGACCCCGACGCTGGCGCCGTCAGCCTCGCAGCACCTGTGCTTCACCGATCTGGACCGCGCACCTTACAAACCGGTGCTCATCGGGTCGAATCTCCATGTCTTCTGCGGGGCGGCCGAGATTGCGCGGGTTACCAGTCTGCAGGCATCCATGAAGATTGAGCTTGGCGAGGCTGGTGCACGTGCCGGTGATCTGTTTGTTTACAGTCGCTTGCCCTTGGTTCTGAAAGGGTCAACCGGTTGTGCCGTCAACGGGATCAGCAATGCCGGCGAGTATGTGTGGCGAATCGGCATCGCGGATCGCCAGCATGGCGTGCCGCAATGGGTGGAACTCAATGTGATATTGCCGATCACCTGGCAGGCCTGGTTTTGGATGCTCATCGCGCTGGTGCTAGCCAGCCTGCTATTCAGCGCGTGGCGTTATGTGGCCAGCCTGCGCCTGCAGCGCGAGTTAGCGCTTGACCAGGAACGGGCGCGGATCGCGCGGGATTTGCACGACGATTTAGGTGCTGGTTTGACTGAGATCGCGATGCTCAGTGATGTGGCCCGGCGTAACAGTGGTCAACCCGATGTGATCAACGTCCATTTGGAGCGGATTTTCCGCTCGGGCTGCGAAATGACTCAGGCCTTGGATGAAATCGTCTGGGCCATCAATCCTTCTAACGACACGCTGGAAAAACTGATCTCGTTCACCTGTGAGTTCGCGCAAGGGATCTTGGCGCCGGCCGGAATCCAGTGCCGGTTGGATGTGCCAACCACCGTGCCCAAGCTGGATATCGACTCCAAAACCCGCCATCAATTGTGCATGGCCATGAAGGAAAGTCTCCATAACATCGTCAAACATTCGAATGCCCGCGAGGTTCAAATTCGCATCGTCTTGAACGGCCAGATGCTCGAAATGCTGGTGGCGGATGATGGCGCGGGGTTCGACTTGACAGCACTGATCAACCCGACCGGTAAATATGACGGACTGCTCAACCTGCGCCAGCGCATGGCCGATATTCATGGCACATGTGAGATCCAATCCGCGCCCGGTCAGGGGACGCGCGTCCTGTTGAAAGTGAAAATCTGAGGTCATGCCAACCACGCCTAAACCGATTACCGTTGCCTTGGTCGAAGACGATGACCGCATCCGCCGCACCGTGGCCTTGGTTCTCAACGATACTGACGATTGCCGTTGTATCGGTCAGTATGCCACCGGCGAGGATGCCGTGGCGGCGATCATCGCGTGTCCGCCCCAGGTCATCATCATGGACATCAACCTGCCCGGCATCAGCGGC
>CAIVKO010000258.1 GCA_903906515.1 Akkermansiaceae bacterium
TGGCGGCCAACTGGTATCCGCTATCCATCCCACACTCGGCACTTTTACCTACTCCTTCGATGGCATCGGGCGACGCACCGACAAAGGCACCGCCAACACCACCGACATCCTCAACCGCACCACCGCTTGGACCAACAGCCAAAACAAGACCCTAACCATCCATGCCGATCCCGCTGCTAGAGTCTGGTTCAACGGCGTAGAAATTCAAAACTTCACAGGCACCCATAGCGCGACCATCACTCCACCGGGCGCGGAGGGTGGCTGGGTGCCATGGAACACTCTAGCCGTCCTCGAAGGCGCGGGCGAAGGAGCCGGAAACCCACCTACCAATCCACTGGCCAGCCCCGATGCGAAAGCCGAAAAGAAGGGAGCCGTATGGGTGCCGCCCATCGCCGAAACTCTAACATACGATGCCGCTGGGAACCGGCAATCTTCCGCCCAGTGGAATTACGGCTGGGACGCGAAAAACCAACTCGCCCGCGCCCGCACCAAGGATTACAACACCGCCGCCCAAGGCTACGACATCACGTTCACGTATGACGCCGAAGGCCGTCGGGTGAAAAAGCACATCATCGAATACCAGGCAGGCGTGCGGGTAGCTGAAAAAATCATTACTTTTATCTGGGACGGATGGGAGCTTCTCTACGAACGCCATCAACTCCCTAGCGGACTAACAACACTTGAAAGAAAATATCTCTGGGGACCTGACATCTGCGACGGTGCAGCAGGCGGAGCAGGTGGTTTGCTCCTTATTCGTGAAACCAAGGGAAACACCACCACGGAAATCATCCCCCTGTATGATGGCACCGGCCACGTAGCCGCACTAACAAACATCAACAAGGATTTGTTGGCCAGCTATGCCTACGGCCCATTCGGTGAAAAGATCTCCGCTACCGGGCCAAAAGCCAACAGCAACCCTTGGAGATTCCAAACCAAATACCTCGACGAGGAAACCGGCCTCTATTATTTTGGCAAACGGTACTATGATCCGATTACAGGGCAGTGGCTCTCGCGAGAAATCCTCGGGGAAAGCGAGTCGCTCAATCTTTACACTCTGACGGGCAATGACCCTGTGAATCATGTGGATGTCCGAGGACTCGCCACGGTTGCTGTGAATGGAGGGCTGTCCACTTCCCTTGATTCCATCTTTGGCATCTTGACAGACGATTATCTGCCGGAACCCGAATCGACAGCAACCATCCCGTCTACATCAAATAATACTAAAGATTTAGAGTGGCTCGCGTACTTCGCCGACTACGTGGAAGCCAACGCGCTGCCGTTGCCTGAAATCGATTGGAGCGCCGATCATTCGATTGACTTGTGGGCGATGAATGCACCAGTCCGGCAGTTGGACGAAGCCGCCGACACGGGTAGATTCGACGACCACACGACGGAAATGCTGAGACTTACCTCACAGGGAAGAAGTAATGGCGAAGCAGACTACAATCTCGTTTCCGGGACAACGAACGGTTTGTTGTTCTTCACTCAACCGGAGGCGGCGGTATTCAAGGCTGTGGGTGTCGGACTGTTAGCAGTCAAAGGCGTAAGAATGGGACGCGGCTTGCTGATGGCGGGTGATGAAGCGCTGGAACTTTGTGTTCTCGGAGAAAAATCGATTACGCCGGAACTTCGGGTGATCGATGAAATTATTGCCCCCGGGAGTGCAGGGCTAAACCAAAGGGCCTATCTCAATCAAAAGTTCGGCAGAACTGGGAATCTACATGCTGATATTAACGCAAGGCAGGAATCCCTTTACCAAAGGCTCGCCACCCAACACATGAACGGCAGCGGCCAAACGCAACTCGGAGTCTTTAGTGGCGTGAACGAAAATTACATACAGCGTGCCACAAGGTTAGACAGAAACTACTTTGATATTGGCAACTACTGGCATAAGATACCCAAGGTCGAGCGATGGGGCGTGAATGAGCGATTTTTGA
This sequence comes from Akkermansiaceae bacterium, assembly GCA_903906515.1. Classification (GTDB taxonomy): domain Bacteria; phylum Verrucomicrobiota; class Verrucomicrobiia; order Verrucomicrobiales; family Akkermansiaceae; genus Luteolibacter. The sequence goes on from CAIVKO010000258.1 coordinate 1,938, forward strand.
AATCCGTCACGGATTCAGGCGACCAAATCTTTTTCAATATTTCGAAATCAAAAATACGCCCTAGTAATCGATATTCTTTAATGGAGATCGATTATCTGACCAATAAAGCGGGTTACCGTTGGGTTAATCAATGGTCGCTAATCAAGGAGAACTGATTATGAGAAATCTTCTGGACGGATTGATCGATAAGCATAAGAGCTTCGCCGAAAAAGCTAGTCTGAGTTTAGTTGCGGAGAAATATTCGCCTGAGTTCGGAGGTAGTGCCTGCCTTATATACTCGGACGGCGAAGTTTCACTGATGATCACTAAGAGTAGAGATGGCGTGATCTACGACTGCGGAGCTGGTGAATGGCAAAGTGATAATTGGTATTCAATGGACATAATTTGGAATTATCTAAATCATAACGCCGAATACAGAAAAATGAAGAACTCAAATCACTTTTCATTTTTTCAAGAAAGCTTTCCACAGATTGCCGAACTTTTTCGCTCATCAGAGAAGGATCGCACTGCACGCGAACTTAAAAAATTAGAATTAAGTCGGAGCAAAAAGTTGTTTGGATGAAAGGCACCAAGTAACTGAAATGCTTAAGAAGGAATTCTGCCACCCCCTGATGGCATCGCCGACACTGAACTCACGCGTTAGAGGATACTAAACATGTTTCATCGACTGAACAATCGCGACCTAGAATCAGATGAAGGCTTTGCTTTCAAGTGCGTTCATCGTTTTTACTATCACTACATTGAAGGAGACAAAGTCCTCAAGATTTTCGTCGAACCAATTAAGAATGGACTCGAAGTGATCTTCGAATCCCAACCAAAGTGGGAAGAACCTTCAGAAAAAGACGAAATAACAGAAGCCAAAGCCATTCAGATCGAAAGCCGAGTTCGTGAATCTTTGACGTTCATGGGAATTAAACATATTATTCGCAAAAAGTGATTCGTCTCTCCGGTTAGCCGTAACTAATCTCTCCCTAAATGGGGTCAGTCCTGAATGGCGCTAACTTAAGGGTCGTTTGGGATAAAATAATGTTAGGTTTTTCGCGAGTTGGCGTGATATTTGCTCATTGATCATCAATGACTTCCATTACACCGATGTTTCCAGGTTGGCACCGAAAACTTTATGGTAGGAGGCCTCTCCGGCCCGGCATCGCAA
>CAIVKO010000259.1 GCA_903906515.1 Akkermansiaceae bacterium
CCAAACCAGCCGCTGCTGGCACAGAGCCAGCAACCTTACCCTCACAGAGCAAGGATCCCCGCTCGCCTGAGGGGAATGTGAAGCCTCAACCAACGGCCGACACGAAACCAGGAACAGCACAGCAGCCACTCACGCCAGCAGTGGAACAGGGAACCACGTCGAAATTGCCACCCAAAGCGGCGGATGTCACATCTACTAAAACAGACCGTACAACCAAGGAGGCGCCTCTAACGTCTCCATCTGATCCGGTGAAAAGTCCAGCGGGAACTCCAGCTGGAACTCCAGCGGAAACTCCAGCGGGAACTCCAGCGGGAACTCCAGCGGGAACTCCAGCGGCTGGAAAGCCCGGGGAGACTGCAAGCCCAGATGCTAACAACACTGAAGTAAAGCAGCCTGGGAAGACTACGTCCACCGAACTCACTGAATCCAAGATTCGTATTACGGAAACTGCTCCTCTCGGACCTAAGAGCCAACCGGCAGATCCGCTGAGTGGGGTGCAAGCGCCGAAGCCAGGTGAACTGGAAATCTTCAAAATAGACGTCAGTGGGGAACCACGCGATGGCCAAGTGGAGGTAATGTTAGGATTGCGGGCGAAAGATACCAATTTGGAGGATGTTCAAATCACCCAGGCCATCTGGACCGTCGATGGTAAAGTCCTCAAACAACAGGATGGAAAGCCGCTCGTAGAACCTTCGGTGAAACGTTGGCTACAGGTTGGTAAACGCTCGGTATCTGTGGTCGGACGCACGCAAGATGGCAAGGAGTTGAAGGGCGAAGCCCAGCTCGATGTGCGGATCGAGCAACATCCCAAGCCCGCTGTGGACATCAAAAATTCTCCGCCAAAACCCAAAAAGAAATAGGACACCACAAAAGCGCATAATCTCGTCAAATCCAATCCAAATAACAGTACACAAATGGCTATCAATTTAACAAAAGGACAGAGAGTCGATGTGACTCTGAAGAAAATCTGTGTTGGACTCGGCTGGGACCCCGCAACAGGCAGCGTGGAATTTGATCTCGATGCCTCGGCATTCATGCTTGGCAGCAACGGTAAGTGCCTCGCCGAAGATTTTTTCGTATATTTTAACAACCAGAAATCCAAAGACGGCGCAGTGGAATCCTCCGGTGACGACCGCACCGGCGGTAGCTCTGATGGAGATGACGAGACTCTCACAGTCGATATCGATAAAGTCGATCCACGAGTCCAGCAGATCCTGTTTGTAGTGACTATTTACGATTACGAAGCACGCAGACAAAACTTCGGCCAGGTCAAGAATTCATTCATCCGGATCTACAATGGGCTTACCAACGATGAACTGTGCCGCTATGACTTGGATGAGGATTTCTCAGTCGAGACCGCAATCGAGTTTGGCAGGCTCTACCGTAGAGACAATGAGTGGCGCTTTGAGGCAATGGGCAATGGTTATCGCGGCGGTCTGGAGGCATTGGTTGCCAAATACGTTTAACTGAAACACACTATCATGGCTATAAATCTTCGCAAGGGGCAGACGATCAATCTACGCAAGGAAGAAAACGATTTGTCAAAGATCACTATCGGTCTCGGTTGGAAAATCAAGCAGAAAGGTGGTCTTATGAGCATGTTCGCCGGGAAGACCAAAGAGTATGATCTCGATGCAATCGCAATGATGCTTGATTCTAACGGTAAAATTCGCAATATGGGCGACAAGTTGCTCAACAGCGACGTCATCTTCTATAATAATTTGAAGCACGCATCAGGGCTGGTCTATCACTCAGGCGACAATCGCACTGGCGGTACTGGTGATTCTGATGATGAACAGATCGTGCTGCATCTAAGCAATCTGCCAGAAATTTACAACAGAATTGTCTTCGTGGTTACTATCTATCAGGGGATTACCAGAAAACAGCATTTCGGCTTGGTGGAGAATGCCTACATTCGAGCGGTCGATGCGTCTGGAAAGGAAATGGCTCGATACTCACTGGACAGTGATCCGGCAAATCACGAAAAGTGCACTATGGTGTTCGGTGATGTTCAACGCGAAGGAGGTGGCTGGAAGTTCCATGCTGTGGGTGAAGCCTACCCGTTCGATTCGTTTACTGAGATCGTGCGGCAGCACATGTACACATAATGAATAGACCGAACTATTATGCAGCTGTGTGCAAGTTGCATTTCTAGCGATTAGCAATACTTAAATTCATGAGTCGAAGACTTCCCGTATATTTGATCATCGATACTTCA
>CAIVKO010000260.1 GCA_903906515.1 Akkermansiaceae bacterium
CACACGTCGGCTGTCACAACGCTGCCGGAGAAGACTGCGGGCACGGGGACTTCCCTGAAAGCAGCCTGTCTTTTGGCGACTCTGTCGGTTTTGAGTGGATTGGTGCCAGTGGGACTGGCCCAGGAAGTTCCCGACACCCGTGGACCGATCCGGAATCCCGGGATGACGGTCTTGGTGGACGGCGAGGGAATGCAGGCTCCCGGCTATCGCTATGTTCGGCCCGAGCCCAAGGAAAAATGGGAAGGGAGTTGGATCGGCACCACCGCCCCGAGTATTCCCGATTCGCTGGGGATTTGTATGCGAACGGAGTTTATTCTGAAACAAGCTCCCACGAAAGTAACGGCGTGGTTCTATGGGGATCGCTTCGTGCTTTATATCAACGGACTGCCCACAGCTCGGGGACCAGCCGACAGTGGACGTGATATTTCGGGAGTGCAATCGGGGCGGAACTTTTATGATGGCCGCGATTTCACCGGGCTTTTTCATACAGGCCAAAACAGCGTAGCCGTGGAAACCAAGAGCGGCTTCCTGTTTGAGGCGCGCGTCGATTATGCCGATGGGAGCAGCGACGTGCTGAAGAGTGATGCCACCTGGCGGGGGATTTCCAATCCCTACCTCAAACAGATGTACCCGGTTGATCCTTTCCAAGCCAAGCGGATGAATGTCGAAGCGGGCTCGATTCCGATCGGGGCGAAACAGACGACCTTCGATGCCACGGCCGAGCCGATTGGCTGGCAACGGGTGGGATTTGCTGATGGGCAGTGGCTCGGGTGCCGCGTGGGAAAGCTGCCCGAGAACCTGGTCATGAGCGAATTGCCACCCTTGATGGAAGTGCGTCATCCCGATTTCACCGTGACCGAGGTGAACGGCCAGGTGACGGTGCCGGAGCATCCGCTTCAGCCCAATCACCCGATTGTGGTCAAGGGGGATGGGGATTTTGCGGTTCAGTTCAGCCGGGTCATGGCCGGTCGCTGCGGGATCAAGATCAAGGGCTGCAGCGGAGCACAGGTCTATCTGGAGTCCGGCGAGAGTTACTCCAGAAGGCGGACCCTCTGCCAGATCCTGCTGCGCGACGGTGTGCAATACTTTGAAAACAGGAACTACTCGGCGATCGGAGTCATCCGGGTGATCGTGCGCAATGCCACCCAGCCGGTGGAGATCCAGGAAGTCACCGGCAATGCCTGGTCCCAACCCGTGGAATACCGGGGGGCCTTCACTTGTAGTAACGAGACCCTGAATGCCCTGTGGAAAAGCGGGCGCTGGTCGAACCAGATTTGTATGATTACCCATCATCTGGATTCCCCTAATAATCGGGAACCCCTGGCCGATTATGGGGATTATATGATAGCGGACCTGATCGCCTATACTACGCTGGGAAACAACCATGAATTGATCCGGCAGGATCTGCGCAAGTTTGCCTGGATCCTAGAGAACGCCAAATACAAGACCTTCCACACCAGCTATATCTTTTGCTGGCTCCAGGCGTTGCTGAATTATTACGACTACACCGGCGACTCGGGCCTGATCCAGGAACTGGCCCCACAAGTGCATGGGGTGATCGACCAGTTCACCTCATATATTGGCAAAAACGGAATCATTTCGGAAGCGCCCAACTATATGTTCTTGGATTTTTCCCCGGTCTGCGACGACAAGGACCCGAAGATCAAGTTCGACTGTCACCATCCGCCGGCTGTGATTGGACAAGGTTATATGACCGCCCTGTATTATCGAGGTTTGGCGGATGCCATTCGAGTTTCTCAGATCACGAAAAACGGGACTGCGCTGGAAAAATACGGCGAGATGCGGCGTAAGGTCCTCAAATCCTACAGCGACGAGCTGTGGAACCCGGCACGCGGCTTTTTTCGCGATGGCAAACCGTTTGTCACGTCGATCCAACCCAGTAAATGGCTGCCAGCCGATGTGCAGATGGAGAGTTTTAGCACGCAGAACAATATCATGGCTGTGCTCTATGATCTGACGCCCAAAACACTTCAGGCTCCCATAATAGAGACGATGTTGGCCAATGAAAATTGGGATGTGACGCGCTATTATATGCACTACGTCTTTAACGCTTTTGAACACACTGATTTATTTGCGAAGTATGGCGTGCCCAAGATGCTTGAGTTTGAAGTGGAGCCTGACACACAGACGGTGCGGGAACTGAGTTCGACGCGTGGCGACTATTCGCATGCCTGGGTCGGCTCTCCCTCCTACCAGATGTCGAGCCGGATCCTGGGGGTACGTCCGCTCACCCCTGGTTTTGCGACCTTTGCGATCCGCCCGACCACCTGTGGACTTTCGTTCGCCAAGGGCGTAGTTCCCTCGCCACACGGGGATATACAGGTTGATTGGGAGCTTAAAGATCGCGTTTTTCGGTTGAAAACGATTGTGCCGGCAAATACCGCCGCCGTCGTCAGCCTGCCGGTGGGCACTGTGGCGCAACCCACGCTGAAGGTGGGCGGCAAAGTCCTCTGGTTTGGGGAAAAAATCCAGGGGGATTTGACCGGTTGCAGCGGCTTGACGCATCGCGGGGACCGGCTGGAGCTGACCGTGGCTCCGGGCGAATATCAAATGGAAGTGGGGAATGCTGAATAAAAAATTATGAATAAAATATTTACTATAGTTTTGTTGTCCTTGATCCCAATGGCTCCGGCCGTGGTCGAAGCGTTCGAACTATCAAACCTACGCTGCGAATATAGAGTCGATCCGCTCGGAATCGACTCCGCCAACCCACGCCTCGAATGGAAATATAAAACCAATATCTCTCCCGAGCGTGGACTCAGCCAGAGTGCTTATGAAGTGATCGTTTCCTCCGCACCCACATTGCTGGCAGAGAACAAGGGAGATTTGTGGGCTTCGGGCAAGGTTGCCTCCGATCAGATGAGCCAGATTGCCTACGGCGGCAAACCCCTCGCGTCGAACCAAGCTTGCTGGTGGAAAGTCCGGACGTGGGATCAGAACGGAAAGGCCTCGGAATGGAGTCCTGGGGCGCGCTGGACCATGGGGGTCCTCAAACAGGAAGACTGGCAAGGTGCGAAATGGATTGGTGCCCCGAATGAAGGCAAGAATAGCACGCCACCGAGTCTGGATAGTCCCAGGGAGAAGTATGAAGCCGTGCTCTTGCGCCGCGAATTCGCCGTCGAGCCGGGGCTCACGCGCGCCATTGTCCACATGTGCGGTGTGGGGCAGTATGAAATGACGCTCAATGGCAGCAAGGTGGGCAACGATCTCCTGGCTCCGGGTTGGACACAATACGAGAAGACCTGCCTGTATAACACCTACGACATCACGGCCTCCCTGCGCGCAGGCCCCAACGCCATCGGATTGTTGCTAGGCAATGGCA
>CAIVKO010000261.1 GCA_903906515.1 Akkermansiaceae bacterium
ACCACCAGACGCTGCAAGCCACCAAGGCGGAAGCCACCAGAACGGAAACCACCCACCATGGCACGAGGTTCTTCGGAGGAGGTTTCACGGCGGCGGGGGGCAGACCACCCGCAACTCGGGCTCCTGTCTGCCTCGCAACCGATTCACTCGATTGGATTGTTGGTCGATGGCTTCCCCCAGCAGCCGGGGAACCTCACCGGGCATGTCCCTGAGCACCTCGCGGGAGGCAAGGGAAAACGGAACTGCCGCCACCGGCCGGCAAAGGGCGGAGACGCACAGGCAAATGAAGATGAGCGTCTTCATGGGTACGACACTCCATTCCAAACAGCCGTGGCAGCCGCCTTTCCGGAATTTGCCAGTCCGCGCCTGGCAAAGGCCACTTACTTGATCGACCATTACCCATTCGATGCCGGGTTCGCGCCCGAGAAGACGGTCGAATTCTCACGTTACTGGGCGCTTCTGTTCTCTCATAATCGCCTCGGAGTCTGGAAAGGAATGTTGAAAATTGACTTGGACACTCCTGCGGACGACGCTGCTGCACGCAACCTCATCACCCCACCCACCCCATGACGACCCGAACCCAACGAGAGGCACTCAGGGCACAACTCCTCGATACCCGTCGAATGAAGGAGTTGGCCGGGGATCATCCGCTGATGTCACTGGCATTCCGCGAGCGGGAGCAGGCGCTGGAAGGTTTCATTGAGGCCCTGCCCCTTGGCAACAAGGAGGCCAGATGCTCGATGGACCCCGTCAGGGCCGGTGAGGCTTACGAGCGTGTTGCCGCCACGGTTACGGAAACTCAGGAAATCCAACTGCCGGGAGTCTTCAAAGGTATGCTCCTCGAATCCTGGCGCTTCGACTTCGTCACCCGCGACGGCCACAAAATCAGCGGTAAAATTGACGATGAACTTTCGCCCGAGCGGGCGGCCGAACTCAACCGCGAATTCTTCAACCTCCCCGCCATCGCCACCCTCGACAAGACCACCGTGTTGTTCAAGAACGGCAGGGCGCGAACGAGTCACACGCTCAGGGACTTGAAGGCAGCCGAGTGAGGAAAAACTCTGATAGCACACTGCAGCGCATGTCTATTTGTAAGAATAACGCGGTCGATAACGAAACATTTTTGAACCACGGATGACACGGATTTACACGGATGTTGTGCTCCGCGCGGTTCCTCCTCTTATCCGTGTACATCCGTGTCATCCGTGGTTTCAATATCTTCCGGTTCATGGGTTTCCGACCACGGATCGCAGGCACGGATTGTTGGTCATGAGTCGACGAACAGGTCTCACAAAACCTCATGCGGGCGGGTTAATGGGTTTGACTAGACGAAAAATAGGGCTGATGGATGAGTGTCGAAACCCCAATATGCTGAAATTCAGCACCCTATCCTGGCTCGGAGACCTCGAGTATTCTCCCAAGATAGATCCGATAGAATAATGATTTCTGTGTGGCCATCACAATCGACCGACATTCGATTTTCATGGATAGAAAATTAGGTTTAGCACCACACCTAATGGTGATATTCCTGATAATCCGACCTTCAAACCTTTTGGCTGTATCTGGTGTTTTTCCTAAGTAGATAAAATCAATCGCACCACACCTCACAGAATCAAACATTGTAGGCGAAACACGCAGGCGCAAGTTGTCTGGATCACCACCTACTTTGCTCGCTGTTCTGCATTCTCTGTCTGGATGGCTACCATCAAAGTAGGTGTAACCATAGCCCTGTTCGTCGAGAAATTGGGGAGCTGAATTCATCACGCGCCACTCGCATGTCGACCCAAGTTTTCCTGTGATGGTTTCAACATCCAATATAAACTTTCTCCATTCAAAAGTCATCATGTGAACAGGAGGTGAGTTCCATGTAAGGATGTGCGATTTGAAGAATAGCCACTTTTCCAGCTTATATTCCGAATCGACTCCTACTTTAAGAAGATCCGTTCGGAGCTGCATGGCAACATGGGAATCAGGAGCAACAAAACTGAAGCCTATCAGCGATCCAAATGGCGGTTTTTGATGCCACTTCTCTAATCGATAAGCTCTTCGTGGTATATCGATGGGGGTTCCGTCACCTACCGGCTCTCCGTCGGGCATGAGAACCTTAACCTCCAGTGCGAGCCAGTCAAAACGCCTCTCTTTCCATTGCGCAACGGTCCACTTGTGAGACGCTGCCCGACTTTGGTCGTAGCGGACATAGGATACATGATTGCACAGCGAGGAACAACTAGACCTTCGGTGAATCGCTACATCAAACCCCTCAATCCATCGGATTCGTTCCGCTCCCTCGCGTAGTTTTCTATCCATGGTGTGAGTCGTATTGATTGGTTCCTTCATGGTTCGAATTGTCGTTAGAATTTGGACGTTGGCGGCTTCTTCACGCTCATCCCCAGCGGCGCTGTGAGAGTCTCATAGACCGCGAACAGATATTCCACCCGCTGCCGGTCGGTTAGGAACGCCTCCTTGCGGTAGCAGCGGTCCACGGCGCGGTCGAGGTCGGCGTGGGC
>CAIVKO010000262.1 GCA_903906515.1 Akkermansiaceae bacterium
GTGTCTTGGGAGAAGCGGCCTTTCCACATGATTTGATGGGGTTGGAGAAAAAATCCGGCCCGGACCGGCGCGGCGGGGAGATTGGAACCCGAATGCGCCCACAAGGAAATCAGAAAAAGCGGGAATGGAGACGGAGGGGGGCTAAAAGGCAGGGATCCGACCTCCGGGCGGTCCAGCGCATGGGGAGCTAATAAAAGGAGAATGCGCAGTTCCCCAGATCAGTCATTCGCTCGATCATCCTCATCTCATGCACGTGGACCGCCCGGAGGTCGGATCCCTGCCTTTTCGCACCCAACCGTACTCGATCATTCATCGCTTGGTCTTTTTTGAAGTTTCTTTGATGACGGCTATCTCCTTAACCCCAACACTCAAAACTCCCGCCAAAACCGAGCGGTCTGGTCCGGGTCGGGCAGGATTTCCAACAACACCATCTTTCCACCGGGTTCGAATGAATCGAAGTCATCGATGGTGTGAATGCGTATGTGCCTGATCCCCCACAGCGCGGCGAATCCGGCTAGATCGGCGTGGTGGGGGTTGATCATGCATTCCGCAGCGCGAGGGCTCATGCTCTGGAGGCGTGGCAATCTGGAAAAGATTCCGCCGCCGTGGTTGTTGATGACGGCGAGCACGCGGCCATCGCTGTTGACCTGATCCAGCATGAAGAGAGCAGCCGGATCGTAGAGAGCAGTGAGATCGCCGAGCACCGCCCACGTATCTCCGATGTCGGCGGTCCAACCGAGCCATGTGCTGATTTGGCCGTCGATGCCGTTGGCTCCGCGGTTCGCGCGCACGGTGGGCAGGGGCCGCGCCCACTGGGCGAAAAGATTCCACTCGCGGACCGGCATGCTGTTGCCGAGAAATACTCCGCCACCGATGCAGGCATATTGGGACAAGGCGCGGACCAATGCCGGCTCGCTGTCCGGATAAGATTCTAACAATTCTTCAACGCGTGCGGCTTTTCCCGACGCTCCAACCAATAGATCGAGCGCGTCATCCGCAGGTTCCACCTCTCCCAGTGCTGGGATTACCCGGGACAGCGGGCCGCGGGTGACATGGCTTTCGCGGGCGAGTCCGGGCAGTCCGTTGCGGCAGATCGACCAGACCGACACGTCCGGCAGATGCTCCAGGTCGCGCCAAAATCGTCCGCTCGGGACTTCTCCCAGACGCAGGATTTTTCCGGGAGGATGGGCCTTGAGGATGCGGTCTGCATCATGGAGGGTGAGTCCGTGGAGGACCTCACGCAGTCCGCTTGTCGCATCCGCCACAACCGGAGCACCGAAGTCGCGGCAGAAATGGAACACCTCTTCCTGTTCGTCGGGTTCAAGGCCACCGATCATCACGACGATGCCTTTGAAAAGATCTTCGCGCAGCCAACGGGCGAGTGCCGCGACATCCAGGCGGTCCTTCTGCGGTTCGAATGGTGCGAGGGTATTCTTGGAGAAATCCTCGTCACCGGGTTCGAAGGCTTCTTCGAATTCAGGATTGAGATGGACGGGACCTTTTCCGTTCCATTCTGTCAGATCTCCTTGAAAGGCATAACCCCCGAAAATCCCGACCTGTTCGATCGCTTGAGGTGCGCCGGTGCCACGGAATGCGGCTGGCCTGTCCGCAGTGATGGCTACCAGCGGGCGTGCTTGATAATGCGCCTCAATCACCGCAGGCAGCAACTCGGCCGCTGCAGTTCCGCTGGTGGTGACCACCGCGCAAGGCAGTCCGGTTTCCATCGTGCGACCCAGCGCGAAAAATCCGGCGCTGCGTTCCTCGAAGTGTCTCCACAGGCGGATGATGCCTGCTTTTTCCGCACGAGCCAGTGCTTCGATCAACGCCGCATTGCGTGCTCCGGCGCAGATCACGAACTCCCCGACCCCCGCCCTAAGGCAGCGGTTCACCACATCGATTGCCGGTTGCCACGCGTTCATGGCGTTGTTCTACCTCATGCGCGTGCGATTGTCCAAGCGTGTGATCAGCAAATTTATGATCGAGGCGAAATCACGGCAAGTGTCATTTGTCGGTCTTGCCGTTTTGCATCACGTAGTCTTGAATCTTCTCGTCCATGCTCATCGATTCCCACTGCCACCTGGCATCCCACCGTTTCCAACCCGCGGAAATTCCTGTCCTGCTTGAGAACGCGCGGCTTGCCGGTGTTGGCCGCATGGTCACTCTAGCGACGAGTCTTCACGACCTGCATCCGAATCTGGTGATTGCGGAAAACCCGGTGGTTCACACGTGTATCGGGATTCATCCCTGTGATGTGCATCATGCACCGGACGACGCCGTGAGCCAACTCTCCGCCTTCACCGCTGACCCGAGGGTTTGCGCGATCGGCGAGACCGGGCTGGATTATTATCACCCGGCACCAGATGGATGGGATGAGGCGGTGTTCCGCGAACGGCAGCTTGATTTTCTAAGGCAACACTTCGAGTTGGCGGCCTCGGCCGGACTCAACATCGTGATCCACACCCGAGATAAAACCGGATATGCGTCGTTTGAAGACGCTCTTTCGATCTATCAAAAATACCGGACGGTGGTGCGTGCCGTGTTTCATTGTTTCATCGGCCCGTGGGAAAACGCGCGCTGCGTCCTCGATGCCGGCGGGTTGGTTTCATTCGGCGGCGTGGCCACTTTCAAAAACGCCCGTGAGGTCCGTGAGACCGCAGCCAACTGTCCGCCCGGATCCTTCATGTTGGAAACGGATTCTCCTTATCTCGCGCCGGAACCACATCGTGGAAAACGCAATGAACCCGCATACGTCCGTCACGTCGCGGACTATCTCGCCGCCCACCGCGGCGAGAGCACGGGTGCGCTCGAACGCCACACCGGCGAGACTGCGAAAAATTTTTTCCGCTTCCGCCCGAAGGATTAATTGAATAAACCCGAGCCGCCGGGACGTTTCATTCGACAAGCCGATGAGGCTCGCAATTGATTCACTCCATGTCCGATTCCAAACCCCTTAGACACATGACCCCATCCATCCGCATTCTCACACCAGCGTTGCTCGCGGCGTTCGCTGTTTCATGTTCGCCCCGTGCCGATCAATACGACACGCCTCCTCCCACTCAGGCCGCGAATCCATACGGAGATGTCGCAGCACCCGGTCAACCCGCTGCAGCCCCGGCCGCAGACGCATCAAATCCGGTTTATGACACTCCTGCCGCTTACGAAGAATCCTCATCCGTCACTCCAGCGAATCCTGGAGCTCCCGCGGAGCCGACCCCGACCGCCTCCGCGCCAACAAAAACTCCCACCACCGCCGCTCCCGCGAAAATTCCCTCCAATGGCGCAGCGATCATCCATACCGTCGGTAAAGGCGACACCCTTTCCGGCATCAGTGCGAAATACAAAATTTCTGTGGCGTCGATCAAACAAGCCAACCGCATGACCAACGACACGGTGGTGCTCGGCCGCAAGATGGTCATCCCTCCACAATAATATTCCGAACTCCAACCCAGCGCCGGGAGCCACTTCGCACCCGGCGCTTTTCTTTTTTACATCATGCGTTATTCCACCGTCATTCTTGCCTGGATCGCTGCAATCGTCATCGCACCAGCTGCTCCAGCTCCTACCGACTCCGGTTCATCGTCCGCACCACAGCGCCCGCCGCGTGAGGCCGCACTTGAAAGCCTGCTGTCCGAACGCGGGACACCGGAGCAATTGGAGACCGCAATCGAAAACGCCCGTAAAAACGGTGTCGGCGCACAAACCATTCTTGAGGTGCGCTTCCTCTATCATGTGGACCGGAACGAAGAAGAAAAGATCGCCGCCATGGTTCCGGAGTTTCTCAAACTGCGCGATGACTTCAAACCCGGTGAGTCCGCGATCTTCGGACAAAAGGAGGATTGGCTCGCCGTCATCGAATACGCGCAGGCCATCGCAGCGATCCGCAAGGGCGATAAGGTCGCGTTCAAAACCCACATCACCGAGGCCTTCTGGCTCAGCCCGCAACAGGCAACTGCCTTCGCTCCGAGCGTCGAACGCCTACGTCTGGAAGAAGCCATGGCCAGTGTGAAAATCGATTTTTCCATGAAGCTCGCGCCACTCGGAACCGGTGGAGATCCGGTGCCGTTGGAAAAATCCATGAAGGGAAAAAAAGCGATGTTGTTCCACTTCTGGTCCCCCGAGAGCACGGAGTGCGAGGCATCACTGCCGGACTTCGCTACCACCGCGGAATTGCTTGCGTCCAATGGTGTCGCCGTGGTCTCGCTGGTGCCTCCCGGGCCAGCTGAATTTCTAACAAAAGCAACCGCGATGATCAACCCACTCAAGGGAAAAAACGCCGGTGAGTGGTTTATCGACTCCACGGCCACTCCGCTGGCCCGCGATCTTCGCATCAAGAATCTGCCGGCCATGGTGGTGGTCTCTGATGCCGGCAAAATTCTCTTCAATGGAGATCCTGCCGATGATGGATTCTGGAACGCATTGAAGAAGATCGATGCACATCTCGTTCGCCCCGATGCTGACGAAAAGCAGGACGAAAAAACAAAGAAGTGAGCCGTGTGTTCTCATCTACGAGCTTCATCGTAATTGAATCCGGTTTTACAGATTTTAAACTTTTCTTAAAAATCTTCATTTTTTGACTTGACGGATCATCGAACTACTAGTTACATCGTGACAAGCAACGAGCTTGCCGCGAATGACAACCCCATCTCATCCATCCAATCTTGAACTACAAGCACTGTCGGTGCTGTGGCATGATGGACCATCGACGGTGGCGACTATCAACGAGATGCTTCCCGATCAAAAAGACCGCGCTTACACGACGGTGCTCACGGTGATGCAGAATCTCGAGCGCAAGAATCTCGTGAAGCGGGTGCGTGTCGGCAAGGCCCACGTGTATGAAGCGGCCTACTCCCAGGAACTCATCGTGCAACGCGCGACGCAGGATTTCCTGACCAACGCTTTTGGAGGACGCATCGTTGATGCGCTCCTCGCGATACTCTCCGCCGGCACATTAACGCCGGAAGAGAAAACAAACATAGAACGCGAACTCCAACGACACAAAACCATGGCTGCAAAAAAAACAGCAAAGAAGGTTGCGGCAAAGCCCGCAAAGAAAGCCGCTAAGAAAGTTGCCAAGAAGGCCCCAGCCAAAAAGGCTGCGCCTAAAAAGGCAGCAGTGAAAAAAGCGGCCCCCAAAGCCCCCGCTAAGAAAGCCCCCGCCAAAAAGGTGGCCAAAAAAGCGGTGAAGAAGGTTGCCAAAAGCGCCAAGAAAGCTCCCGCTAAAAAAGCGGTGAAGAAGACGGTTGCCAAGAAAGCCGCCCCTGCAAAGAAAGCTGCTCCTGCGAAGAAGGCTGCCCCTGCGAAGAAGGCTGCCCCTGCGAAGAAAGCTGCTCCTGCTAAGAAGGCTCCTGCTAAGAAGGCTGCTAAGAAGGCTGCTAAGAAGTAATCCAAACACCTCGCCGGAAGGTAACGGCGGATGCCCCTGATCGGGTAACCGCCGTGCCTTCCCCGAGCGGGGTTTGTCAACGGCGGGAGATCTTTTGATCTCCCGCCTCTCTTTTTGTCGAAAAAAGGGGTTGCATCGGGTGGGGACCACGCCCTAGCTTCGCGCGCCCCGGAAGTTTTCCATCGGCAATGCGCGGTTAGCTCAGTGGTAGAGCACCTCCCTGACACGGAGGGGGTCACTGGTTCGAACCCAGTATCGCGCACCATTCCTGATCTCCCGTTGAGTCAAGGATTTACAGGGTTTCAGTTTACTCCCCTGGAGTAACCCCTACTTTAAAAGGGCCCCGCATGAGTTGAATCCGAATTCGGAAATTACAGGGGTGATTTACCGGAGATTTGACCACGGATTACACGGATTTAACGGATTGAAGACATCACCAAACAGGTGATGACACCGCTACCGCAACCTCTTCTTAATCCGTGTAATCTGTGGTTCAATATCGGTTTCGGGTTGAACACATTGGCATGCTACCAGACGCCGATCACAGTGAGTTGTCGGGAGGCCGCTTCCGCCCAACCCCGGTTCGCGGCGGGTGACGCGGGTGACGGATGAAGAATCCGGCCGATGTGTGCCGTGTTGCCGCAGGCCTTCGCCGCACGGCGCAGGCGCTCCTCAGCGAAGCCGCCCACACCTATCAGAAATTCCGGTCGCAACAACGTGATGACTTCGCCGAGATGTTTGAGGCAGGCATCCTCCACTGGTGCCATCTCGGTGGTGCGCAACTTGTCAGGTGTGAGATTCGCACCGGTGGCACTCATCCAGACCAAGGGGCAGTAATTGAGCACGAAGTGGTCCTTGAAAAACGCCTCGGCAGATCCGAAACGATCCGCGAACAAACCCCACAAACGGCGGCCACTCACTTCAGAACGTTCGCACTGAAAACCCTCGATCGGACGCTTCGAATGTTCCAGCGCGGGTTTCCCGACAGGTTCGTTGATGCCCATCCAGTCGCGGACAGCGGCGATCTCGCCGAATGGCACGCCGGTCTGCGCCATGCCGAAGGGGCCTGGATTCATGCCGAGAAACACCACACGCTTGTGACTGTTTCCGAAACGTTCCAGATACCGCTGATGAGGTTTCCAAGCGTATTCCAGCGGCTGATAGACGCAGTCCACCGGCGCGGTGAATTCCAGATGACTCAATGACTCAACGAGTCGCCGGGTGGATGCGATCAGTTCCTTCATGGGTGCGGCGGCATCATGAATGGGATCGTGCGATTTCCAATATTTTCTTTAAAACATTGAGAATGGCCAGTTTTCCCTCACGGGGAGGAGGAAAGTTTCGGCCTTGTTCATATCGAGATTTTCTAAAATTTTCTTGTGATTAGAAAAACAGTGTCTATCTGCTTTTTTGTCGCCCGCGACTTACGGATTTCTATCAAATTAACTAAACTGAATCACCTCCAAATTTACACAATGGAAAAACCAATCCTCCCACATAAGCAACCGACGCCTTAAATACGCGTTCACCGCCCTTGCGCTGTTCACCTCGCTCGCGGTCCTTCCCGCCACCGTCCAGACCTCATCCGGTGAAACCAATTCACAACCACCCGCACCACCGTTCTGGAGCGTTCTGGAGGATTCAGATCAAGACGGAATGACGGATATCGATGAGATTCTCTTGGGCATGAACCCTCTCGATCCCGCAGACGGTCTATCAGACCTTGATGGTGACGGGCTCTCTTTGGCATGGGAGTTTGCCATCGGCACCAATCCAGACGTAGCTGATACCGATATGGATGACTGGAGTGACTCCGAGGAATACTTGCTCTACGGCACGGACCCCCTCAGTTCGCTCAGCTTCCCTCGAGGCGAGACTGCTGATGGTGGCGAAAACACCGACCCAATAAGCCCACTCAGCGTTATACCAGCGCCGGAAGTAGTTCTAGCAACACCAATACCTCCGTCCCTCTCCAACGGTGATTTCAGCGTCGTGCCCTTCACCACGTGGAAAAGCATGAAGACCTCAACGGAATACCAAGGTAAAGGTTTTGAGTGGGCAGCTGGTAAGATCACTGGTTGGGCGGCTTACGTGGGAAGCACCGTAGAAGTTTGGAACGCGGCTGACGGAGAAAAATTCGTCGAACTGGACGGCAGTCCCGGCAACTACGGCATCACACAAGAAATCGCCAATCCCAAGGCTGGTGGTTACATTCTTGCTTGGAAGCAAAGCGGAAGGTACAGCACGAGAGCAGGCACCGATCCCTATAGCGTGCAAGTCTATTACATGAACGGCGCTACCAAGGTTCCGATCAGTCAATCCATTGAATTCGCCGACTTCTCTAAAATGCAGTGGTCCGACAACTCCTTTGGTTTTCAGATCACACCAAAGCAACTCACTGACGCAAATAACGTCATTTATGTCGCTTTCATCCCCACAGAGTCAAGCCTAAACACCTACGGAACCTTGATCGATAAGGTGAGGCTACTGCCGGTGGAGATAAAGGTAACTGACTTTGCGACCAAAAGCGACACCGTACCATATGTTGCCATGACAAATGCCTCACCACCGAAGAACTCCGAGCTTTGCCTAAAGGCCGACAAGGTCAATGAAACGGCAAAGATCGAGATCGAACTTCCCAGCATCACTGATGCAACATTGCTGTCGAAGATGAGATGGAAAGTCATTCAGAAGCCTGCCGATACGACGGTGCGTGAGGGCTTGTTTGGTGGCGCAACACCGCCTAATGTGGAACTTTCACTCGGCAGCGGAGCTTTAGTGGAAGACGAGATAATGTTCGAAGTCCAAGTCGGGGTGGATGACGGCACATTCAAGGCCACATCGAAGCTCAATGTGAGAGTGGTCAGAGACCGCTTGAACTGGTGGTTCGAGCCATTTACCACAGACAACGGATGGCGCACAGCAAAACCGGAATCGAGAGCCGACACGGGGGATTACAAGCGGAAGCAGATTACCAATGCCGCAGGCAAATTAGAATGGGTTCCCGATCCTTCACATCCTGACCATCACCCGAATGCCTACAAGCGTGAGAGCCTGCAATCCGTGTATGAGTTTTTCAAATCTACAACTGCAATCGGTCCGTCAACACCGAAGGCAAACTGGGTGAAGCCTTCAATCACCTGCTTTGGTCAATTCCATGATGCCCTCAAAGCTGCAAACGGGAACAATCCTCTCGTTGATCTGAACTCGCTGGCTCGTATCAACTTAACAGCAGTAACGGAGCTGCCATCGTTTAATACCAAGTTTTCGGCTCTAAGATCGGTGCAGGCACGGCAGACTACTTTCAAATCTGATCCACACCCAACTTACAAAGCCACGAAATTTCCAGCGCGAGTTGAGTGGGCGACAGCAGCCGCTGCGGCGATTGCGGATCCGAGAATGACTCGCGGATTGCTCATGGAAATCTGGACTAAAGAAGGCTCTATGTCGGTTAATGTAGAAGACAGAGCGAATAACAGCAATATTCTCACTGGCTATTCGGTATGGCCTATTCGAACCAGTGCAGTTACCGCGGGTCCTCCTGCTACCGCCGATGACGCTAAAACAATCTACGCATACGAGGTGGCTTACATTTGCATGGGCAGTGACTTCCTGCTGAAGAAAGTAGGAGGAGAAGCAAACGATAATCAGAACGACCTCCGAGACTACCCTGCGGCACGCGCTCACTACATAAGCGTCGCGGATTCGTATGCTGGCCCGGGTATGGGAAATAAAATTTATGATGGATTAACAGCTACACCTATCGCTGGTGTTGCGGCCACAGGAATAGCAACGTTGAAAGAGGGTGGAATTACCGCTATCAGCGTGACGAATGGTAGCACCTGTTATGCAGTCGAGCCCGCTGTGACTATTGGCCCAGCGCCAATTGGAGGTGTGACAGCCACTGCAACCGCAACTATTACGAAAGGCATTGTCACAGGTTTCACTATTACAAATCCAGGCACAGGATACACAAGTGTCCCTCCTGTGACAGTATCATCACCCATCAGTTTTACCATTACGGCAGACGCTACGTATTACAGAGACGTTTTGACTGTTGTTGGTAAATTCTTTTTGTCCATATGGCAGCCTGAAGGCCCGGATGTTACTTACATGAAATACAATCAAACAGTGAAAGGCTGGGATGCGATAAAAGCTTCCATAAGTAATACGAGTTACCCTGAACGAGCCCGTTTGGGACTTGTCGATTGGGCGATACACTATGAGATTAGACCTGGCGAATTTGATACAGTGCGAAGCAACGCACAAGTGGTTCACTGTGGCCGAGTCGCTTTTGAAGCCAAGTATCCTTAAATTCTATTATTAGATGTTATGAAAGCCAAATTTTTCGTTGTAGTGCTCGTGGGGGGTATTGTTTCAATCTTTTACCTCTTGCTTAGAACGCCAAATGATGGAAACCACTCAGACTCCACCCCTACGAAACGGGGCCAAAAATTGCCCGTAGGAACTAATATAACCACTCCCTCAGCTGTCACCGAAATTGATTCGATATTGCAGATTCCGCAGGAAACATCTAATCTCGACACGAAATGGCTAAGTGAACATGACGCGGGTATGACTATCCATCAAAGTTCGCTAGATGGAGATTTCAACCGGGGATCGATCCAATTGGGAACAATGAAGGGCGACCTCGGCGAAACCCCGCCACGATATCACCATCAGCTGAAGGCTGGGAAGTTTACCATTCTTCTTGGTGAGGCAGATGATAGACATTCATTTCGGCACTACGCAACAATAGTAAGAGAGGAGAATAAGCTGCTGCGCCATGATCGCCTACTTTCGGTCTCGTGGACTAAATGGGCGCCAAAAATTGGGGCAGGTGGATTTGTTTTTCGACGAGAAGAGAGTGACATTGCGCAAATTGGTATCATAATCCCTGAAATAGTGCCTGCTCCTAACTCTGACCCAGAATCGCTCAATGATTTAGTCGAAGTCAGACTTGAGAATCCCGTTCGATACATCGAACCTAGCACATTTGACACACTTATCGCTGAACCTCTCGATGCGAGCCGGATAGGAATCATGTGCACTTCCAGCGAAGGGTTGCCGAAATCTGCACGCGTTCTCTGGTTGAAAATTGGGCCCAGTGGAAACTTTGAGGTCATGCAGAAATGAAAAAAATTCCCCCGCTTAATTTTCTCTATGAAAAAGCCGACTTCCCCTCATTGAAACCCGCCGACTGAAACACTGCCATGAAAATAAAGATCACCTTCATCATGTGTGCTTTTGTTTGTGCTCTACTCGTTTACTTCCAATGGCCGACAGCGCTGACGGCGCAAAGCCCGACTTCGCCTGCTTCCGACAAATCAGAGACGCATGGGAAAAATCAAAATTTATTTGTGCCACTAGAGCCAAATATTTTGACCACTGCCCAACCAGCAACTGAGAATCACGGGCAAAAACCTGATCACACAATGCTCCAAGATACAATCAAACAGGGTTATGGAGATGGCGCTGTCACAGCGAAGGACGCAATGGAAGCGTTTTTGAAGACGTGGAATCCCATTGGTCGTTCAGCGCAGGAACTGAAAGAAACTTTTGGAAAGCCTAGCGAGGAAAAAACCAACTCCATCACCTACATCTTTGACACTGGATTTTTGGGCTGGAACTTTGAGTTTGTGCTGAAAAACGACAAAGTTGTTGAACTCAGAAGGCCAGCATCGGAGTAGGTTTTCAGCTTGCGCAGCATACCCTTTACGCCCGTTGCCAACCGCTGATATCCAGCGGATCTTTATTCGGTTGATCTTGAGGAAGAAAGCATGGCCTGAGCACGTGTTCTCGACAAGCGGCTGCGGGTGTGTAGGGTCGCGCCCGATGAAACGATTCTTCCATTCTGAAATCGGAGCAGCGGTGATTTGGGTGATCTGCGCGCTGACCATGGCCGCGGTCATTTCACCGTGGGTCTATCAGGGCGGAAAATGGCTGGCCGCGGAAGCGGCTGTCAAGGAACTGCCCGGGTTTCTGGAGTGGCTGGGTGCGGCCTGCGGGCGGTCGCTCACAAAATTCGACCGGTATTTCAGCAGGTCCTTGTTGTTCTCGGCCTTGGTGCTGCTGCCGTTCTTGTTCCGTCGGATCCGCAAATTGCGGGCGGGGAGCAAGGATGATCCGGCGGGCGCTCTGCGACGGATTCCTCTGAAAATAGCCGTCAGTCAGATTGTGGTGGGTTGTGTCATCGCGGGTGGGTTGTTGTGGAGCCTGGCGTTGGTATTGGATGCGATCGGAGCATACGGACCGAAGGCTGGTAATCCCGGTTTTATCAAGCTGTTGCCCAAAACGCTTGTGCCGGCGGTGGCCGCGGCGCTGGTGGAGGAATGGTTGTTCCGCGGTGTTTTGTTAGGACTGTGGCTGCGCTATGCGAGGCCTGCCTTTGCGGTGGTCGGGATCTCCCTGCTATTCGCATTCCTGCACTTTCTTGCTCCGCCGGAAGGCTCGGTGATCGCGAATCCCGGCAATGTCTTTTCAGGATTCGAACTGTTGGGAAAAATCCTGCTCCACTTCACCGATCCGCTGTTTTTCGTCACGGATTTCCTGACGCTTCTGGTGGTCGGCCTGATGCTCGCGTGGGCGCGGGTAAGTACGGGCGCACTGTGGTTTTCCATCGGTCTCCATGCGGGATGGATCTTCGCGTTCAAGAACTTCAACCTGGTCTATCAGAAGATTCCCGGTCACCCGATGTTTCCTTGGGGAGTGGGTGACAGCCTTCGTTCGGGGCTTGTGCCGTTGGCGGTGCTGGGCCTGACGGCGCTCGTCTGCCATTATGCGCTGAAGGTCTTCTCGAAGGTCAACCCCGCATGACGGTGACCACAAAAACCTTTTTAAAACCGGCCTGACGGAGGGTTTTGGCACATTCGTTGACGGTGGAGCCGGTGGTGAGCACATCATCGATGAGGATGGCACCGTGCGGTTGGTTTCCGACCCAGTTGCGTCCGTGGCGGGTGACGGTGAACGCACCGCGCAGGTTTTCCATGCGCTGTTTGCGCGAGAGCAGGGTTTGGGTTTCGGTCTTGCGTCTGCGGTGGAGGGCCTTGAGGACCGGCAATCCGATGAGCCTTGATAGAGCGAGGGAGATTTCCTCTGCTTGATTGAAATGGCGGTGACGCAGGCGCTTGTGATGGAGCGGCACCGGAATCAACGGCCATTTTCCCTCCACCGCGGGGGCCAACCGTGGATCATGAAATGACTCCCTGGCCAGTTGGCCGAGTTCACGAGCGAGGTGGATTTCCCGCCTGTATTTCAGGCGGTGGATCAGGTCGAGCGTGCGGTCGTCGCGTTCCAATGCCGGGCGTGCGAACTCGAAAGAAAAGCTGAGGTTGTGGCAGTTCGGACAGGCGAAGGGACCATCGATAAGACCGGGAAACATCTCTCCACAGGTCTTGCAGAACGGTTCGGCCAGACGCGGCAGATCGCCCCGGCAATCATCACAAAGCGAGCGACCGTGGGTGAGACCGGATTCGCAGAACGCGCAAACCGGCGGATAAAGGAGATCAAGGCAGCGGGAGAACCACCGTTTGCAAACGCCCGGTTCAGGGATCGGAGGGAGAGTCGTCATGAGGAGTGAGTAAATGCACCATGACCGCCGTCAGCACGATGGCGACCAGAGGAATGAAACCTTGTTGGAGAAGACTGACGTTTTCCGGCGCACGGATGCCGCCCGGAGTCACGGTGCCCTGATGCAGCGTGTCTAACAATCCATTCGCGGCAAGCCAGCCGATGTGCAGGCCGACCGGCATCCCAAGCGAAGCCGTTCGCAATCGGGCATAACCCAGCACGCCGCCCAGCATCAGGAGTGGGGCGAACGTGGTGACGATCATTTTCCAATCGGCGAATCGCTCGATGGATTTTCCAAGCAATTCAAATCCGATACCAGTCGCTTCCGGGTCGGCAACGTTCAATCCGGGGGCAGTAATCAACGAGAGAACGATTGCGAAAAAAGCGGCGGACATTCCAAGCGCGGCGGACGGGCGCATGGAGCGCAGGAAAACGCCCATCACGAGGCCCCGGAAAAATATCTCCATGATTGCAGCGGGAATAACCACGACAGCAAGGATGTGAAGAGCCATGGAAAAGACACCTCCTGCTGGCGAGTGCATGGAATGCCTAGCGCACATCAGAGCGATTCCCGGAATGATCAGCAGGCCAGCCATGATGAGAAATCCAACACAGGTGAGCCACAAGCTGCGCAGGTTTACAAGCAGTCGCCGGCCGAGTGTGGTGGTGCTCGCTCCATCCTCTAGTCGGGCCTTCCATGGTCCGCTAATTCCAAGGAAAGCATCCGCGCATCTTGCATGGGCCCATTCCATCCATGGAAAAAACAACAGACATGCCGCTATCAGAATTTCTGCTTCATAGAACTTCGAAAAATCCGCCGCGCGGCAAATTTCGGCGATCTGCTCGATGATGCCATTGGTGACTTTATTGGCTGAAATTTCGGCTAGCGCCTTGCCCGCGTTGTAGAGCAAAGGTGAGATCCACGCACCCAGCGTCACTGAAACCGCAGCGTAAAGCCACACTTTCAAGACATCGCCGCGTGCATCATTGGGCATGGGTCAATGATGACAAAGCCGGATGGAGAATGAAAGCCCGGATCTCGTTCGTATTGCTGGAATCAGCACGCGCACAGAGCCAGTCAGAATATTGCTGAAGGCAGGGACCGATCCTCCGGGCGGTCCGCGAGATTGAGGTGTGGAGATCGGCCATAAGATGTTTTTAAAGCATTTTGATGATCGCCCGCGCACTCTTTCCATGCGCCGGACCGCTACGGAGACCGGTCCCTGCCATTTTTTGATAGACGCTCAGTGCGCCGCCAGCCAGTTAGGTCCGGTGCCGGATTCCACTTCCACGGGCACGCCGTGCGGCAATGGCAGCGCGGTTCTCATGATGTCGAGAATTTGCGGAACGAGGACGTCTTTTTCATCCAGCGCGAGATCGAAGACGAGTTCGTCATGGACCTGAAGCAGCATCCGCGAGCGGTAGGGTTTCTCCCGCAACAACGCGTCGATGCGGATCATCGCGAGCTTGATCATATCCGCCGCAGTGCCTTGGATCGGTGTATTGATGGCAGCCCGCTCGGCGTTGCCGCGGATGTTTTGGTTGCCCGAATTGAGATCTGGAAAATACCGGCGTCTGCCTGACAGCGTTTCGACATAGCCCGCTTCCCTCGTCTCCGCCACGCTGAGTTCCATGAAGTTTTTGATAGCAGGATACTCGCGGAAGTATGCCTCGATGATGGCGGATGCCTCCGCGCGCGGGATGGCGAGACGCTGGGAAAGCCCGAATGCGGAAATGCCGTAGATGATGCCGAAGTTCACCATCTTCGCGGTGCGGCGCATGTCCGAGGTGACTTCATCGGGTTCGACGACGAAGACCTTGGAGGCGGTGATCGTGTGGATGTCGGTGCCATTGCGGAAGGCCTCGATCATGGTGGCGTCGTTGGCCAACGCGGCCATCACGCGAAGTTCGATCTGTGAATAGTCGCAGGAAAGTAAAAGATATTGGGGATTGGAGATTGGAGATTGGGAAGAAGAGCGGGGGACGAAGGCTTTGCGGATCTTGCGACCGGCCTCGGATCGGACCGGGATATTCTGGAGATTCGGGTCAGACGATGCAAGTCGGCCGGTGGCGGCAACGAGTTGGTGAAAATGGGTGTGGATGCGCCCTGTTTCCGCAACGATGTGAGTCGGCAGCGCGTCGAGATAGGTGGACTTGAGTTTCGTCGCCTCGCGCCATGACAGGATGTCGCTGATGATCGGGTGTTTGCCTTCGAGAGTTGCCAGCGTTTGTTCGTCGGTTTTGTATTGGCCGGTTTTGGTTTTCTTCGCCTTGTCCGCCAACCCCAAATGGTCGAAGAGGATTTCGCCGAGTTGTTTTGGGGAGGCAATGTTGAAGGATTGGTCGGCGTGGTGGTGGATGGATTTTGCGAGTTCGTCGATCTGCTGCTGGAGTTCCACACTGATGGTGCCGAGCGCCTGATGATTGATGGAAATCCCCTCCATTTCCATGCGGACCAGCACGGGCAACAGCGGGCCCTCGATATCGCGAAGGATCTTGTCCTGCCCGGATTCTATCAGCAGTGGCCGGAGTTTTTCTGCAAGCTGGAAGGTGACATCCGCGTCTTCAGCAGCGTATTCTGCGAGCTTTTCCAAGGGGATGCCCGAGATGTCGAGATCCTTGGTGGATTTGGTTTTTTCAGCGAAGTCAAAGAGGTCGTCCGTGTGCGGTGCGGGCGTGGCCTGCGGTGATGCGATCGCGGCAAGTTTGACCGGCGTGTAGTTGAGCAGGATTTCCGACAGGTAATCCATCGAGTGACGGCGCTCCGGCGCAACCAGGGTGTCGGCAAGCATGGTGTCGAAAAATGGTCCCGCCACTTCGATGCCGTGATGGTGGAGGATGGAAAGATCGAATTTCAGGTTGTGGCCGATCTTTTCAGCAGGCGAGGAGAGGATGGATTTGAGATTTGAAATCTGGGATTTCAAATCCGTGATGGGCAGATACCAGCCTTCATGGGCTTTCCAAGAAAATGCGACACCTAACAGGCGAGATGAAAAGCGGTCGAGGCCGGTGGTTTCGATGTCGAAGCAGAAGGATTTTTTTTTGGCGAGTTCGGTGAAGAGTTGTTGCTGGAGCGCCGGGGTATTCGCGAGGTGGTAGGTGTGATCGACGTCGCGGATGGTGAGGAAGGATTCGAAAAGAGTGGGTTGTGTGGTTTCGCCGAAGGTTTCCGAGCCTTCCGGCGAGTCTTCCGAATCTGCCTGCGGGCTTTCGTTGCTTCCGTCTCCGAAGATGCGTTTGGTGAGCGAGCGGAATTCGAATTCATTAAAGAGCGTCTTGATCGCTTCATCGTCGCGTCTGGAAAGCACGAGATCGTCCCATGTCACGTTCACAGGGACATCCAGGATGATGGTGGCGAGGTCTTTGGAGAGCAGCGCCTGATCCGAGTGGGTCTCGACGAGTTCCTTCTGTTTGCCTTTGAGTTTTGCCGCGTTGGCGATGAGCTTTTCGATCGAGCCGAACTCGGCGATGAGCTTTTGTGCGGTCTTGGGGCCGATGCCTGGGATGCCGGGGATGTTGTCTGACGCGTCACCCATCAGGCCTAACAAATCGATGATCTGATGTGGCTCCGCGACGCCCCAGATTTCCGGAAGTTTCTCCAAGCCGACGATTTCGTGGTCATTGCCCTTGCGGCCGGGTTTCCACATGAAGGTTTGTTTGCTCAGAAGTTGGGCGAAATCCTTGTCCGGCGTGACCATGTAGGACTCGAATCCGGCGGGTTCCGCGCGCTTGACGAGGGTGCCGATGATATCATCCGCCTCAAAGCCTTCCAACTCGATCACGGGGATGTGGAAGGCGCGGCAGAGGGCTTTGACATGGGGGATGGCGGCGGCGAGTTCTTCCGGCATTTCATCGCGCTGCGCTTTGTAGGCCGGATACTTGATGTGGCGCGGCGTTGGACCGGAAGTGTCGAAGGCGACGCCGATGTGCGTCGGTTTTTCCTTTTCCAGAATGGCCAGCAGGGTGTTGATGAAACCGTAAAGCGCCGATGTGTTGATGCCTTTGGAATTGCGGATGGGTGTCTGGATCAGCGCGAAGTGGGCGCGATAGATCAGGGCCATGCCATCGAGTAGGAAAAGGCGGTGCATGGCGGAATGATGGTCAATACAGGTCTGGAGTCGAGAGAATGTGGTGTAATAAGGAGCGCGTGCATTCTGCACGCTGACGGCAAGCGGACATGTTGTCCGCTGGTTGAAACGGGCGACAACATGTAGCCTCCCCGCCAGCCGACAGTATGTCGGCGCTCCTCACGTCTGGCTCGTGTGTAATTTGGAGTTGCTCAAATTTCCTCGCCTAGCGCGGGTTTTGGTGCTGAATGATTGGATTCAATTTTTGGCCGATGAGGTCTTCTTGATTTTTCCGGAGGGTCTCAGGCCTTTTGTCATCGCAAGGATCGCGGGGTGGGTGAATCGCCGCTCGGCTGTGATCGCGTAAAAACGAGTTTCCACTTCCTTCGTGCGTCCGATCGGGACAAAACCGTATCTCTCGACCGCTTCGGAGGCGACCACGGTGGGCACCACGATGAAACCCAGTCCGTTCGTCGCCACGATTTTTGTCA
>CAIVKO010000263.1 GCA_903906515.1 Akkermansiaceae bacterium
ATCGGGACGAAAGCTCCGATCTCACGGTTTTGTCTTTTCACTACCAAAATTTCATGGCTTCCGGTGTCCAGAAACCATCCAAAGTTTTGTCGAGCGTCCGTTGATGAGATGGTTTTCATGAATTTGATCGTTGCAGAGAGAAAGAGAAAGCTTCGCGCTTTGGGTTTCGCTTTTTCAGGGGCATTTCATTGGCACCGCCATTCGGCGGAAAAGTGGGCGCGCCACGGCGAGCACGCCCTACCTCAACAGAAGACTTCGGTCTAAAAGTCGAAGAACCGCGAATTCTGAACCGACCTTCGACTTTAAGACCTTAGAGCCTGCCTTTGCGTGTTTTTAAGACAGGCTCTTAAGACATTTAGACGCATCCGGTCTCATTCCGACGTTCGATGTTCGATGTTGGGCGTTCGATGTTCCGACGCGGCCAATGATCGGCTCGAAGATCCCTCCAATTGGCCCCCTCCGTTTCCTTCTGTTCAATTTCCTTTCCTTCGCACCTTCGCGTGAGAAAAAAGGAAGTCATCGGTCATCAGTAAGATGAAGGAGGTCAATGGACATGGTATTAGAATCAATCCAGCAGCTCCGCGTAGTGCTTGCGGGCGAGAGAGAGGGATAGATCCAGCACTCCTTGGCTGCGGGTGTGGCGGAGGGCTTCGTCGGACATCGCGGCGCACTCGGCATAGCTGAGTGAGCGGATCGCCTGGCCGACTCTGGGAACCATTTGCGGACCCACGGACAATTCCTCGACACCCAGGCCGATGAGCAACGGCGTGAGGCGGATATCGCCGGCCATTTCACCGCAGATGCCGGTCCAGATGCCGTTGTCGTTGGCGGCATCGATGGTGCGTTTGATCAGGCGGATGACCGCCGGGTGGGTCGGCCGATAGAGGTCGGCGACATGCGGGTTCACGCGGTCCGCAGCGACGGTGTATTGGATCAGGTCGTTGGTGCCGATGGAGAAGAAATCGACTTCGGGAGCTAACAGATCGGCGCACAACGCGGCAGCGGGAACCTCGATCATGATGCCCACCGGAAGATCGCGATCAAAGGGGACTCCTTCCTTTTCCAGCTCATCCATGCAGCGGCGGACCATTTCCTTGCCGCGCCAGATTTCGGATAGACCGGAAATCATCGGGAACATCACCGCCACTTTGCCACAGGCGCTGGCACGGAGGACCGCGCGGATTTGCTCGCGGAACATGGCCGGGCGCGCGAGCGATACGCGGATGCCGCGCCAACCGAGAAACGGATTGGGCTCCGGCTCGGTGAGCGGCTCGACCGGCAGCTTGTCGCCGCCGGCATCAAGCGTGCGGATGATCACCTGGTGCGGCGCCATCTCGCGGGCTACCTTGGAATAGATCTCGGTTTGGCGTTGTTCGTCCGGCATTTCCTCGCCTTCCAGCAGCAGGAACTCCGTCCGATAGAGGCCGATTCCTTTGGCCCCGCTGCGTTTCACAAGCGGGAGTTCCTCGACGATTTCGATGTTTGCGGAAACTGTCAGCACTCGGCCATCCACGGTTTCGGTGGCGGCACCGCGCTTGGCGTCCAGCGAACTGCGCACCTTGGCCTTGGCATCGCCGAGTGTGCGATAGCGTGCCAGCGTTTCCTCGGTCGGGTGAAGGATGAGCTTGCCCGAGTAGCCATCCAGGATCGCCGATGAAAGCGCCACCACATCGATGACGCATCCTTCCAGTCCTACCACCGCAGGGATACCGAAGGAGCGCGCTAGAATCGCGGTGTGAGAGTTCACGCTGCCTTGCTCGGTGGCGAAGCCCATCACGTGCCTGCGGTCCATCGATGCGGTATCCGAGGGTGCCAGATCATAAGCTACGAGAATATGGCGGTCGTCCGGCCCCATGTGGCGGGTCACATTATCCGGCGAGAAATTCCGCAGCACCCGCTGCGCCACATCCTCGATGTCCGCCGTGCGTTCGCGCAGGAAGGGATCCGGGATCCGGCGCATGGCTTCGAGAAAATTCTGCATCACCGCGTAAAACACATATTCCGCATTCTGGCAGCGGCTGCTGATGCCGGCCAACACGCGTTTGTAAACCGACGGATCCTCGATCATCATCACGTGCGCCTCGAAAATCGCGCTTTCATTTTCACCAGCGAGGTCTTCAAGGCGATTCTGCAATTCGACCAACTGGCGCTTGGTTAGATCGATGGCTTCCTTGAATCGTTCTTGTTCGCTGGAGACCTCGGACTCCTCGATTTGATAGACTTCGGGAGCGGAAAATCCACGGGCGATCACATGCACCGGAGCGATCGCAATACCAGGGGATGCCGGGATACCCTCGTACACGAATTCCGCCTGATTTTCACTTTTATCCATGGGCTAGCAGCAGCCTGATATCGGCAGAACGCCATTTCAAGCCGCAAATTTATCGGGAGCTCCTTCTCCCGAATAACCAAGAACGACGGGAATTCTATTCCTGCGACGGACCGGGAGCCGGAGATGGCGCGGGTTTCGGGACTCCATTGGTGACGGCGGCCCAATCGACATCACCATGGTCGAGGCGTTGGACCTCGCTGGCATAGACGGCATCGTCGTTCTTGGGATCCATGGTGGCCGCCAGATGAATGAAAAAGCGGGCGAGTTTTTTATTCTCATCGCCGCCTTGTTTTTCAAGCAACTGGCCGCGGGTGAGAAGCAGCCGGGCAAGAACCTGCGGGCTGTAGTTCGTCTGGACGGCTTCCGGAAGGAGCCCCTTGGACAATTGAAAACTCGTGACGATGGCGCGCTTGTTACGGGGCGAGAGATGGAGAGCCAGTCCCATCACGCGCCGCGCTTCGGCCAGCGATTGGGCGGACGCCTTGTTGGTGGTGATCATGTTGGATGCGTAGATCGCCAGGTTGGTGGCATACTCGTCGCGCTCGGAATCGAGCATTCCGATATCCTTGGTAAACATGCTTTGCGGGACCTTGGGAGGATCCCACGTGAATGATTTCTGCGGATCCGCAGCATGGAGCGCCGCCACCCCGAGGTAAAAAAACGTCGCTGCTTGCAAGATGCCTTTCATCAGTGCTAAACATGGAAAACCTCACCGCGTTTGCAAGTGGCAAATCCCGAATCCATCCATCGTAAAGACCTGCTCCGCCGGAACATGCGGCAGCTCCTGCGCGGTCAACCGCTGGATTCCAGGCCGATCACTCGCGTCCTCGACACTTGGCTGGCTCACCGACCCGCCCTGCAAACGCTCGCGGTTTTCGCTCCGCTGCCGGGAGAGGTCGATCTGATGGAACTCACCGCAAGCCACCCCGAACGCCGCTGGGTCTATCCACGCGTGATCGGAGTGAACCTCACATTTCACGTCGTGAAAACTCCCGCCGCCGAACTGGTGTCCGGAGCATTCGGCATCCTCGAACCGTCACCTGATCTACCCGAAGTCCCGGTTGCGGAAATCGATGCGTTTTTCTGCCCCGGGCTTGCCTTTAATCCGGCTGGCGGCCGACTCGGGCGCGGCAAGGGATTCTATGATCGGATGCTTGCCCATGCCCGTCCGAACGCCTTGAAAACCGGTGTTTGTTTCCCCTGCCAGATCGTCGCCGACACCTATGCCGAAGCCCATGACATCCACATGGACGAAGTGATCTGCGAGTGAAGAGGAAAATGAACCGCAGATGAACGCAGATGGACGTTAATGTTAAGAGGTTTATGAACCATTGGCCGCTAACCCACCGGGTGTGCGACCTAATCAAAACAACTCTTTCTTTATCTGCGTGAATCCGCGTCCATCTGCGGTTCAATTTTTCTTTTCTAGACTCACACCCACTCCGGTAATTCGAGGCGGAAGTCCGGGATTCTTGCGAAAATCCAATCGCCCGCTGCGGTTTCGCCGAAAAACGCGCCTGTAACCGTGGAGCCCAAGGCGATGACATGGTAGCTGTTATAGGAAAAATGACCGCCCGGTTCGATGCGCGGCGTTTGGCCGACCACGCCATCGCCCTCGACCACGGTGACCTCCCCATCGTCCTGGCGGACCACCCACTTGCGGGCGCGGATGGTCACTGGAAGGTCCGAATCA
Organism: Akkermansiaceae bacterium; assembly: GCA_903906515.1. Taxonomy (GTDB): domain Bacteria; phylum Verrucomicrobiota; class Verrucomicrobiia; order Verrucomicrobiales; family Akkermansiaceae; genus Luteolibacter. Next base: position 4,026 of record CAIVKO010000263.1, read on the forward strand.
TTGAAGATCGAAATGAAATACACGAAGGGGTGCGGCTTGTCCGGCGGGGCTTCGAGACTTGGCATATAAACCACGTCGTCCACCTTCACCCGGATTTTTTCGCATTCCTTGATCTCGGCGGCCATGCTGGGAATCGTTCCGTTTCCAACGGCACCTGCCAAGTAAGAAAGAGGGAGAATTTTTCCGCAGCGCTCAGGGCACCCGGAAGATTTTTTTGTTATGAGGATCGCGAACGAGTTCGCCGGATTTGAAACCCTCGATATTGATCACCTTGTAAGGTTCGTAGGGGCTGACCACTTCGTTGGAGTTAGTGGTCGGCTTGGCGGTCGGGTATTCGCCCGGGCGGCTGGGAGAGCCGGGATTCTCCGTGGAAGGAGGGACGTTCGATGGCTGACCGTTGGGAGGATTTTCCGCAGTGGGATCCACGGGTTGCGGCGCGTATGGCGGATTGGGTTTGAAGTGCGGCCCGGGAACGGGAGGAAGCGGATCGATGCAGGAGACCAGAAGAGCCGTGATGGCGGCGACGGACACGGCGGGAATGATAGGTTTTTTCATGCGTTTGGAACGTGGATTCGCGGGACTGTATTCGAATTAAAGGCGACCGGCAATCAGATGCTTTGAAAGAATCGCCAATTTCCGGGAACGTGAGACGCTGTAGCGTTTTTCCAGCACCTTGAAGCCATCGCTACGCATTGCGGTGAGCAGGTGGTGGTAAATTTCCGCCATGATCCGGGCCGGTGTGAGGGCGTTTTTGTCCTGCGTAGGCAGAATCCCAGCGGCTTCGCGGAAGTATCCTTCGGCACGCTCGGCCTCGTAGGCCATCAACTCTTGAAGCCGCCCGTCCCCCACCCGTTTTGACAAGTCCTCTTCGCTGTATCCGAAGCGTGCCAGATCATCGAGCGGCAAATAGATGCGTCCGCCGTTGTCGAAATCCTCGCGGATATCACGCAGGATGTTGGTGAGTTGCAGTGCTCGGCCCAAGGCCACGGCGTAATCTTCCGATGCCGGATCCGTGCAGCCGAATAGCCTGATGGAAACGAGGCCCACCGCGCAGGCGACTTTCCAGATGTAATCGGACAAATCATCCCACGTCTGAAAACGCCTCGGTTGCAGATCCATCCGGCAACCGTCGATGATGGCGGTCATGAGCTCGGTGGGAATTCCGCAGCGGTCGCGCATTTCCAAGACCTGTTGTTGCAGGGCATCGGGTTTTTGAAATCCGGATTCCAGTCCGGTTTTCCAGGAAACTAACAAATCATCCCGCTGATTTGCCGGCAACGTCGCATCGTCCGCGAGATCGTCCATGGTGCGGCAGAAGGCATAAAACACCTCGGCATCGTCCCTGCGCTCGCGCGGCAGGATGCGCAGGGCGAATGCGAGGTTGGACTTGGCGCGACGGGTGATTTCCGATGCGTTGGGCACGGTATTGTCAATCGATGAGTCCCCAGTGGCCGGTGGTGAAGGGCCATAGGGAAAATAGCGCAGGGCCGACGAGATTGAACTCCTTGACCGGACCCCAATAACGGGAGTCTAACGAATTTCCGGTATTGTCACCGAGCGCGGCGTATTCCTTCATGCCGGGAGGAGCGTGATTCTCCAACTTCAGCGTGGCACCCGGCGTGGCGAGGTATTGATAGATCGGCCTCGCGTGGCTCGACGCCTCGCGGGGATCCGCCAGTCCGTATCCATTTGGATTGATATGGTAAACGCCCTCACCCTTGATCACGCGCTGGATGCCGGGTTCCTTGGCGATTTTCCCATCCACCAGCAGGTTGGGCGAATCAATGGACAGAGTGTCGCCCGGAACGCCGCAGAGGCGCTTGATATAGTGAGAACCCGCCGCTTGTTCGCCACTGCGGTCGTGGATGCCGCGGATGCCCAGGGTTTCGAATACGAAAACCTCACCGCGTTTCGGGCTGCGGAAATGATAGGAAAACTTGTCCACCAGCACGAGATCGCCGGTATCGACGTATCCCTCACAGAGCACCGTGCCTTTGGGGATGATGCCTTTATTTCTGCTTGCGGTGTTGAGCGCGGAGCGCAAGCCCATTTCATAACAGGGGTTCGCCGGGGCCGGCAGACTCAGGGGCTCGGAGTCGGTGAAACGCATTTCTCCACGGCTGAAAAAATGCATCATTTGCGCGTCGCGGACCATCGGTTGCCCCCTGTCGTCGACTGCGACCTGGCGGTCCCGGTCATTGACGATCTTCACATAAGTGCGTCCGCGAAGAACTTTTTCCATCATGCGTTGCGCGAATGATGGCCATTTTCCCTCGGCCAACGGCTTGCCGATGATGCCGTTCAATGTGGGCTGCATTGATCCGGTGGGGATGCGGAATGGTTGCAGATAATACGCCCGCAGTCCCAGCGCGATGACGATCGCCACAAACATCACCTCCACATTCTCTTCCAGCCAGCCGACGGGTTGTTCCTGAGGCAGGGCGTTGTCACAAACCGCGCGGATTTGTTTCGAGGCCTCGTCCACTTTCGAGCGATCTCCGGATTTGATCGCGTCCAGCAAATCGGTGCGCCGCGACTCGATTTCATCAATGCGGTCCGGTGCGAGAAGGTCGCGTTTGTAGTGCACGAACTTGCGCGCACCCTTGACCAGGTGAAAGGCCTCCTTTTTCCAACTCGGCGTGAACATGGCGGCGATACTTGCCGCTCTTCCCAAGGACTGCAAGCCCGGAGAAACCTGGAAATCTGCCTCAATCCGCCGCGTGAACGAGCAGGACGATTTCACCCTTCGGCGGGTGGGCTTGGAAGTGGGCCAGGAGCTCGGCCGCGCTGCCGCGATGATAGGTTTCGAATTTTTTCGTCAACTCACGCGCCACGCAGACCCGCGCGGCAGGGTTGATGTCCGCCAGAATTTCCAAGGTGGAGACAATCCGGTGGGGTGACTCGAAGAAAATCCCGGTCTCACCGGAATCGAGAGCAGAGGCCAAGGCCGTGCGGCGTTTCCCGGATTTTACCGAGAGAAACCCGCCGAAGCGAAATGCATGGCAGGGAAATCCGGAGCCAATCAACGCGGTGATGACGGCTGATGGTCCCGGCAGAACCTCGAAGGGCGTGCCGGATTCAATGCAGGCCTGTACGAGACGATAGCCGGGATCCGAAATGCCGGGCATCCCCGCATCGCTGATGACGGCGATGGTTTCACCCGCGCGGGCGGCGGCAACGAGTTCGGGTGCGCGGCGGGTTTCATTGTGCTCGTGCAGGGCGACCAGTGGTTTTCCGGAAATCCCATGGTGCGCCAGCAGTGTCCCGGAGTGACGGGTGTCCTCACAGGCAATGCGATCGGCGCTTTTCAACACCTCCAAAGCACGCAACGTGATGTCGCCCAGGTTTCCGATAGGCGTCGGGACCAGAATGATGCGGCCTGAAATTTCAGCGGTGGATTCCATGGTTGTGGGGAAAATACATGTGTCGGATCTCACTTCGCGCCAGCCGCCTTGAGCTTGGCGATCGCCTCATCCAGCCGCTTGCGGGTGGCAGCGAGATCGCCGGTGAGGGATTGAATCCGCTCGTCGCGGGCCTTGATGGCGGCTTCCCATTGGGTGACCTGGTCGCGGGCGGCGCTTAGCTCGGTCTGCAGACCGGTTGCCAGGGTGGATTTTTCCGAGAGTTCGCGAGTGGTGGATTCGGCGGCCTTCTGGGTGGATTCGATGGCCTCCTTGAGCACCGCGATGTCGTGCTCCAGAACCGCGCAGCGTTGCGCTTCCTTGGCAGTCTCATCCTTGGCGTCGGCGAGTTGACGGGTGACTGCCGTAAGATCCTCATGGATCGAGCGCTCCTTCATCCACTGCGCGACCACCAACCCGGTCAGGACCAGGCAGCCGAGGGCATTGAGGATGGGTAAAGCGCGCGGGATCATTGCTGGGTTTCAAAACTGACTTTTTCCACTCCCGCATCGCGCACGGCGTTGAGCACGGCAAGCACCTGGCGGTGGCGGGCCTCCGCATCTGCCGCGATCAGGACGCGGGTATCAGCGGATGCCGCGGCGGCCTTCAAACGGGAGGAAATTTCCGAGAGGGTGACGATTTTTCCTTCCCAGGTGGTCACTCCGGAAGCGTCGATCGCAATCTGATAGGGCGGATTTTTGGAGTCTGAGATGCTGGTGGAGGCCTTCGGTAGATTGATGGGCACGCGGCGCATGTGGGTCATGCTCAGACTGACCAGCATGAAGGCGGCCAGCAGGAAAAACATGATATCGATCAACGGAATGATCTCGATGCGGGCTTCATCGCCCTCGTCGTCGCTGGATCTGCTATGGAGTTGGACAGGCATGGGGGTTAGAGACTCAAGACTTCAAGACGCAAGACACAAGAAAAGAGCAAGCATGGGGCGGGAGTCGAATGGAAAGAGTGAGAGCACATGGTGAAGAATCGGAGATGCGACTTCTTAGTCTTGTGTCTTGCGTCTTGGAGCGGAGCGGTCTTGCGTCTTGGAGGCGAATGCTTCGAGATCATGGCCGTGTTCTTTGGCGGATTTGACCAGCAGTTCGGTGTGGTTGATCCAACGTTCCAGCGCGCCGCGCAGTAAGGAAACGCGTTTGCGGAAAAAATTGTATGGCAGCAGGCAGAAGATGGCGATGGCAATGCCGCAGGCGGTGGCGATTAGGGCTTCTGCGATACCGCCGGAGACCTTGGCCGGGCCGAGCTCTTCGTTGCCGACAAAGGAAAACGAACCCATGATGCCGATCACGGTGCCGAACAATCCCAATAGCGGGGCCAACGTGATCATGGTGCTCATCACCCACATGCGAGACTCGGATTTCTCGATGAGATGGGTGGCGTGAAGTTGCATCGCCGCAAGCATCGAGGTGTGTGCATGGGTCATGCCCTCGCGCAAATTGATCAGGAATGGATCGGGGGTGTCAGAACTGAGTTTCCACGCTTCCTGAAATCCGCCGGTGCCGATGGCGTCGCGGGCCTGTTCTTGTGCGGCGGGACGCAGGGTGGCACGGAACCGCAACCACCAAATCACCCGGTCCAGAATCACGCAGAACGCGAGGAAAAACGAGGCAAGGATGGGCCACATAACCCAGCCACCTTTGATGAATGTTTCGACGACGGTATTGGCAAGCATGTGAGGATGGTTTTAACGAAGTTGGAAAACAATGGGTCGCTGGAGTTTCATTACGCCACCGGGTGGAAATTTCCAACCGCGCACAGTGCGCACGGCCTCCTCGTTGAGCAGGGGCCAAGGCGACGGGCTTGTCGCGTAGGCGGAAATCACCCGACCCGAACTATCCACGGTGAAAGCCACGGTCACGGTGCCTGTCTGCCCGGCCCGGCGCGATGCCAACGGATACGACGGCGCGGGCATCCGACCCGCCGCCAAACGCGCCGAGTCCGACATCCCATTGCCTGCTCCAGAGGGACCGCCGATCGCGAGGGTCGGTGTGCTGCGTGTGGCGGAATTCGCAGGTTTTGGCCGGCTTGTGGCCTGTTTACGCGGAGTTTCCGCCGGTTTCGCAGGGATGTCTTCCGCAGGTTTCACCACCGGGTTTTCCTTCTCCGGGGGCGGCTCTGGAAGCTTAGGGATTTCCGGAATTTCCGGAAGCGGCTCCTGCTCCGCAAGATCGGGCATCTCCGGCGGTTCGGGCAAAGCTTCTGGAGTCACGGCTGGAATGGATGATGGATCTGCGGGAGTCTTATCCGCTAAATTTCCATCACCTAGAAGGATTTCGGGGTCGAAAACCTGTGTCACAACCTCCTCGGTCGGCTTCGGGGAAGGACTCCAGTGCCATTCCGGAACCAGAATTCCGACCGTGCCAAACCCAGCGACACTCAACCATGCGGCGAGCGTGCCAGTATTCAGAGCGTGGAGAACAGAAGTCATGCCTGCGCGGGAAAACTAGATCAGCCAGAAACTGTTAGCAAATCATTCGGACGATCGTCCGAATAATCGGGAGGAGAGAGCGAGTTCGGTTCCCAGAGTTGAGAGGATTTCACGGCGTTTTGCCCATACGGCGCGGCCGATATAGTCGTCCGGCAGGAGGGATTCTGGCAGGAAGGGATCGATGGATGCGCAATTTTTCCAGAAAGTCATTTCCTTTTTGGACCAATTTTCGAGTTTGGATGGCGACAGGGAGTCGTCGACTTTTGGAGCACTGTCCAAGTGGACGGCCAACTGTTGCCACACCCGATTGATGGCAGCAAAGTTCCATGCGGTTTTTGCGACTTCCTGTGGGGGTTCTCCGGCGCAGCAATGGCCCTCCATGGTGATCAGGGAGGAGGAATCCACTTCCAGGTCACGCAAAGCGTTGGTGATTTCGGTGAGCGGGTGGGGGCTGATCCACGCGCTTCTTTGCAAGCATCCGAAATGCAAGTCGTTGAGCACCTGTCTCAAACGGCTCCTCACTCGGCGCTCGGCTTCCGGGACATCAAACAACACCATCCGCCAGTTCCCATCCCACGACCGGGCCCACTCCAGTTCGGGATCCCTTCCGCCAAGAGCGGCCAACCTGCCGGGTTCGGTCAACCGGTAAAGACGCTTGCCAACGCGGGAATCGTCCGGCCTCGATTCAACCAAACTCTTCGACTCCAAGCTCTGTATCTGCCGCAAGCAACCACTCCGATACGCCCAACTCTCGAACGATTCATCCATATTGCGCAACGAAGGCCGCATCATGTGATCCATCACCCAACTCATCCGATACAACAACAGTTCGGTTTTCGCTTTCATGTCGTGGGAGATCGTACAAATCCTGCTGACGATCGTCCATATTATTTGCTAACAGAATATCCGGATGGGAGGGAGGCGTGAATTGGCTTGTCGGGCCGGAGTGGTTGTGGAATTCAATGCGCATCTTGGAGGCGAAGCGGAACACACAACTGGACGGATGGAGGGCCTTCGCGGTGGTGGGCGTGATGTGGTTTCATTGGGCACCGGCGGCATGGCGCGGGCCGTTTCCGTTTGAGATCGGGTTGTTTTATTTTCTGACGCTGACCGGGTTTTTGATCACCCGGATTTTGCTGCGCGCACGTGAAACCGGTGAAAAATATGGTAAATCATGGCGTGTGGAGGAGATTCTGAATTTCCTGAAACGGCGGGGTTCGAGGATTTTGGTGCCTTGTTATGTGGCGATGGTCTTCGCGCTCATCGTGGGGGCTCCGGATATCCGTCACCATGCGTTGGCCTACTTCGGGCATGTGTCGAATTTTCACATCGCGCGGATGCCTGGCTGGCCATCCGGCACGGCGCATTACTGGACGCTTGCGCTGCAGATGCAGTTCTATTTTTTCTGGCCGCTGGTGGTTTTCCTGGTTCCGAAGCGGTCGATGGCATGGGCATTTGCGATCTGTGTCGCCATCGCACCGTTGTCACGGTTTGTCATCGATACCCAGTTTCTGGAAATCCATCATCCGGGGACAATCACCAGTTCGGCGATGGATTACTTCGGGATTGGTGCGCTGCTGGCGCTTGCTCTTGAGCGAGGCATGAAACCGGGCGACAAGCGGCTCAAGACGGCGGGTTTGCTAGCCTTCGTGGGTTATGTGTGGGTTTATGCGGGGAACGAGTTTGGCTGGAAAGTTCCGGGGGTGGGTTACATCCAGCAGACCCTGCTCTCGGTCGCTTTCGCAGGTTTGATTTCGTCCACTTTGGCAGGATTCCAAGGGTGGCTAGGGCGGGCGTTGGATCATCCGGCGGTCCAATACATCGGGCGCCTGAGTTATGGATTGTATCTATTTCACACGACGGTTCCGTTGTTTCTTGGGCGGATATTGCCGTGGCTTTGGTATCCGGTTTTTGACGGCCCGTTGCTCATCGTGAGGTTGCTGGCGTTCGCTCTCGTTTCATGGGGGATCGCCTGGCTTTGCTGGCGGTGGCTGGAAGGTCCGGCAAGATGGCGCGTCCCACGGCTTGCGGCGCTCTCGGGGAGATGATAGCGTGCCGGCCGATTGCGGGAGGTATGGAAAAACGATCTGCCGGAGGGATTCGACCCGATGACGGCCAAGGAACTGCGGCAAAGCCTGCGTCGCGGCAGTTTCGTGCTACCGTTTTTAGCGATCCAGGCGCTCGCGCTGATGGCGATGATTGCGGAATTCCAGATCGGCAGCGCCTCGGGAGGGTCCGAGAGCAGCGGGATGTTGAATGTTTGGCTGCTAGTGAGTTCCGGGCCGTTTTGGATGATCGTAGGAACCATTTGCATGATTCTGATGCCGCTTGGAGGTCTTGTGCTGATGGGGCAGGAGCTTGAAGAAGGAAATCACGAACTGCTACTGCTCACCAAACTGAACCGCTGGAAGGTGGTCGTTGGAAAATTCATGACGCTGTGGGGGCTTTCCACGATCACCTTCGTGTCGCTACTGCCTTATGTGGTGGTGCGCTACCTCGTCGGCGGCGTCGAGTGGTGGCATGAGGCGGCTTGCGCGACGACCGTGCTGGGTGTCTCGGCGATGGTTGGCGCTGGAGCGATTGGCGCGTCAGCATTTCAAAGCATCGGCGCGCGGATCGCGGTGTTTTTCCTGTTCATCGGCTCGATGTTGGCGGGTTGTGCGGCGGCATTGGCGGGCAGCGCGATGGTGACCGGGGGATGTGGTGTGTTCTATCATTTCACGGCTGTTATGGCGGTGTTATGTTACACCATGATCGGCCTGTCTCTGGCCCGCTCGCGGCTGCGGCTCGCGGTGATGGCCTATGAGATCAAACCGGGAGGAATGATGGTGGGTGTCGTGATTTTCGCCCCCTTTGTCATTGGGTTGCTGACGGCCATGACTTGTGGATTCGGTGGATTTGTGGGCCTCATCATCATGGGGCTGGTGGCCGCAAGGATCGACTCCTCGGGGAAGGCTCCCGTTCAGGTGCCGTTGCCGCCGATCGTGTATTAGGAAAATCAGGAAAACACCCGTTGCGCGCGTCCGGTCGGGGCGGCAGCTACGGTTTTGCGCTTCGGCAGAAACGGCGTGACCAGTGCTTCTTCCAGATCGAAGATCCCCGAGAAGTCCTCGCGGCGGTCCGTGTCCTGTTTTCCGAAAACTTGTTCCTCGATGAGCAGGAAAACCATGTCTCCCACATCCTGGCACTTCCGCACGCCCCACTCGATCATGAGCGTGGAGGCCATGGGACCGAACTGTTCGAGTGCGAAATCCCTGAAACCATCGAGCAATTCCGGGCCGCTGACGTGCCGGGCCTGCCCGCCGTTTCCTTCCGCGATCCGCTTGAGGGTGAAATCCAAGGCGTCCTTCAGAAAAAAGTAGGCATGGGGGTCGAATCGCTTGTCGCGCTTCAAGATGGAGAAGACGGATTGCTCATACTGCATGGCCTGCATGGGGGCAAGATGCAGAAGGCGGAGGGGTTTGTCAAAGCGGTCTTTTTTACGGCCTGATGTGGGGGGCTGGAGCCCCGGTTCGTCGTATTTTGCCACGGATTGATATTTTTCGTTCCTTTGGCCTTGCTATCGGAGTTCGGGAGTCTAGTTTCGCCCTCCGTTTTTCTTTCTCTCACAGGCGGACGGTGCCCCGGTGCCTGTGGGAATTCCTTATCCGGGGCAATGTCGGAAGGAAAACGAACCCCTAACCTAACCCCAAACCAAACAAACATCATGAGTTCAGCACTCGCAGAACCAACCAACCAAGAACTGAACGACCTGATCGATTCCAAATTCCGCGAATTCCGCGAAGGATCGATCGTCAAGGGCACGATTCTCGAAATCCGCCCCCAAGTCGTTCTCGTTGATATCGGCTACAAATCCGAAGGAGCCATCCCGTCCAACGAATTCGAAGACGAGGAAATCGAAATCGGCGACGAAATCGAAGTCCTGCTCGAAAGACTCGAAAATGACGAAGGCATGGTCCTCCTTTCCAAGGAAAAGGCCGCCCACAAACAAAACTGGGAAAAAATCGTCAAAGTTTTCCAAGACGGCGGCCTCGTCCGCGGCAAGGTCAAGTCGGTCGTCAAAGGCGGCCTCACCGTCAACGTCGGTGTCGAAGCGTTCCTTCCCGGTTCGCAAGTGGACATCATCCCGCCGAAGGACCTCAACGAATACGTCGGCAACGTGTATGAGTTCAAGATCGTCAAGGTCAACGACGAGCGCAAAAACATCGTCCTTTCCCGCCGCGAAGTCATCGAAGCCGAGCGCTCCGAACTCCGCCAGACCTTCCTGCAATCGGTCAAAATCGGCGACAAGGTCACCGGCGCGATCAAGAATATCACCGACTTCGGTGCATTCGTCGACCTGCAAGGAATGGACGGCCTGCTCCACATCACCGACATGTCGTGGGGTCGCATCAACCATCCTTCGGAACTCCTTCACATCGGTCAGTCCGTGGATGTCGTCATCCTCGACGTGGACCGCGAGAAAGAGCGCGTTTCGCTCGGCCTCAAGCAAATGTCCGAAAATCCATGGGAAGACATCGAGCGCAAGTTCCCGATCGGCCATCATGTCAAGGGTCGCGTGACCAAGCTCCTTCCCTACGGCGCGTTCATCGAAATCGAAAAAGGCGTCGAAGGCCTGGTCCACGTTTCCGAACTCTCCTGGGTCAAGCGCATCACCCGTCCGAGCGACGTGCTCGAAATCGGCCAGGAAATCCAAGCCGTCGTGCTCGGCATCAGCATCGAAGAGCAGAAGATCTCGCTCGGCGTGCGCCAACTCGATTCCAACCCATGGGACGAAATCGAACTCCGCTATCCGGTCGGTGCCACCATCAAGGGCCCGGTCCGCAACCTCACCGCTTACGGTGCCTTTGTGGAACTGGAAGAAGGCATCGACGGCATGATCCACGTCTCCGACATGTCGTGGACCCGCAAGATCAACCACCCGTCCGAAGTCCTCAAGAAGAACGACGAAGTGGAAGCCGTGGTGCTCGCCATCGACAAGGCCAACCAACGCGTCTCCCTCGGCATCAAACAAACCGAAGGCGATCCATGGAGCCTCATCGACAGCCGCTTCAAGGTCGGTGACCTCGTCAAGGGCACCGTCGCCAAGATCGCATCGTTCGGCGCGTTTGTCAGCCTCGACGGCGACATCGACGGCCTCATCCACATCTCGCAACTCAGCGAAGACCACGTGGAAAAGGTCAAGGACATCATCAAGGTGGGCGAGGAAATCGAAGCCCGCGTCATCAAGGTGGATAAAGTCGAGCGTCGCATCGGTCTTTCCAT
>CAIVKO010000264.1 GCA_903906515.1 Akkermansiaceae bacterium
CGGATCAATCTATTTGAAAAAACCACCAGCGGCCTCGGTCACAAGGCTGGTTCTGGTTATTTTTCTTCACTGATCACTGATTTGCCTCCGGCCATGTCCGCTGCGCTCCCATTCTCGGTACTTATCGCTTCCTTCTCCCACCTTTTTTTCCGCAATCTTCTTTTCACATGAACATTCTCATCGGCAATCAATCCAAAAGCGAATTACTAACAAACTTTTCCTGGGGATGGGTCATCCTTTCTTCATGCCTGCTCTGTCAAGTGAGTGGGGTCAGAGTACACGGATTCACATTTTTCTTGCCCTGCTGACGTTTCGGATCCAGCCATTCCGCATGGACCGCCAACCACGGTTTCAGTATCCCGGTGCATTGTATCACGTGATGGCACGTGGCAACGGGGGAGACGTGGTGTTTGTCACCGACTCGGGCAGGTTTGTGAAAGTCATGGCTGGAAGGTCCACGCGTGGGTGCTGATGGGAAAGACACTAACTTAGCTGTAACTGGCAGTAGTCCATAAGGAGCGCGGACGTGTCGTCCGCTGGGTGAAGGGGACATCCTGTCCCCCGGCGGACAGGATGTCCGCGGCACCCAGCCGTCAAAATGACGGCGCTCCGTATCAGGTTCACAATTCAAAATCCCAGACAAAATGAAGAGAGCATTGTGCGAGTAATGCCCGGCGCTCATGGTGAGGTTCTTGAATGGTGCCAATGAACGGATTCACATTTTGGGTCTATTGGATGCCGTGCGGGCGGGGATTTGGATCGGGACAGTTACGGCATCCGAATTTGAAGAGTGGCAAGCCGTATGGAACGTAGTCTCATGCAAACGCTTGGACAATGCCACCTAGGAAAATTCCTGGCTTCCCATTTGTGAATGGGTGGCAGTGGAGCGAACGGAATTTTCAAATACGCTGACCGGGAAGATTGGGCGCAATCTCGCCCAGAAAAGCGCACAGGTAGTGAGGCAGGTTGAGCAGCGTGTAGCGCACCGCTTGTCCTTGGGTGGTGGAGACTTCCATGGCTTGCAGGCTGGGAGGATTCCGGTCGAGGCGCAGTGCAAGCGCCAGGCGTTTGTCGTGCATGAATTGGTGGAGGCTTTTCATGGAGCCGGCGGCTCCGCTTTTCACTTCCACTGGGAGGATCGTGCCGTGGAGTTCCAAAAGGTAGTCGATTTCTCCGGCACGACCGCCCTCACGCCGCCAGTGGAACAATTGGCCGTCACGGGTGAAGCCACCGCTGAGCAGCTGCAATTGTTGTGCGGCCATTTGTTCGCCCAGTCCGCCACGGATGCCGGGAGCAAGGTTTTCCCAGCGGGGAAAATGTCCGAGTGCGGGAGTGTTCCACAAGGCATGTGCCAACCCTACATCGAGCAGGGCGGCCTTGCGCAGGCGGTCGTTTTTTTCAGCGGCCAGTGGCAGGCCATTGGCTGCTGAGTGTGGGATCAATTTGCAGAGACGCGCCGCCGCGAGCATTTCCAGAGACCGGCGGGAGTGCTCAAGTTTCACGCCATCCCCCACGGCGCTATAGACGAATTTCTCGCCAAGCGAGGCCACCACGGCGAGCAGGACCTGGCGTAGCACCCGGGTATCGATGCGCCCGGCGTATTTGGAAAAATCATCCTGATAGGTGTGAAGCAGATCGCGCTGGATGTCCCGGCAGGTTTTGGCGTCGGCTCCCTGCACGTCGGCGGCCACCACCGCCGGCATGCCGCCGACCATTTGGTAGCGGTCGAACCATTCCCAAGCCTTTTCGTGAACGGCGTTGGAAATCTCCATTCCCGGCTGCCAGGCGTGCAATCGCTCCAGCAGCGGTTCCTGGGCATGGGCTTCCAAATACTCGGAAAATCCAAGCGGCTCCACATAAGCGTAGCTCACCCGGCCAACCGGCATGCTGTGGGATAAATCCGCCAGCGCGAATTCCAACAGCGAGCCGGCCGCCACCACCGGCAACTCAGGCATTTCCTCGGCAAACCAACGCAGCCGCGCCAGCACCTCAGGTGCCGCCTGAATCTCATCAATGAACAACAAGGAATCAGCAGGAGCCGCCCGATGGTCCATTAACAAGGCCAGATCGCCGAAAACCCGCCCGGGATCCGCCGCCTCAAAGGTCTTGGCAAACGACGGATCGCGCTCGAAGTTCACTTCCAGCAACGCTAGATTCCGTTCCCGTGCCAATTCCCGGACCAACCAGGTTTTTCCGACTTGGCGTGCCCCGCGTAAGATCAGTGGCTTCCGCCGCGCGTCCACCAGCCAGGCCCGCAAGTCTTGATACACTGCACGCTTCATGAAAGAAGCATGAAATAAACGGGTTGTTTTGCAATAAAAATAAGAATAAAAACAGGTTGTTTATCAAAATATGAGCGCAAAACTACGGGCTTTGAGAGTCGGAAGGGTGGTATTTTCCGACTGAGAACTCCAAATACGAGGGTGATAATTCGTGTAATCTGACCATTGACTACAGTATCACGATTTCACTTCGCCGATGGCAAACCGTCCACGCCTTCTATGGCTGGGCCCGTCGAGGGTGCTGAACCATCGACCGGCGCTATCAGCTTGCCGTCGCCGGTGCGGGTGAGGCGCAGTTCGACGGGTTCCATGCCCTTGCTGCTTGCGCGGACGATGATTTCATTGGGCTTGCGGGTGCTGCCCTCGCGGATTTCAGGATCAGGTCCGGAGTTGGCGGCGATGATGGCCAGGCCGAGCCCGTTGAAGGTGCAAAACGTGCTGTCCTGGAAAGGCGTGTGGCTGAGCGGATCACCACTGCCGGAACCCACCAGACGACCGGGTCCTTCGATCTGGATCTTCACCCATTTCGCGGCTTTAGGAGCGAAGTTTCCGTCTACATCCTCGACTCGCACGGTGATGTAGGAAAGATCGCGCTTGGCGGGATCCAGCGCGGTCTGATCGGGGGAAATCGAGATCCGCGCGGGCAAACCGGCGGTGCGCTGAATGCTGGTGGCTGCCTCCTTGCCATCCTTGCGGGCAACCACCTTCAACTCGCCGGGCTGATAGGGAACGAGCCATTCGAGGTGCATGTCGTTCTCTTTATCGAACTTGCGGATGCCCAACGAGGTACCGTTGAGGAAAAGCTCCGCTTCGTCGCAGTTCGTGTAGCACCACACCGGGATGGTGACACCTTCCTTACCCGGCCAGGTCCAGTGAGGCAGGATGTGGACCATCGGCTTGACCGTCCACCGACTCTGATAGAAATAAAAGGTATCCTTCGGGAAATTGCACAGGTCGATGATGCCGTAGTTTCCAAGCACGCGCGGCCAACCGCCCGACTCGCCGATATAGTCGAACCCGGTCCAACGGAACTCGCCCATGATGCGGGGCATCGTGCTTGTCATGCGCCAACTGCGGCGCGCGTCGGTCTGCACTCCGGCATTGTCGTAGGACGACTCGTAGTAAACATCGGTCTCTGGAAACACTTCCTTATCGGTGAGTTTCGCTTGGCCGAATTTAGGGCGGTAATAGCGAGGGTGCGTACGGTATTCACCACGGGTTTGCAGCGAGTGCGGCAACTCGGAGAGATACATGAGACGCTGCGGATATCGGGCGAGGTCGCCCTCGATCTCGAACACCGAATCAACCCCCTCATTGTAGCCGACAATGTCCAGTTGTTCGGTAAATCCGGTTTCGTTGGCGCTCTTGATGAAGTTGCAGCCCACGGTAACCGGGCGGGTGGGATCAATCTTGTGGTAAAGATCGCGGAGAACCTTCACGGTTTCAATCTCACCATTTTTCACCGACTCGGGCACTTCGTTGCCGGCGCTCCACATGATCACACACGGGTGGTTTCGGTCACGCTTGACATGGTCGGTTAGATCACGTTCGAACCAATCGTCGAAATACCGGTTGTAGCCGAACTTCGCCTTGCCCCGGTTGGCCTTACTGGCGACGAGAGTCTCGCCCTCGAAGTCCCAACCGCGCCGCCATTCGTCGAAGGTTTCGTTGATGACGAGAAACCCGAGCTTGTCGCACAGCGCCAGAAGTTCGGGGGAATGCGGGTAATGCGCGGTGCGGATCGCGTTGCAGCCCATGTCCTTGAGCATTTTCATACGACGCTCCAGCGCCTGATCCCATAACGCGGTGCCAAGCGGTCCAAGATCCTGATGATTGCAAACGCCCTTCATCTTGAGATTTTTCCCATTGATAAACAGTCCGTTTTTTACATCGAAACGGACATCGCGGACACCGAAGCTCGTGTCATAACTGTCCACCACACGCCCGCCATCGGTCAGCACCGTGCGCAGCGTGTAGAGTACCGGCGAATCAGGCGACCACATCACAGGGTTGGCGATTTCGAGATTCTGGGCATGGGTTTTTTCGGCCGCAGCCGCAAGTTCGAGAGTTCCCTCGGCAGTGGCGACCACCGCGCCTTTCGCATCGATCACGGCTTGTTTGACGGTCACGGATTTTTTACCGGGATAGTCGTTGCGGACCGTCGAATTGACGACCACCTGCGCCTTTTCGGCGGTGATCGCGGGAGTGGTGATCTGTGTGCCCCAGTGGACGACTCTCAGCGGATCGGTGGATTTCAACCAAACGTGGCGGTTGATTCCAGAACCGGTGTACCAGCGTGCGGACGGTTGCAACGAGTGGTCCACCCTCACTGCAAGCACGTTCCGGCCCTCGGAGTCGAGGTGAGGTGTTAGATCGTATTCGTAGCCGATGAAACCATACGGACGCTTGCCCAACAGGTGACCGTTGATCCACACCTCGGCATTCATGTAAACCCCGTCAAACTCGATGAACACCTTCTTTCCACTCATATCGGCAGGCAACGTGAATGTCTTGCGATACCATCCGATGCCACATGGCAGATAACCTCCCGGAGCAGCGAACGGATTGCGTTCATCGAATGGACCTTCGACGCTCCAGTCATGCGGCAGGTCGAGCGAACGCCATTCGGACTGATCGAACGCGCGCTGGTCCGCCCCTTTCGCGTCGCCCTTGAAAAAAGCCCATCCCGTATCGAAGCACTGCGTTGTCCGAGAGCTTGCGACGGATGTCGCCCCTGCGATCCCTGAAAAAACTCCGGAACCCAGCACCACTAGGGAGGTCAGGATCGCGCATAGTTGACGCCGTGAAGACGTCATCGCTCTCCGATTTTGGTGACCACTATGATAGATGGATGTTAGTTTCTTGTTGCGGATTCTCTGGTGCATGATGATAACTAATGATTGTTTTCGATGACGACATCCGCGCAGTCACTGGTCTGGACGGTCTTGGAATCATCGGTTTTCTTGTCGGCACAGACATGGAACGGAGTGATTTCCTCCAGCTTGAGACCTAACAAAGGATCGCGGAGGCGGCGTAGATCACCGGTGGCAAGGGCGAGCGTTTGATCGAAGGCACCGGGCGCAACTATCTCCACCCTGTCTCCGGGAGCGAGGCGCAGTTGATTGCTGTGGCGGAAAGTTTTCCATGCGTGATCATGGTCAAGACCGGACTTAGTGTCATCGCCCTTGACGGGATCGATGTGATAAACCGTGTGACCAGGAGATAACACGCGCTTTTCGGCCGTCGGATATGGTTCGGATTCGGCTGTTGCAGCACCCAAGGCGGCACCGAGCGTGAGGAGGAGTATCCGTTTCATGGCTGCGGGAAAAATCAACGCAGGGAACTTGCTTTTTCCGGTTGGCTCTTGCAAGCGCTTATGGCCGCTCTCAAGCGCGTGACTTTCAGCAATTCAGCATTCCAGGAGCCTTTTCCACCCATGCGTCAAATTCCGGCGGGATGGGGGCCTCGAATTGATGGCGCTTTCCGGTGACCGGGTGGTCGAAGCTGAGTTTCCACGCATGAAGCATCAGACGATCCGGCAGGGCGGGATTTTTGGCGGGTTTGCCATAGATGGGATCGCCGAGCAAAGGAGTGCCTTTGTGGTGGAGGTGAACGCGGATCTGGTGGGTGCGACCGGTGTGGAGGTGGCAAAGGACGAGCGCGGTGAGCGTAGCAGCGTCGGTGGCGAGAATCTCGTAATCGGTGATGGCGGTCTTGCCACCGGGTGGATTGACGACGGCCATTTTCTGGCGGTTCACAGGATGGCGGCCGATGTGGGTGAAAATCGTGTCTTTTGCAGGTTTCGGGATGCCTTGGGTGACAGCGAGATAGAGTTTCTCCATCGTGCTGCGCTCCGAGAACTGGGTGACGAGCGATTGGTGGGCAACGTCGGACTTGGCAACAACCAGACAACCCGAGGTATCTTTGTCGAGGCGATGGACGATGCCGGGGCGCTCGACACCGCCTATGCCGGAAAGCCTGCCTTTGCAGTGGTGGAGCAGCGCATTGACGAGCGTGCCATCCGGATTTCCCGGGGCGGGGTGCACAACCATGCCGGGGGCCTTGTTGAGCACCACGAGGTCGTCATCTTCGAAAAGGATGACAAGTGGAATATCCTGGGGTGCGGCATCGAGCGGCACAGCCTCGGGGATGGCGATGGCGATCTTATCTCCAACTTTCACCGCATCCCGTGGTTTTGCAGGGTTGCCGTTGACGATGATATATTGCTCGCGGATGAGCGCCTGAATGCGCGAACGCGAGAGATCCGGCAATCGGGCTGCGAGAAACGCATCCAAGCGCTCGCCCGGGGTATCGGCTTGAATTTCCACGCGCTAGGGTGCTTTTCAGTTAGAAGTGTGAAGCCGTTTCACGGGTCATCATGGGTCATGGATCATGACAATCGGCTGATCGTCATTGAACCGCCCGGGCATTTCCAAGTCAACGGGAAACAAAATTTCTTTGAAGTTTGCATCACCACGCCACGTAACATAAGCATCTGCCATGACCGAGCTGCCCGATACCATTGCCTACTGCCATGAGTGCGGTACGGCCATGGATGTTTCCGCAGTAGCGCCGTTCACCAATGTCGAGTGCCCGGAGTGCGGCAAACACACGCGGGTGAAACGGGAATTCGGCCCATACACGCTGGTACGCCGCCATGCGGTAGGCGGCATGAGCATGGTCTTCGCCGCTCTGGATAGCACGCTCAACCGCGAGGTGGCTCTGAAAATTCTCAGCGAGGAATATTCCGCAGACGAGAGGCGGATCGCAGCTTTCGAGGAGGAAGCCAGAATCACCGCGTCATTCAGCCACCCGAACGTCGTGCGCGTGCTGCGGACCGGCCGGGCATTCGGGCGTTTTTACATCGCCATGGAGCTCGTGCCGGGCGGGCACTTTGAGCACCAGATCCGCGAGCGGGAGAAAATCCCCGAGGCTGAAATGCTGCCACTGGCCATCGAAGTGGCATATGGACTGAAGGCCGCTCATGCCGCAGGATTGATCCACCGCGACGTGAAACCCGGAAACATCCTGCTGGATGCCGAGGGTCACGCGAAGCTCGTCGATTTCGGTTTGGCACTCGTGACCCACGGCGGCACAGCCACGGCCACCGAATTATGGGCCACTCCTTATTACGTGCCGCCGGAAACTGTGGAAGGTCACGCCGAGGATTTCCGCTCGGATATTTATGCGTTCGGAGCCACTCTCTACCATGCCTTGGCAGGCAAACCATCGTGCGACGAGCAAACGATGGCCACCGACATTCTCCGTGAGGCCAAGAAAAAGATCATCCCGCTCAATGTGGCCAACCCTGCGATCTCCGCGGAAACGTGCCGGATCGTCACACGGGCAATGGCATACGAACCAAACGACCGCTTTTCGTCCTATGATGAATTAATTTCCGCTCTCGGCAATGCGCTGAATCACCTGAAATCCGGAAGCACCGCAGTGTTGGGCACCGCCTCGAAACGCCGCTCGAAAAAGAAGCACCGCGAAATGGAGCGTTTGCTCATCGGCGTGGCGGTCGTGATTGCGGCCTGTATTTTCGCCATCGTCTGGACCAAGCGCAAGAGGGCCACGCCCGTGATTGTCCCGCCGCCAGTGGTGAATCCAGTGCCCTACCTGCCGAATCCCGACCAATCTGCCGAGATCGGAAAAAACTTCAGGGACGCTCAGGCCGCCTTGGCCATCAGGGATTACGAAAAGGCCGCCGATGGTTTCATGAAACTCCTGAAAAATCCGGCGGTGCAGGAACCCACCCGCTCATGGGCTGGAGTCCAAGCGGTCATCACCACCCTGCTCTGCGGAAATTCCGCAGAAGCACGCAGACTGAGCCACGAAGTCGCCGATCACTTCCGCACCCAGCCCGATGGCAGCAGCATCGGCTCCGAAATGGCGGACACGATGGAAAAACTTCGGCAAATCCAACCTTTGGTCGTCACACACCAGGACGACGCCTCCGTCGGCGGCGTCCCGCGCATGATGGCCTGCATGCTCGCAGGCCTGAAAAATTGGGAGCAAGGACTGCCGGACCAGGCCGCCAAATGTTTCGCAGCAGCCTCGGCGGTCACCCTCACGGCGAATGACGCGTGGGCTTCGATTTATCAAAAACTGGCAACTGACTACCTCATCGACTACCAGACGCTTTGCAGTTCCCTTTTCACCGATTTACCGGCCGACAAGGCGGAGTGTGACGCCGCCGTGGCCAAGCTCGATGTGTTGATCCCCACATTAAAAACCAAGGGACGCGTCCATTTCAATGTGCGAGCCTGGCAATTGGACCTCACCCGCAGAGGCAAACTCCTCGCAAGCGCCAAAGCCACCCCACCGACCCCGCCGGTTACACCGTGGAAAGAGCCACCGAACCTCTTGGAGGTCATGTCCAAGCTCAACGAATTCTCCGCAGGTTGCCGGTTTACCGAAGCGACGGCCTATCTCAAAACCTTTCCCAAAAATCCTCCAGGCGCAAGCCGCTCATCGCTGCTGTCCGTCACGGAGTTATCCACGGTCTTTCTGAGCGATCTCGAACAGGATCTCGCCAAGGAACCCGTCAGCGCGTTATTCCACCTGAAATCCGGTGAAGTTATCGTCAAGGTCGCCATTGACTCCAAGGGCTTGATCACTGCCACCACCGAAAACGGCCTAACCCGCGCCTGCAAATGGGGGGATTTCTCCGTAGACTCCCTCATCACACTGCATCGGATTTTTGTCAAAAACCCCAAAAGCGAGTTCGAAAGAGTGCGCCGCAACGAGTGCGCCATCGCCTTCGGTTGGCTCACCGGCAACCGCGAACTCGCCATCGCCGCCGCCGCCAATCTCTCACAAACCAGCCCGGCATTCAAACAACGCTGGGAAAATATCCTCAGCGGTCTGCCAAAATAAGCCCCGCCGCCCGGCACCCGAAAACCTAGACTGCACAATGAAAATCCTAGGTTTTTCGGAAAATCGATGTATTTACAAATGCATTGATCTTGTCTAACTCTTGGTTTTTCCGTTTGCGTCGGGCAAAAGGATCCGCTATTGGGTAATCCGCTTTGTGATGATTGGCCGTGGCCACCGTCACGCCTACTATCCGCCCCATTACCAATCCCCTCTTCCCCTGAAGCATGATTTCACGAATTATTTCCCTCACCTCACTTGCCATCTTCGCCGCGCTTTTTTCCAGTTGTGGAAACTCCGGAGTGGCTGTCATCCCAAAATCCAAAATCGGATCCGGTGGTTTGTTCGCCAGTCGCGAAAGCTTCTCGGTGCCGCCGCCATCCTCATCCACGGTGGCCGCCGCCGCCAGCAAGCCGCGTGACAAACACTCAATGCCGGTTTACGCCTTCAGCGACCGCAACCGTCTGGTCCGCACCACCGCCTACACATCCACTGAGTCCGATCATTTGATCTACGGCGACAAGAACGCCACCGGCACGACTCTCCGCTACTCCAACAGGGTCCGCAGCGCGGCCGCCGATTGGTCGTTCTACCCGGTGGGTACCACCTTCCGCATCAAGGGTTTGCCCTATCTCTACGTGGTCGATGATTACGGTTCCGCACTGACCGGCACCGGTACTGTTGATATCTACAAGCCCACCAAGGAGGTCATGAACCAGTGGGGCACCCGCAATGTCGAGTTGACCATCGTTCAATGGGGATCTTTCACCCGCAGCGCCCAACTTCTCAGCCAGCGCGACAAATACGGCCACTGCAAGCAAATGCTCGCCAATATCATCCGTCAGCAACCGAGTCTCGCTCAGGTGACTTCACGCTGACCCCTGCGACCGCCGTTTCAGGCCGAAGCATTTCCTCAACGCCTTTCCGGTGGGGGAATCCAGGATTTTACAAATGACCGCAGGCGGACCTTCGGCAACGAGGTTTCCACCGTGGTAACCGCCACCGGGGCCGAGCTCGATCACCCAATCCGAGGCGGAAATGACATCCAGATGGTGTTCGACCACCAGCACGCTGTGACCTGCATCGCGCAGACGGACCAAGGCACCTAACAAACGCTCCACATCGCCGAAGTGCAGACCGGTGGTGGGCTCGTCAAACAGGTAGAGCGTGTGCGGTGCCTGCGGACGGGCAAGTTCCACCGCGAGCTTGAGACGCTGGGCCTCGCCGCCGGACAGGGTATTGGCGGCCTGACCCAGCTTGAGGTAGCCGAGCCCCAGTTCCTCCAGGATGGATAGAATATGGCGCAGCTTGGGAATCGGCCGGAAGAAAACCAGTGCCTCGCTCACTTGCAGATCGAGCACGTCCGAGATCGACTTGCCCTTGTAGGTGACTTCCAGTGTCTCGCGATTGAAGCGCCGGCCGTTGCAAGCGGGGCAGGTCACCCATGCGTCCGGCAGGAAGTGCATCTCGATTTTCAACCGACCGTTGCCCTGGCAGCGCTCGCAACGTCCGCCTGAAGCATTGAAACTGAATCGCCCGGAACCATAGCCGCGTTGCTTGGAGAGCGGCAACTTGGTGAAAAGACCGCGGATCAATTCAAACGCGCCAGTGAACGTCGCCGGATTCGAGCGCGGACTGCGACCAATCGGCGATTGATCGGCGACCACGCATTTCTGGATCAAATCGAGTCCTTCGATGGCATCGTGTTTGCCCGGCAACTCGCCGGAGGCATGGAAATGCCGGGCAAGTGCCCGCCGCAGGATATCATCCGCCAGCGTGGATTTCCCGCTCCCACTCGGCCCGCACAGGCAAACCAACCGACCTAACGGAATCGTGACATCGAGATTCCTCAAATTGTGCTCACGAGCCCCGCGAATGACGAGGCAAGGCAGGGACCGACCTCCGGGCGGTCCGGACAAAGAATCGCTCTTAAGCTGCTTC
>CAIVKO010000265.1 GCA_903906515.1 Akkermansiaceae bacterium
GACCGAAGTGCCCATGCATTTCACCTGGACGTCTAACAATACAGGAGGCTTCGATGATGCCGCACAATGGAAAGATAATCTTGGTGCGGTTGCCGCGCCTGCCGCCAGTGGTTCTTCCGACACAATCCTTGATTTCTATACACCGGGCAAATACGCGGTGACGCGGGAAAGTGACGGAGATTTCGTGCTCAATCAGCTCAACTTCGGCACTGCTTTCCTGACCCTTGCCTCCAAGGGTCCTCTGGTGTTCGCCAAGAGCAAGGTTTATGGCACCTTGCCTTACATGAACAGCCAGAACCGTGCGATCGTCACGGTGAATGCGCCGATCAGGCTCGATGCGGATCTCACCTTCGATGGGATCAAAACCGATGACACCCGCGTGATCCTGCAGGGTGCCATCTCAGGCACCGGCGCCTTGATTAAGAACGGCACACACATGGTCATCATCAGCAATGCAACTAACACCTTTAGCGGCGGCACGATCGTCAATGAAGGCACTGTCTCTTTCTCCAGCCAGGGGCTGGGCGCGGGACCTGTAAAGGTCGACAATCTTGGGGCGGTCGGCATCGGCGGAACCCCCGTGATGAATTCACTCACCGCCAACGGTGGCTCCGTCTTTACCGGCGGCAGAGGCATCTGGAGCGGACCCGTGAAACTGCTCGGAAATACCATCGTCAATTCGATCGAATTCCTGGAGTTCGATAACAAGAGCGAAGGAATCAGCGGACCTGGCGGCTTCACGATGACCGGGCAGCGCGTTGACCATGGAATCAAGTGCGGGTCGGTCAAACTTTCAGGTCGCAATACCTACACGGGAGTCACCAAGATCGAAATGGGACTCATGGAGGTCATGTCGTCGCTTTATAACAATGAACCCGCACGCTGGACCCCTGCGAGTATCATCGTCAACGGAGCGGCGGGAGAACTCCGGTTGCATGTCGGCGGGGCAGGGGAGTTCACCGCCGAACAGGCTGGAACCATGCTCAGGAACATCACCACCGGCGTCAATCATAACGGCCTGATGGCTGGTGCCACCTTCGGCCTCGATACGACCAAGGCCACGACGGTGCAGGAGCTTTCCGGCATCATCGCAGATTCCAAAGGTCCGGGCGGCGGCAGCGTGTCGCTCAAGAAATGTGGCCCGGGAACCTTGAAACTATCAGGTGCCAATACCCACAGTGGCCAGACCATCATCACTGGCGGCACCTTGAGCATCGATTCATTCAACAGCGTGGTGAAGGGTAAAGCTAACAGTAGCCTGGGTGCGCCCAAAACCGACGCCGATGCTGAGATCATGATCAGTGGCGGTAGCACCCTGGTCTATACCGGCAAGGGCGAGACCACCGACCGGAACCTCAACCTGCCCGGCGCTGGCGACACCATCACCCTGGATCAATCCGGCACCGGCCTGCTGAAACTGACGAGCCCCTTCGTGATGTCCGGCTTTGGCGAAAACAAAACCATCGTGCTCGCCGGCTCCAGCGCGGGCACCGGCGAGCTCGCTTTCAACATCGACAACGTCTATGACCGCAAGGACAAGGCGACCACCTCCATCACCAAATCCGGCACCGGCACCTGGACGCTATCCGGCAAAAACACCTACACCGGCCCGACGACGGTGACTATGGGCACGCTGTCGTTCACCAATGCGAAGGGCCTTAGCGACAAGACGGAAGTGTCTGTTGCCAACGGCGCGGTGCTTGCCCTGAACTTCAAAGGGGAAATGCACATCTCCAAACTCATTCTCGATGGAAAACCCCAACCTGCCGGCAGCTACAGTGCGGCGACCTCTCCCAAGTTCATCAAGGGTGAAGGGAGTTTGAAAAACGACGGAAAATGAGGGCCGCTCGCTTAATGACTGAAGAACAATCTAACGTGATTTAATCGCCATGATGACGCAAATGAGAACGGGAATGATGGGAGCCATGCTGATGGCAGGGGCAACCATTGGCTGTGCTGCGGCAACGGCCGATGATCCCACCGGGATTATCAGGAAGCCCATCCCGGATAGGACCGTGGTGTTTACCTTCGACGATGGCTGTGCCAGTCATGCGACGATTGCGGCCCCGATCCTCAAGCAGCACGGTTATCGCGGCACGTTCTATGTCTCGGATGCCTATGGGTTCCGCGAGCGCAAGGATTGGTACATGACGTGGCGGCAGATCAAGGGCATGGCTGATGATGGCTTCGAGATCGGCAATCACACCAGGGGACACGGGCAATTATCGTTGACCGATGTTGGTGGTTGCCAGGCCTATGTATGGACCCTGGAGGACGAAATGATCGCCAACCGGATTCCCAGGCCGACCACCTTCTGCTGGCCGTTCTACGATGTGAATCCGAAGTTCTATCCGCTCTTGAGCAGCTGGGGGTATCTTTTTGCCAGAGGTGGCTACGGACGCGTCTATCGGCCCGCCGTGGACAACCCGTTTGATGTACCCTCGTTTGCCGTGGGCGGCGTGGGGATGACCATGGAGGGTTTCATCAGTGCGGTGCAGCAGGCCACCGCTGGCAGGGTCGTTGTGCTGTGTTTCCACGGCGTGCCGGACATGGAACATGCCCCTGTTGGAACCGATCCGGATCTATTCGAAGACATGGTCGATTACATGAAGGACAACCATTACAAGGTCATTGCCATGCGCGACCTGGCCGAGTATGTCGATGTGGCAAAAGCGGCGAAACTGCCGCCGACCCAGGCGAAGCTGGAGAATCCCGGGCCTGAGTTGCGGGTCAAGGGTGACAAACCCTATGTCCCGAAGAAGCGTGATCACCAGAAGCTGTCAGGTGTCAACACCGACAGCGGCCAGACGACCATCTCCGGCGGCACCGTGAGCATTGATTCGTTCAACAACGTTGAGAAAGGCAAGCCCGGCAGCAGCCAGGGAGCACCGAAAACCGCGGGCGATGGCGAGATCCTGATGAGTGGAGGTTGTGTTCTGGTCTATACCGGCAAGGGCGAGACTACCAACCGGACTCTCAACCTCACAGGCCGTAGAGACACCGTCACGTTGGATCAATCCGGAACCGGCCTGTTGAAACTGACCAGCCCCATTGTGATGTCCGGCTATGCGGAAAGCAAAACCCTTGTTCTCGCCGGCTCCAGCGCCGGCATCGGCGAAATCGCCTGCAATATCGACAACGTCTATGACCGCAACGGCAAGGCGACCACCTCCATTACCAAATCCGGCACCGGCACCTGGACGCTCTCCGGCAAAAACACCTACACCGGCCCGACGACGGTGACTATGGGCACGCTGTCGTTCACCCATGCGAAGGGCCTTAGCGACAAGACGGAGGTGTCTGTTGCCGACGGCGCGATGCTTGCCCTGAACTTCAAAGGTGAAATGCACATCTCCAAACTCACGCTCGATGGAAAACCCCAACCTGCCGGCAGCTACAGCGCGGCGACCTCTCCCAAGTTCATCAAGGGTGAAGGGATCTTGAAAAGCGACGGGAAATGAGGGTCGGAAACCTACTGACTAAAGAACGATCTAACTAACTACAATCACATGATGAAACAACCGCGAATGAAAATGATGGGTGCGCTGCTGATAGCAGGGGCGACTGTGGGCTGGGCAGCGGCGGCAACGCCCGATGATCCAACGGGAATCATCAAGAAGCCGATCCCGGACAAGACAGTCGTGTTCACCTTTGACGACGGCTGCCTCAGCAATGCGACGGTTGCCGGCCCCCTCCTCAAGAAGAATGGATTTGGCGGTACGTTTTATGTCTCGGACGCCTATGGTTTCCGCGATCGCAAGGATTGGTACATGACTTGGCGGCAGGCAAAGGGCCTGTCCGATGAGGGCTTCGAGATCGGCAATCACACCCGGGGACATTCGATTATGTCGAACACCGATGAAGGCGGTCTCCAAGCCAGTGTCTGGACTCTGGAAGACGAAATGATCTCTAACCGCATTCCGAGATCGACGACTTTCTGCTGGCCGTTCTATGCGGTTAACACGAAATTCTACCCGATCTTGGAGAGTTGGGGATACCTTTTTGCCCGTGGTGGCCATTATCGCACGTATCGGCCCACGGTGGACAATCCGTTTGATGTCCCGTCATTTGCCGTGGGCGGCGCGGGAATGAACATGGAAGGCTTCATCAGTTCCGTCCAGCAGGCCGTCGCCGGCAGGGTGGTCGTGCTCTGCTTCCATGGCACGCCGGATATGCAGCATGCGGCTTGCGGAACCAATCCCGATTTGTTCGAGGACATGGTCGATTACCTCAAGGATAACAACTATAAGGTCATCGCCATGCGCGATTTGGCCCAGTACATTGATACGGCCAAAGCGGCGAAACTGCCGCCCACCCAGGATAAGCTCGAGAATCCCGGTCCCGAGTTGCGGGTCACCGACGACAAGCCCTTTGTCCCGAGGAAACGAAAACTCAGTGGCTATGTCTTCCCCGATGAAAGCAAAGCTGCCAGCTCCTTTAAAAACATCTGTCGTCTGAACCTGCCGGGATCCGGCCTGGGTGCGATCAACGGCTCCACGATCACCCTCTATGTTCCCGAGTCCACCGATGTGAAGGCGCTCGCCCCGACCTTTGAATTGGGGTTTGGAGCTTCAGCCACTCCGGCCTCGGGTACAGTGCGGGACTTCAGCACCCCTCAGAAATACACCATCACCGCCCAAGACAAGTCGACCAAGGAATACACCGTTCAGGTGGTCAAGACCGCAGCACCCATGCA